>CBFGQI010000010.1:0-74437 GCA_965650885.1 uncultured Oxalobacteraceae bacterium
GCTGCCGACGAATGAAGCGAACCTGGTCAGCTGGATCAGGACGCCGCAACAGCACAAACCCGGCAGCGCCATGCCGCAACTGGGCGTTTCGGAACGCGATGCGCGCGATATGGCGGCCTACCTGCTGCAGGCCACCCAATAATTACTGGTCAAGCTGCTTCTGCGTCTGGTACAGGCGCGCATAGATACCGCCCTTGGCAAGCAGCGCCTCGTGCGCGCCCTGCTCCGCAATCGCGCCCGATGCCATCACCACGATGCGGTCGGCATTTTCAATCGTCGACAGGCGGTGCGCGATGACCACCGTGGTACGGCCTTCCATCAGCTTTTCCAGCGCCGCCTGCACCTGGCGCTCCGACTCGGTATCGAGCGCACTGGTCGCCTCGTCCAGGATCAGGATCGGCGCGTCCTTGTAGATGGCGCGTGCGATGGCCAGGCGCTGGCGCTGGCCGCCCGACAGCCGCAAGCCATTCTCGCCCACTTCGGTCTGGTAACCCAAGGGCTGGCGCATGATGAAATCGTGCGCATACGCTGCGCGCGCCGCCGCTTCGATGCGTCCCATGTCAGGCGCCGGATCGCCGTAAGCGATATTGGCCGCCAGCGTATCGTTGAACAGCACCACATCCTGGCTCACCAGCGCAATCTGGCTGCGCAAGTCCGGCAAACGGTACTCGCGCAAATCCACGCCATCGAGCAGGATGCGGCCGCTGCCCACGTCATAAAAGCGCGGCAGCAGGCTGGCCAGCGTGGTCTTGCCGCTGCCCGAGCCGCCCACCAGGGCCACCGTTTCGCCGGCAGGAATGTCGAGCGACACCGAGCGCAGGGCGGGCGCCGCTTCCGGATCGTCGGCGTTATAGCGGAAGCCGACGTCTTCCAACACGATATGGCCTTTGGCCCGCTCAATGGCGCGGGTGCCGGTGTCGGTTTCCATCGGCGCATCGATCAGGCCGAACACCGATTCCGCGGCCGCCAGGCCGCGCTGCAGCGGCTCATTGAGCTTGGTCAGGTTCTTGATCGGCGACTGCATCGCCATCAGGCAGGTGATGAAGGCGACGAAGGCGCCCGGCGTCAGCGCGCCTTCGCGCGCGCGCAGCAAGGCGTAATAGATCACGGCCGACAGGGTGGCGCCCACCAGCGCCATGATCAGCCCGGAATTCATGGCGGCCGTCGAGGCATGTTTGACTGCCAGCTGCCGGTTCAGCTTGACCACCTCATCGAAGCGTTTCTGCTCATATTGCTGGCCGCCGAAGATCTTGACCACCCGCTGGCCGCCGATGCTTTCATCCAGCACGCGCGTCAATTCCCCCATCGCATGCTGGGCACTGGCGCTCAGGCGCCGCATCCGCCGGGCGGCAATGGTGACCACCAGGGCCACCAAGGGCATCAGCACCAGGCAGAACAAGGCCAGCTTCCAGTCGATCAGGAACAGCGATCCCAGGTAGCCCGCCACCGCCACCGAATCGCGCACCGCGATGGTCAGCACGCTCAGGCCCGCCTGCGTCACCTGGGTCGCATCGAAAGCGATGCGCGACAGCGTGGTGCCGGTCGAGGATTGGTCGAAGTAGCGGTTCGGCAAACGCAAGACGCGCGCGAACATCTTTTCGCGCACATTGGCTTGCACGCGCTGGGTCAGCCACGCCGAACCGTAATCGCCGCAAAAAGTGCTGACCATGCGCAGCAATGCCAGCGCCATGATCAGCGCTGGGATCGACCACAGCACCGCCGCCTTGGGATCGGACGGCAGGATGCCGTCGAGCCAGCCGCGCACCGCCCCCAGCATGCCGCCTGGCTGCAGCGCGCCGCCCAGCGCCTCCGGGCTCACGGCATCCACCACGTTCTGCAACTGGCGGATCAGCAAGACGTCGGTCAGGGAAGCCACGCCCACGCCAAGCAAGGTGGCCAGGGCCACCCATTTATAGGGCAGGAATTCTTTCAGGAGGCGGGCGTAGAGTTGACGGCTTTGCACTATGGTTCAGGGTCTGGTTGGGCAACCCCGCATTGTACCAAAGCACGAATCGGTGAACCGTGGCAGAATGACCTGCCCTACAATGTTAAGGAAAACACCACATGCGCAACGATACCCAATTCCACGCGCTGCACCGGGACGGCATCCTGCTGCTGGCCAATTGCTGGGACGGCGGCAGCGCCCGCATCGCCGCCCTGGCCGGTGCCAAAGCCTTGGCCACCAGCAGTGCCGCCGTGGCCTGGGCCCATGGCTATGGCGACGGTTCGCAATTGCCCACCGCCCTGCTGCTGGAAACCGTGCGCGACATCGTGCGTGCCAGCGCCTTGCCGCTGACCGTCGATATCGAAGACGGCTATTCGGCCGAACCCGAACTGGTGGGCCGGTTCGTTACCCAGCTGCTGCAGGCCGGCGTCGTCGGCATCAATATCGAGGATGGGCACGCGGCGCCGGAACTCCTGGTGCGCAAGATCGCCGCCGCCCGCGGCGCCGCCAACGCGGCCGGGGTGGACCTGTACATCAATGCCCGCTGCGACGTGTACCTGAAGGGCTTGGCCGAACCGGGCCAGCGCACGGCGGAAACCCTGCGCCGCGCCGCGCTCTACCAAGGAGCGGGCGCCAACGGCCTGTTTGCGGCCGGCGTCACCGACGAGGGCGAGATCGCCGCCCTGGCCCAAGGCACCACGATGCCGCTCAACGTCCTGGCGCGCGCCACCCTGCCGCCGCCGGCAACACTGGCCGCCTTGGGCGTGCGCCGCCTGAGCGCCGGCTCGGCACCGGCCGAAGTGATGCTGGGCCGGTTGCGCGCCTATATGGAACGCTTCCAGCAGACCGGCAAAGTCGACGACGAACTGACCTTCGCTTACGGTCCGCTGAACGCGCTCATGTCTACTGCACGATCGTAGCCGGTTCGTTCCAGTAGAAATACAGGTCCTTGCTGCGGCCCGGTTGCACCAGCAATTCGCGGCGCTGGACCTGGCCATCGGCCGCCGTGGCGGTCACCCGGTAGCGGCCGGGCTCCAGGTTGACGAACATCAGCGGCCCGGCATCCCGGGCGTTGAGATTGACACGGCCCCGGGTATCGGCGATCTCGACTTGCACATCGGAGCGGTATTCGCCGCTGCCGCGCGTCGCAAATGTCATCCGCACGTTGTAATCGGGCCTGCTGGCCAGCATTTCGCCGCGCTCTTCCATCCCGACGCCGCCGGTCACATATTGCGGTTCACCGGCGGCGATTGCCGTGCCAAGACAGCTGCACGCCAGGGCGCAAGCCATGGTTATGTTGCGCAAAAGCATGATGCCCTCCTTTTCCTGATTCAGGCTTAACGCCAGTATTGCCCTGCGGCGCCCGGCACGCTATCGGCGTGCGCACTGAATTCGTGTCGGGCAAAGCCTACATCGCATTGTTTCCAAGGCACATGAACTGTTAGACTCTTGATCTTTGCAAGCCACACTTCACAATATTGCCAAAATATCTATATAAGGCAAGGGCACCAGGGGAAATCATGTCGAAACAAGGGGCGCATTTGCGCCCAACACTGCTGGCGGCGGCCGTCGCCGGCATGCTTGGCGCGCCGGGATGGGCGCATGGCCAAACTGCAGATCAGTTGCCGGAAGTGCTCGTCACGGCGCAACGCATCGCCACGCCCGAATCGCAGACCCCGGTCGCGATGTCGGTCCTCACCGGTGCCCAGCTGGACAAGCTGGGCATCGATAACGCCGCCGGCATCGGCAAGCGCTTGCCCAACGTGCATCTCGATGGGGCCGCCGATGGCTTGCGCATCACCATCCGGGGCGTATCGAACTCGGATGCCACCGAAAAAGGCGACCCGTCGGCCGCCTTCATGCTGGACGGGATCTATATCGCCCGCCCGCAGGCGCAAACCCTCGGTTTCCTGGACGTGGACCGCATCGAAGTGTTGCGCGGCCCGCAAGGCACGCTGTACGGCCGCAACACCACGGCCGGCGTGGTCAACGTCATCAGCAACGCGCCGGTCCAGCGGCTGGAGGGCGCGGCCAGCCTGGCGCTGGGCAACTACAGCTCACGGGTGGCGACCGGCATGCTGAACGTGCCGGTCACTGCCGCGCTGGCCCTGCGCGCCGCCGTGGCCGTCAATCGCCACGACAGCTACCTGCGCAATGGGCAGGACACGCCATTCCAGCTGGGCCAGGACCGCGACGACCGCGCGGCGCGCCTGTCGGCCAGGCTGGCGCTGGGCCCTTCCGCTGCGCTCCTGCTGCGCTATGAGCATGCCCGGCAGGCCGGCAATATCGACAACGTGGTGCCGGACACCAATTTCTACCAGGGCATCGCGGCCGGCAAGCCGGTGTGGTACGACGCCAGCAGCGCGGAGCGCCTGACCAACCGCTTCAAGCCCTTCAATACCAAGCTCGAACAAGGCTACAGCCATAAGTCGACCGATGCCTTCGGTGCCGAGTTGTCCTGGGACCTCGGTCCGGTCGCGCTGGATTACCTCGGCTCGCACCGCAAGACCCGGCACGACTTCCTGGCCAACTTCTATTACCGCGCGCTGCCGACGCTCTCCATCGGCGTGCACGAAAACTTCTGGGGCGAGCAGCGCCAGGATTCGCACGAACTGCGCCTGTCCACCAAGGGCAGCGGGCCGTTCAAGGCGCAGGCCGGCCTGTACCATTTCCGCGAAGAGTCGCACCAGCTGTATGTGTTCCGCGACCTGCAGCTGCTCAAACTGCCGCCTTACTATGTGTTCCCGCACGGTCCAACCATTGCCCGCAGCAAGGCCGTTTTCGGCCAGCTCACGTACAGCGTGACGCCGGCCTTGCGCGCCACGGCCGGTGTGCGCCATACCGACGACGACAAATCGCGTGTCGGCTCCACCAATTTCCAGCAAGCGCCGACCTTCAACCCGGCCACCGACTTCAAGTTGCTCAACAATGCGACGCTGGAAACCAGCAAGACCACCTGGAAGCTGGGCGCCGAATACGACCTGGCGCCGTCGGCCATGGCCTACGCCAGCATCGCCACCGGCTATAAATCCGGCGGCTTCAACGATGGCTGCCTGGCCGGTTCCAGCGCGCTGGGCATCCCATGCCCGGCCGCCGTCGCCGTCCCGGCCGGAACCCTGTTCTACCAGCCGGAAACGCTGAAGTCCTGGGAAGCCGGGGTCAAGGCGCGCATCCTGGACAAGCGCGCCAGCGTGAACCTGGCGCTCTTCAACTACGACTACACCAACTTGCAGCTGTCGGGTGTCGCCATCGTCGCCGGCGCGCCGCGCTTCGTGACCCAGAACGCCGGCGTGGCCAGCGTCAAGGGGTTGGAGCTGGACGGACAGTGGCGCGCGGGTTCCGCCGACAGTTTCAGCTACGGCTTGACGCTGCTCGATGCGCACTATGTCGCCTACCGGCCGAACGGCGTGGCGTCCTGGGCCGGCGAGCCGCTGGACCGTGCGCCGCGTTCCGTGCTCAGCCTGGGATGGGAGCATACGTTCCGCCTGCCGGGCGCCGCCTTGTTGGCCGGCCTCAATGCGCGCCGCAGCGCTGCCTATAACATCAGCGTTTCCAGCCAGTTGCTGCAGTACCGGGTTCCGGCCCGCACCCACAGCGACTTCACGCTGGCTTATCGCCCGGACGGCGCCAGCTGGAGTGTGATGGCGCGCGCCAGGAACCTCGAAAACAAGGTGCAGCCCATCACGATCGACAGTTTCGGCATGTCCGTGCCAAGCGAACCGAGGACTTTCGACATCCGTTTCGACTACCACTTCTAAAGAAAGAGGCGTATGAAGCCAGTGCTGAACCAACTGCCCCGCATCACCTTGCTCCTGCTCGCAGCATTCCTGGCGGTGCTCGCCGTCCGCAGTTGGGGCGAGACCACGGCACTCCTGGTGCTCAGTTCGATCCTGATGTTCGGCTGCTGCTGGGCCAGCGCAAGCCACCTGCTCGGACCCGCGCCGGCGCTGCGCTTCGTCGGCATCGGCGTGGTGCTGGGCTGGATCGCCGAACAGCTGGGCGCCACCCAGGGCCTGTTCTTCGGTTCCTACACCTACACCGAGGTGCTGGGGCCGCGCATCGGCGCCGTGCCCTTCATCATCCCGCTGATGTGGTTCGCGCTGTGCTACGTGGCCTATGTGATCGCCAACCTGATCGTCTGGCAGGCGCCCACCGATGGCGCGCCGCCGGCGCTGCAATCGCTCATCATGTCCTTCATCGCGGCCATGATCGTCACCGCCTACGACCTGGGCGCCGACCCCTACATGGTGTTCACGCTGAAGGCGTGGATCATGACCAAGACCGACGGCGGCTGGTTCGGTGAGACCCTGCAGGGCTTCCTGGGCTGGATGGGCGTGTCGTTCGTGATCATCTACAGTTTCCGCGCCACCTTGCGGCGCCGGCCGCCGGCCGCCAGCAATGCCGTCACGCCGCTGTACGCCCTGGTGCCGCTGTTCATCTACGGCGGCAGCATGGCCTTCCAGGCGGTGCAGGGCAGCCCGATCGAAACCCGCACCATCGCCCTGTTCGCAATGGGCATCCCGCTGCTGACCGCCCTGTGCGGCTGGACGCGCTGGAAGGTGGCGGCGTGAGCGCGGCGGCACCGGCCACGCCGGTCTTGCGCGCCGACCCGCTGGCCGACGATACCATCGCAGCCATCCTGGCCGGCCATGACGGCAGCCAATGGGAAGCGATCGCCATCGTCAACCGCTTGCTGGGCCAATGGCAATCGAACGCCATCGTCGCCGCCTGGCGCGCACCGGAGGGCACCCCGGCGCCCATCGCCGCCGCCCTGGAAGCTTACCTGGCGCAGGGCAGCGCCCTGCCGCCGTGGGCCGAGCCGGCCCTGATCGCGCGGGCGGAAGAAGTGTTCTTCGATATGAGCATGTTGTCCTGCAGCCTGCTGTTCTGCGCCAGCCTGCCGGAATGCTATGTGGTGCCGGACCTGGCCGGCGTGCTGCACGTGGCCGGCCAGCTGGAGGCCCATTGCGACTACCGCGTGCGTTCCACGGCCGCCATGATCTTCCCGGTGATGATGCGCGGCGGACTGACCAGTCCGGAAGGCGGCGGCATCGCGCAAATCCTCAAGGTGCGCCTGATCCACGCCACCATCCGCCACCTGATCTTGCGCGGCAATCCCGCGGTCGCCGCAACCGAGGGCAGCGTGCTGGCGCCGCTCGATGCGCCGTGCCGCCACGTCTACGACTCCCTGTTCAACCATGGCTGGGACGTGCGCGCCCACGGCCTGCCGTGCAACCAGGAACAGCTGGCCTATACCCTGCTCACCTTCCATTACATCTTCCTGCGCGGCTTGCGCCAGCTCGGGCTCGCCCTGCCGCAGCAGGATGAACACGCCTACCTGCACGCCTGGAACGTCGTCGGCCACGTGCTGGGCATTGAGGCTGGCCAGATGGCACCCACGATGGAGCAGGCTGCAACGCGCTTCCAGGCCATGCAGGCGCGCGGCCGCCTGTCGCCCTATCAACCCGATCCGCGCCCGGCACTGGGGGCTGCGCTGATGAAGGCGATGCAGGACGAGATCCCATTGCGGATCCTGAAGCCGTTCCCGGTCCTGCTTACACGCTATCTGTGCGGCGATGCCGCCCGGGTCGACCTGGCCCTGGACCAGCGCGTCAACCTGCTGTCGCGCATCCTGTTCGGCGCCGGCATGGGCCTGGTGCGCGCCATCGACACGCTGGTGCGCCTGGCCGTCCCCGGCTTTTCGATCTGCCGCATGATTACCCGCATCGTCGGCTACCAATTCACTGTCAAATTCCTGATGGACCAGACCCGCCCGTTGAAGCTTCCCCCAGCCTTGCTCAACCAGCTCGACGACACCGTGCGCGGCTGGGGCGACGACCCCCAAGCTCCGCGCTGGCTGAATGCGCTGGAAGCGCGCCTGGCCGGCCGCCGTGCCGCCCGCGCCGGTGGAGGGCAGCAACCATGCTGACGCGCGTCCTGCATGCATGGGCGGTCCTGTTGCTGGCGCTGGCCACGGCGCTGCCCCTGACCGCCGCCGCCGACACCAGCGCCGGCGGCCCGGCCCCGCTCTTGCTCGAGGAGCGCCCCGGCGTGCACGACGCCTGGCCGGCCGTCACTATCCTGAAAGACCCCGGCGGCTCGCTCAGCGCCGCGCAAGCGCTGGCGGCCGCCGAGCGTTTCCGCAAGCCCGAATCGGCCTATGCCACGCTGGGGGTCAACAAGGGCACCGTGGTCTGGGTCCGGATCCCGGTCGCCGTGCCGGCCGAAGGCAGCGGCGAGTGGACGCTGAATATCGACTACTCGCAAATCAACCGCGTTGACGTCTTCGCCGCCACCGACGGCATACTGCACAGCCATACCGTGACCGGCAACCTGCAGCCGGTGGTGGCCCCCGGCGGCGGCGGCCGCACGCCGGCGGCCGCGCTGCGCCTGAAGCCGGGCGCCCAGCACGTGGTGCTGCTGCGCGTGGAAAATATCGGCTCGATGATCCTGCCGATCCGCTTCTCCAAGGCTGCCGTCTACCACGCGTCGGCCCTTGCCGAACAGATGCTGCAAGGTATCCTGATCGGCTTGAGCCTCTGCCTGCTGCTGTACAGCCTGGCGCAATGGGTCAATCTGCGCGAACCGCTGTTCGGCAAATACGCCCTGCTGATCGCCGGCACCACCCTGTTTTCCGTTGAGTTCTTCGGCCTGGGCAGCCAATACATCTGGCGCGACAACGTCTGGATGACGCTGCACGCCGGCGGCCTGTTCGCCCTGATGGCATCCTGCGGCGGCTACCTGTTCGTCGAACAAGCCCTGGCGCGGCCGGGCGTCGACCGCATCTTTTCCCGGCTGATGAAGGGCGGTGCCGCGCTGGCGGCCCTGTTCGCGCTGGCCTACTGCCTGGACCTCATCAGTGTGGAAGTCCTGGTCATCGTCGTCAGCACCCTCGGCCTGCTGCCGATGCTGCTTGGCTTGCCGGGCGCTTTCATGCGCGCCCGCCGGGGCGATTCGGTCGGCATCTATTTCCTGGTCGGCTGGGCGGTCAGTTTCCTGTCGTCCGTGGTGCTGAGCCAGGTCATCGGCGGCAAGCTGGCCGCCAACTTCTGGACCATGCACGCTCTCCAGTTCGGCAATGCCTTCGACATGCTGATCTTCATGCGCATCCTGGGCCTGCGCACCAAGGCCATGCAAAGCGCCATGCTGCGCGCCGAAGCGGCCACGCGGCTGAAATCGGACTTCCTGGCCAATATGAGCCACGAAATCCGCACGCCGATGAATGCCATTATCGGCATGAGCCGGCTGGCGCTGATGGCCGACCCCAGCCCGAGGCAACGCAATTACCTGGCCAAGATCCTTGGCGCCGGCGAGCATCTGCTGGGCATCATCAACGATATCCTGGACTTTTCCAAGATCGAAGCCGGCAAGCTGACGCTGGAGAAGGTGCCGTTCAGCCTGGACGAGATGCTGGACCACCTGTCCACCCTGACCGCCGTCAAGACCGACGCCAGCAAGGTGGAGCTGGTGTTCCGCGTCGAGCGCGGCGTGCCCCACAAGCTGGTCGGCGACCCGCTGCGGCTGGGCCAGGTATTGATCAACCTGACCAACAATGCCGTCAAGTTTACCGAACGCGGTGAAATCGTGGTGGCGGTCAAGGCCGGCGAAATGAGCGGCGACAGCGTGGTGCTCAAGTTCAGCGTGAGCGACACCGGGATCGGCATGGACGCCGAACAGCTGGCACGCCTGTTCCAGTCCTTCAGCCAGGCCGACAGCTCGATCACGCGCAAGTACGGCGGCACCGGCCTTGGCCTGAGCATTTCGCGCCAGCTGGTGGAACTGATGGGGGGTTCCATCAAGGTCACCAGCACGCAGGGCGTCGGCAGCTGCTTCAGCTTCACGGTCAAGCTCGGCGTGGGCGATGCGGCGGCCGGCGACGTGGTGGCGGCCGCGGCCGGCCTGCAGCAGGCGCGCGTGCTGGTGGTGGATGACAGCGCCACCGCGCGCGAAGCGCTGGTGGAAATGCTGGGCTCGTTCGGCGTGGCCGCCGATTGCGCGACGTCCGGCGAACAGTCGCTCAACATCCTGCTGCGCGCCGTGGAAGCCGGCACCCCCTACCAGGTGGTCCTGATGGATTACATGATGCCCGGCTGGGACGGGGTCGAGACCATCCACCGCATCCACGCCGACCCGCGCTTCGCGGCGCCGCCGTCGATCCTGATGGTCAGCGCCTGCACCCGCGAGACCGTCTTGCAGCAGGAAGGCGAATTGCCCCTGCAAGGCTTCCTGACCAAGCCGGTCGGCCCGGCGCTGCTCTATCACAGCCTGCTGCAAGTGCTGCGCCCCGAGCAGGCCCATTGCGCCGCGGCAGGCCGCGAGCCGCGCGGCGTGCCGGCGGACGAGCTGGCAAGGCTGCACGGCGCCCGTATCCTGCTGGTGGAAGACAATGCCAACAACCGCGAAGTGGCGATCGATTTCCTCGAAACGGCCCAGGTGCAGGTCGACGTCGCCGTCCATGGCGGCGAAGCGCTGCGCATGGTGCAGCAAGACGACTACGACCTGGTGCTGATGGATGTGCAGATGCAGGAGATGGATGGCTTGACCGCGGCCCGCCAGATCCGCGCCATCGAAGCGCTGCGCGCCTTGCCGATCATCGCCATGACGGCGCACGCCATGCCGGAGGACCAGGCCAAGAGCTTGGCGGCGGGCATGAACGACCACATCACCAAGCCGATCGACCCCGACGTCCTGTTCCGCGCGCTGCTGAAATGGATCGATCCGTCCCGCCTGGTCGGCCGCAGCCTGCCGGCCGCCCCCGGCGGCGCCGCTGCCGGCGCGCCAGCGGCGGCCCCGGCCGCCGTGGCCTACCCGCCGCTGGCCGGTGTCGATTGGCAATACGCCATGGCCCGTGCCGACCGCAACCCGGCCATCCTGGCAAAGCGCATGCGCAGCTTCTGCAACGAGTACGGCGATGGACCGGCCCTGCTGGCGGCGGCCCTGGCCGGCGGCGACTGGGGGCCGGTCGAACGGCTGGCGCACAACCTCAAGTCCAGCGCCACCTACCTGGGCGCCGCCGGCCTCGCCCAACTGTCCGACATCGTCGAAGCGGGCCTGCGCGACGGTCGCCCCGAACGCTGTACCCGCGAAGCCGGTCTCATGGCCCAGTCGCTGGAAATCATCCTGGCCGGTTTTGCCAACGCCTTGCAGCCGCCCGCCAGCGCCAGTGCCAGCGAGAACCAGGGCGCCGATTTCGCCCGCCTGTTGCGTGAACTCGAGCGCTACCTGCGGGCCGACGATGCCCGTTCGGAAGACTTGCTGACCGAGCTCAGCGCCCTGCTGGCCGGTTCGCCGCATGCCGCCGTGCTGGCGCGAATCCAGCGTGCCGTGGACGATATCGAATATCATGACGCCTTACGTCCCCTTGCCGAGCTGGCACGGGCGATGGACATCGACATGGAAACAACCCCATGAACCCGGAAACACAAAAGGTCCTGATCGCGGACGACGATGGCATCAACCGCCAGGTGCTCGCCACGCTGTTCAAGCCCGAATACGTGGTGTTGCTCGCCAAATCCGGCGAGCAGGCCATCGAGCGCGCCCAGCGCCACCTGCCGGACCTGATCATGCTCGACGTCATGCTGCCCGACATGGATGGCTACGAAGTGCTGCGCCGCTTGCGCGCCGATCCCGCCACCGCCCATATCGAAGTGATCTTCATCACCGGCATGGGCCGCCCCGAGGACGAAGCCAAGGGCCTCAAGCTGGGGGCAGCCGATTACATCACCAAGCCGTTCAATACCACGGTCGTGATGGCGCGCGTGGCCACCCATTTGCAGGTGGTGCGCCAGCGCCGCTTGCTGGAACGCCTGGCGCATATGGATGGCTTGACGGAACTGGCCAACCGGCGCCGCTTCGACGAAATGTACGCCAACGAATGGCAGCGGGCCACCCGCCATGCGCACACCATGTCGGTGGCGCTGCTCGATATCGACTGTTTCAAGCAATACAATGACCACTATGGCCACCCGGCGGGCGACCGCGCGCTGCGGGCCGTGGCCAGGGTGGCGCGCAATGCCATGCGCCGGCCCTGCGATGTCGCGGCGCGCTACGGCGGCGAAGAGCTGGTGCTGCTGATGCCGGAAACGGATGCGGCGCAAGCACTGTACGTGGCCGAAGGCATCCGCGAGGCGGTGGCGCAATTGCTGATCCCCCATGAGCAGTCAGTCGCCTGCCCGGTGCTGACGGTCAGCATTGGTGGCGCTACCTTGGCGGTCGGCGGGCATGAACCCGCGCCCGCCCTGTTCGAAGCGGCGGACGCGGCGCTCTACCGTGCCAAGGAGGCGGGCCGCAACCGCGTCAACTGGAGGATGTAATGGCTAAACATCTGCTGATCGAAGGCGTGGTACAAGGCGTCGGTTACCGCTACGCCTTTGCCGAAAGGGCCACCGCCCTGGGCCTGGCCGGCTGGGTGCGCAACCGAAGCAACGGCGCGGTGGAAGCTTGCGTCCACGGTCCGGCGCCGGCGCTGGACGCCATCGTCGCTTGGGCCCATCAGGGCCCGGCCGCCGCCCGCGTCAACCGCGTCCAGGTGGCGGATGACGCCGAGCCCGCGCCCGCCGGCGCCGCATTCGAAATCCGCCCTACCGTCTGAACACCCTGGGCGCCAGGGCGGCAGGTACGGCTCAGATGCCGAGCGCCCGCGCCAGCAGCCATCCTGGCACGATCCCATACAGTACGATATGCCCAAGGCGCTCCAGCCCAAGCCGGATCCCCGCCGCGTCACGCGGACGCCATGCCGCCGCCAGCAGGGCGCCCGCTTCGATCGCCATGCGCAAGACGGCAGCGCCCAGGACCACGCCGATCGTCCAGGCTGCCCACCACAGCCCGAAGGCGCCGAGATAGGCGGCCAGGCCGAAACTGTAGTATTCCCCCACCGCACTGCCATACGCGATACGCTGGTGCAAATGAAACGCCGGGACCGCCAGCGCCAGCGGCAGCACGACGAACTTCATGAGCGGCGCGTCAAGGCGGCCGCCCGGCTGTCGCCACCAGGGCGGCGCATCGGCCGCTGCCGGTCCGCCCTGTCCGGCCAGCGCGCGCGCGAACGCCAGCGGATCCGCCACGCCCAGTCCATAGCGCCAGTACTGCCCCGAGGCCAGCCGCAGCGAGGCGCCCGGCCCCGGCAGCGGCCACCGCCACGGCTGCACCGCCGCGATATCGCGTAATGGCAATTCGAGCCGTTGCGTTCCGCGCGTCAGCACCAGCATTCCCGCGCCGAGCGAGGCGCGGGCCCCGAATGCCATCAGGACGCACCACGCCATGGCCTCCGGCACCATGAATAGCAGCCCAAAGAGACGGATCTGGCCCAGTGTATTGCTGCGCAACGCTTCGCTCTGGAGCAGCATGATGAACATCGCGAGCAGTCCCGCGCGCGCGGCCGCACGCAGCACGCCAGCGAGGATGCGGGCGCCCGGCGTCAGTACCGCGACCCGCAAGGGCCAGCCTGGCGCCTTGCGCGCGCTGCGCCGCATTGCGGCAGGCACCAGCCGCCAGAGCGCGGCGAGCGGCCTGGTTGCCAGCACCAGCAGCAAAACGAGCGCCGCCGGGCCGACCCAGTCGCCCCACCGCAGCATCAGCGTCGGCGCCGGCGACCGCACCGGCAAATCCGCGATCACCAGGGCCGGCCCGCCCACGCCGGTCGCCGCCAGGATGTCGCCACTGGCATCGATGGCCGCGCTGTAACCATTGCTCGTCACCCGGAACTGCGGCAAGCGCGTTTCGATGCTGCGGAATGCCGCCGCCGCCTGGTGCAGGCGCGCCCCGGGCCCATCGCCGCTGAACCAGGAATCGTTCGACATGGTCAGGATCACTTGCGCGCCAAGGCGGGCCCCGGCCAGCGCCAGGCCGGGATCGACATCGTCGCGGCAAATCAGCGGCAGCACCGGGATTTCGCGCCCGTCCGCCAAGCGCAGCGGCAGGACGCGCGCGCCATTGCCGGCCATCCAACTGCCGGCCCATGGCAGCAGGCGGCGCACAGCGGGCGTATCGAGCCACGCCGGCAAGTATTCCGTGAACGGGAACAGACGCGTCTTGCGGTACACGCCCGCCAATCCCGCGCCGGGCTGCACGAATGCCGCTGCATTGTATTCGCCCGCGCTGTCGCGGTCATACGTCCCGAATACCAGCGGCACCCCGGCAGCATTCACATAGTCCAGGATTTCACGGTCGAACTCCGCCCCCGCTTCGCTTTTCGGCTTGCCGAAAGTGGTCGGATACACCGTCTCCGACCAGAGCACGGCTTCCGCCCGCTGCCGCGCGACCGCGTCATAGCCCATCGCAAAATGCCGGTCCAGCACTTCACGCACCCAGGCGTAGGCGCCCTTCTGCTGCCGCTGGCCCTCATAATCGACCATGTTCGCTTGTATCAGCCCCATGCGCAGCAGCTTGCCCTCAGGCGCCTGCCCGCCCGACAGGACAGTCGCGCCGTATCCCGCCAGCAGGGCCGCAACCAAGGCCGCCGCCGCCCATGGCACTGCCGGCGCACGCCATCCCTGCGCGCGCCGTGCGAACCCTGCCGCCACAGCCTCGTTGGCCAGCAACAGCATGAAAGTGAGCCCTGCCGCGCCCCCCACATCCGCGGCCTGCCGCAGTAGACGCGACGGATAGAGGCCATAACCGAGTGTATCGCCCAGCAGGCGCGGCACCAGCCATTCCGTGGCGACCCAGGCCGCACTCGCGGCCAGCGCCCGCCAGGTGGGCCCGTACCAGCGCGACGCCAGCCGCCGCACCAGCGCGAAGGCAAGGAATTGCGGCTGGAACAGCGGCCCCGCAAGCAGCAGCACCGCCAGCCCCACAGGCTCGCCCAGCTGGCTATAGCGTCCGATCGCCGCGCCAAACCAGGCGAAGCCGGCAGCGCTGTAAGCCACGGACATCGCCCAAGCCCACAACAACGCCGACTTGAGGGAAGGCCGCCCGTCCAGCACCAGCAGCCATGGCACGAGCAGGATGAAGCCAAGCATCCAGCCGGCGCCGCCATTGGCATAGATCGCGGCCATTGCCGCGCTGAGGGAAAGGCAAGCCAGGTTCTTCATTGTCCGGACGATTCGATGGGTGGCGGAATGACGATGCGCCGGAGAGGCAACCCGGGAGGCGCTAGTTCAGGCGGCACGACCCCGTCCTTCGGCATTTCGATCGGGCGGTTGGCGGCATCGTATAGCTGGAAATCCGGCGCGAACATCAGGACCGGCTCGATCACCTGCCCGTCGTCGGTGACCTGGTGATGCCGCACATAGCCAGTCGGCAGCACGAAATCCTTGGGCACCGCCAGGCCCACCAGCGGCGGACTGGTACCCGGCGGGTTGAACGCCCCCAGGCCCGAATGGATGCCGCGTTCGTGCAAGCGCTGGATCACCTCATTCATCGTCGGCTTCTCTCCCCGCATGACGTAGCTGCGCAAGTCCCGCGTCGGGTCGGCGTCGCCTTCGGGCGCCGGCGCGCGTTGTCCGGCGCCGGCCGCACCGACCGCTGGCACGGCCGGTGACGCAGCAGCTGCGGGCGGCTGCCGCGCGCTGGCGGCCGCCGTCGCGACCGCAGGCGCGCCATCCCCGGCCGCATCGGAACGCGAGAAGTACCAGCTGAAGAAGGCCAGGCTGGCCGCGCCAACGGCCAGCAGCAATGCCGCCGCCAGGTAAGCCGGGCGTGGCCGCCAGGAACTCACGGCGTCGGCGAATTGAAGACGGAGACCGCCCAGCCCATGCGCTCATGTCCGAACTGGTTCCAGATCGGGTTCTTGCCTGAAGCGAAGGACGTGTACCGTGGTGCGCCGCTGCCGGTGGTGCCGCCCCACAGGCCAGCCGACACCGTACTGCCGGTATAGGTCGGGTGCGTATCGTCCGACTGGATGTAGTCATAGCTGCTGCCCGCCGACACGAAGTGCGTGTTCGCGTCCCGGATGGTCGGCCGCAAGGTTTGCGTGATGCGGGTGACATAGCTTTCCTGGCTCTCACCCTCCACATAGCGCAGCGCCTCGGAATCGACCTTGCCGTCGCCATTGCTGTCGTAATCCGCGCCCATGTATTGCGCGAAATTGTCCGCGCATTTGAAGCCTTTCTGGCGTGCCACATCGCACATCATGTGGTTCATCCTGGCCAGCGCCGGCAGGAACTTCTGCTGCATGTTCACCGTGGTGCCGGTGTTCGGGTCCTTGCAGCTGCTTTGGGTATTGTCCGCCGCGTAGCCGGGATAGTGCAGGTTCGAGATCACTTTCACCTTCACCCCCGGATAGGCATTCGCGTTGATGTAATCCATGGCCGCGGTCACATACGTTTTGCAGCTGTTCTCCGCCGCCGTCAGTACCGCGTCGCTGCAGGTGCCGGTCTGGCTCTTGAAGCTGGAGCGGGCTTGCAAGCCATCGTTGCCGCACATCTCGAACGTCACGACACGGGTGTTACTGGCTTGCATGTAAGATCGCTCAGCGACAATCTTATTGTTGTACACATCCGATGCCACCGCGCCCGACTTGGTGCGGCGTACGCTTTCAATGTCGGCATTCCACAAGGCCGACAGATACTCCGCATCCACCGTGGGCGCTGAGTACTTTGCCGCACTGGTGATCGAGCCATTGTAGCCGGCGTAAATCGAATCGCCATAGGCCACGACGCGGTACTTGGTGGCCGTACCGGCACGGTCGATTGTCCAGGAAACGTTCTGCGTCAAGGTATTGGCGGCTGCCTGCCCGCCGACGGTGAAGAAAACCACTGCGGCCAGAAGCGTACTACGGATGCGGGTATGCATAAGTGTCTCCGATCATTAAAGTAATTGTTCGAAACGACCAGCCAACAACTCATCTTAACGCCGCGCCGGCAGGGCGTTGCAGCCTGGCTCGCCAGGACAAGAAAATGGCCTGGCAGGCCCGTCGGCCTGTCGCGCGCCGGCCACGGATCGGGGCGATGCGGCATAATATGGCATGCTGAAACTAACCTTCCTTGGCACTTCTTCCGGCGTGCCAACCATCCGACGCAACGTGACGGGCCTGGCTGTGTATTCCACCAAGAACCGCGACTGGTGGCTGGTCGATTGCGGTGAAGCAACCCAGCACCGCCTGCAACGCGTCCCGCTGACGGTGCACGACCTGGTCGGCATCTGCATTACCCACATCCATGGCGACCACAGTTATGGCTTGCCCGGCTTGCTGGCCAGTGCGTCGATGACGGGCCGTACGAAACCATTGATCCTGATCGCGCCCGCCGGCGTCAAAGCCTGGCTGGACGCCACCATGCTGCACACCGAATTGTTCCTGACGTTTGACATCATCCACATTGACGTGGCAAGTCGGCAGATGGTGCATCAGGCAGATCGCCTGCTGATCGAACGCTTTCCGCTCTCTCACCGGGTGCCGAGCTTCGGTTTCCGCTTCGTTTTCGAGAAGGCCACCTGGAAGATCGACCGCGCAGCCCTGCTCGCCCGTGGCGTACCGCCCGGCCCGGCCTGGGGCTTGCTGCAGCACGGCCAGGACGTGACGCTGGACGATGGCCGCGTGCTGCCGGCATCCGAATTCCGCAACGTCCATACCGAGCGGGCGATAGCGGTCATCGGCGGCGACAACGATACGCCCGCCTTGCTGGCCGAAGCCTGCCATGGCGCAAACGTGCTGGTACACGAAGCCACCTATACCGAAGCGACCCTGCAAAAGGTCGGCCCCGGTCCCCAGCACAGTTCCGTCGAACGCATCAGCCGGTTCGCCGCGGCCGCCGACGTGCCGAACCTGGTCCTGACCCACTTCAGCCCGCGCTACGACAATCCCGAAGGCATGGCCGAAGTGGAGGCCGAAGCGCGCCGCCATTTCCAAGGCACACTGCACTTCGCCAACGACTTCGACACTTTCGAGCTGCAGGCAGGGGCCCTCGTGAAACTACCGCCGGCGCGCCGTGTAAAATAGCCCCATGCCAGCCATTACCGAATTCCGCACCCAAGCTCCCGTCCCCGAATACGACCATCCGCGCCAAGAGCGCCGGCTCGAGGGTAATCCAACGCGCACGACATGGAACCACTTCACCAGCGCCAGCGGCGACGTCCATGCCGGCATCTGGGCCTGCGAGAAAGGCAGCTGGCGCATCGCCTTCGCGCCAAACAAGGATGAATACTTTTACGTCCTGGAAGGCCGCGTCCGCATCATCGACGAGCAAGGCCACGCCGCCGAAGCCGGCCCCGGCGACGCCATGGTCATCCCGGCCGGTTTCAAAGGCGTGTTCGAAGTCGTCGAGCCCGTCCGCAAGCACTACGTGATCGTCGAGCGCTAAGCGCCCGGGGCCGGCGCGCCGCCAATCGGCATCAGTAGTTGCAGGCCCCGACCCTGAAGGTAAAAGAGTTTCCCTTCACCTCCGCAATCGAAATATTCCCGTCATCCATATAGACCACCCGCGCGCCGCGTGGAAGCCCCTTGCATCCGCTGTTCTGCCGGTATTCCACCTCCACCATCGTGCGGATCAGGAATGGCAATGCATGGGGAAGGAACTTTGTCACCTCCTGCACGCCGCCGACCAGGACTGTGGCAACGATGACTTTTGAGATCGGGGATACGAAGAGCGAGATTTCCGATGGCGGGAACGACGTCATTGGCGGCAAGACCCCACCGGGGGGCCTCTTTCCGCACCGGATCCTGTACCAGTACATTCTGAGCCGCATATTGTTGTGTTCGCCGAGGAATGGTCTGAGGTTTTCCGCAATCATGCCAGCCGAGCTGACCACCCAGAAAACGAACACCTGGAACAACGCATACACCGCCATTGCCACCCCGGCGGCAGCCAGATACATGAACGGAAGGTAAAGTGCCGCGACAATTGCGGTAAATTCCGACATGTATTTGGTGTCGATTGGCGAAATGGCGTGGGCGAGCTGCTTTGCGCTCGACAAGGCGAGTGCAGCCAAGGCGACGCCGAACGACACCGCAATGATCTTCCCAAGCAGCGGCGCCCAGGCTTTCCGCACGATCCTCCCCATTTGGACAGTGATCTCGCAGACCCCTGCGATACCCAGCACGATCACTGCGGCCCAGTAGACTGGCTCCGCATCGGCCTGCAAACCGACGACGATCGACGTCCAAAGAAGGCCAAGCGCGAAACCCAGCACATGAAGCGCCTGCACGAATGGACTATATCTGGCGAACTCCCGCCATGACTTCACGACGCGCATCTCCCAGCGCCGCACGCCTTTGCGGACGCCGTTCCAGGCTTTCCAGAAGCGCCTGACCAGTACCAGCCCATAGCAGGCAACCCCCAGCCCGAAGATCCTGAGGAGCCACACGGTGCCGGCGGATTTCAGCAGCACGAAGATTGTCAGGCTGCCCACCGCAAGTACGAAAGCCAAGCGGCGGCGCGGCGTTTTGAGCCAATGATTGGGTGTGCTGGGCATTTGCGGAACAAGTCAGTGAAAACTGGAATTGTCCCAAATCGCCCCGGACGCAAACGTCACAGATTCCCACGCCTGGGTGGGAACACAGGATTCTTGCAATCGAGTTGATAAACAGTTTAGATCCTGCCAATATCGACACATGATGTAACTAATTCAGGGGGGGACGAACTGTGCGGCGCCAATTTGATGATGTCCTGCTGGGGAGTATCGAACTGTTTTGCCTGGCCGCCGAGTTGGGCGGATTTACTGCGGCGGCGACGGCGGCGGGCGTGACGCCGGCTGCCGTGAGCCGCTCTGTCGCGCGGCTGGAGCAGCGCCTGGGCGTCAGGCTGTTCGTGCGCACTACGCGCCAGATCCGTCTGACCGATGGCGGCAGGACGTATTTCGAGCAATGCCGCCAGGCGCTGAACCAGTTGGCCGATGCCGAGCGTGAAGTCTCCGGTGGCCAGGCCGTACCCGCCGGTGCGCTGCGCATCAGCGCCCCCACGCCTTACGCCCATTACCGCCTGCTGCCGCTGCTCGGCGAATTCCGCAGGCTGTACCCCGAAGTGACGCTGGACATCCATGTCAGCAACCGCAATATCGATTTCGCCGAGGAAGGCTTCGACCTGGCGATCCGTGGCCGCACGCCGCCGGATTCCAGCTTGATCGCGCGTAAGCTGGAAGACGCGGAACTGGTGCTGGTCGCGGCGCCGGCCTACCTGAAACGCGCCGGCCGACCCAAGTCGCTGGAAGACCTGGCGAAGCATGAATGCATCCAGTTCGAGCTGCCCAGCACCGGCAAGCGCATACCCTGGCCCTTCATGCGCAACGGTATCCAGGAAGAGATCCTGACCGAAGGCGGCTTGTGCTGCGCCGAAGACGTGCTGGGCATCGTCACACTGGCGCGCAGCGGGGCCGGCATCGTACAGACCTACCGCTTCATCGTCGAACAGGATCTCGCGCGCGGCGAGCTGGTCGAACTGCTGCCCAAACATGGCGGTACGTCGCGCCCCTTCATCCTGCTGTATCCGCATGCACGGCACTTGCCGCTGCGCGCACGCACTTTCGTCGACTTCCTGGTGGCGCATTTGTGACGCGCGCGCAAAAGTGTTGATCCGCCGTGTCTCTTCAATTCGCGCCCGGGAAAACCTACATTAGAGCCATCGCAACCAACCCGATGGAGCACAAAATGAACTCTTCCCCCAAAGTCGCAATTGTCACCGGCGCGTCGCAAGGTCTTGGCGCCGGCATTGTCCAAGCCTACCGCGAGCAAGGCTATCGCGTCATTGCCACTTCGCGCAATATCCGCCAGGGCGACGACCCGAACGTGATCGCAGTCGCCGGCGATATCGGCCAGCGTGACACGGCACAGCGCGTGGTCAATGAAGCCCTGTCCCGCTTCGGACGCATCGATGCCCTGGTCAACAATGCCGGCATCTTCATCGCCAAGCCGTTCACTGCCTACACCCAGGAAGACTACGAAGCGGTCGGCAATACCAACCTCAATGGCTTCTTCCACATCACCCAGCTGGCAATCGCCGAGATGGGGAAAAACGGCAGCGGTCATATCGTCAGCATTACCACCACGCTGGTCGACCATGCGGTCGATGGCGTCCCGTCCGTTCTTGCCTCGCTGAGCAAAGGCGGCATTGCAGCGGCAACCCGCTCGCTGGCCGTCGAATATGCAAAGCGCGGCATCCGCGTCAATGCCGTGGCGCCAGGCATCATCAAGACACCGATGCATGCGCCGGAAAACCATGCGGCACTGGCCGCCCTGCACCCCATGGGCCGCATTGGCGAGGTGGACGACATCGCACAAGCCGTGATGTACCTGGAAAACGCGCCCTTCGTCACCGGCGAAATCCTGCACGTGGACGGCGGACAGATCGCCGGCCACTGAGTTCCAGCTCGGCGGCAAGCCGGCGCGCCGCCAGACCGTGCGCGCCGGTTTGGCACAGGCGTCCATAATGCGCCCATGGACACCGTCAGCGATTTCCTGCTGCGCCGCTTGGCCGCGTGGGGTGTGCGGCGCATTTACGGCTACCCCGGCGATGGCATCAATGGCATCATCGGGGCTTTCGGGCGCGGCAAGTCCGGCATCGACTTTTTCCAGGCGCGGCATGAAGAACTGGCCGCGTTCCTGGCCTGCGCCCACGCCAAGTTCAGTGGCGAAACGGGCGTCTGCCTCGCAACCTCCGGGCCCGGTGCCATCCACCTGCTCAACGGGCTTTACGACGCGAAGCTCGACCACCAGCCCGTGCTGGCGATTGTCGGCCAGCAAAGCCGCATGGCCCTGGGCGGCGATTACCAGCAGGAAGTGGACCTGCTCTCGCTGTTCAAGGACGTAGCCAGCGATTTCATCTACATGGCCAGCCATCCGGCGCAAATCCGCCACCTGGTCGACCGCGCCATGCGCATTGCGCAGGAACGGCGCACGGTCACCTGCATCATCATCCCCAACGACGTCCAGGAAGAGAAAGCGGTCGAGACGCCGCCGCGCGAACATGGCACCGTGCTGACCGGCATTGGCATTACCGGCCACGCCGTGACGCCACCGGAGGATGCGCTGCGCCGGGCAGCGGCGGTACTCAACGCCGGCAGCAAAGTCGCCATCCTGGCCGGCGCCGGGGCCCTGCACGCCACCGACGAGCTCATTGAGGTTGCCGAGCGCCTGGGCGCCGGCGTCGCCAAAGCCTTGCTGGGCAAGGCTTGCGTCCCCGACGACCTGCCCTATGTCACCGGCAGCATCGGGCTGTTGGGCACCAAACCGAGCTGGGACTTGATGACGCAGTGCGATACCCTGCTGATGGTCGGCACGGCCTTCCCGTACTCCGAGTTCCTCCCCAAGGAGGGGCAGGCGCGCGCGGTACAGATCGACATCGATGGCCGCATGCTGAACTTGCGCTATCCCGTCGAAGTCGGCCTGGCCGGCGACAGCGCCGCCACCTTGCGCGCCCTGCTGCCGCTGCTGGAACCGAAACCGGACGATGCCTGGCGCCGCCATATCGAAGAACAGGTGGCGCGATGGTGGCGTGTGCTGGAGGCGCGCGCCATGAACGCGGCGCGTCCGATCAACCCGCAACGGGTGTTCTGGGAACTCTCGCCACGCCTGCCGGACAATTGCATCATCACTTGCGACTCCGGTACCAGCGCCGGCTGGTATGCGCGTGATCTGCGCTTCCGGCGTGGCATGCGCGGCTCGCTGTCCGGCGGGCTGTCGACCATGGGTTCGGCCGTGCCGTACGCACTGGCAGCCAAATACATCTGCCCCGACCGTCATGTGATCGCCCTGCTGGGCGACGGGGCCATGCAGATGAATGGGATCAATGCCCTGATCACCGTGGCCAGGGTCTGGCGCGAATGGGGCAATGCCGGCCTGACCGTGATGGTGCTGAACAACGGGGACCTGAACATGGTCAGCTGGGAGCAGCGCGCCACGGCCGGCGACCCGCGCTACGTACCGTCGCAGGCGTTGCCCGATTTCCCGTACGCACGCTACGCCGAATTGCTTGGCTTGCGCGGCTTGCGGGTCGACCGTCCGGAAGACATTGGTCCCGCCTGGGACGCGGCGCTCCATGCCGACGTTCCCACGCTGCTCGAAATGGTCACCGACCCCGACGTCGTGCCGCTGCCGCCGCACGTGTCGGCCAAGCAGGCATTGGCCTATGCGCGCGCGTTGCTGCAGGGTGACCCGGATGCGATGGGCATCATCACCTCGTCCATCAAGGAAGCCTGGGACGGGCTGTTCCCGCCACCCCGCTGAGCGCCGACGGCCAACGGTGCGTCTTGCGCGCGGCGCTATTGCTAAGATAGTTGCATGGATGCGTTCTTTATAGGAGGCCGTATGGAGCAATTCCTGCTTGTCTATCGCGGCGCCCCCAATGGCCCGGTTGAAGCGCAACTGCACGATCCGCAACGTTGGTCCCGCTGGTTCGATTCGCTGGGCTCCCATGTGCTCGACCGTGGCAACCTGACCAGCGGCAGCGTCGATATCGATACACGCCTGTCCGGACCGAAATCGTCCAGCAGCGCGCTGGCCGGTTACTCCGTGCTGGCGGCATCCGATTTCAACGAAGCCGTGAAACTGGCCGAGCAGTGCCCGATCTTCGACGAACACGGTTCGCTCGAAATCGCCCACCTTGCCAGCTAGTTGCCGGCCGCCATAGTCTCCAGCGCGACGCCGCCGCGCACCGTGCGCAGGTTGACCAGGCTGACCGGCTCCAGCGCATTTTCGGCCCTCCCATCGGTGGTCACGGCAAGCGCGACAGTATTGCGCCCGTTCGGGTTGAGAATGCCGGGCGGGATCACGAAAGTACGCTGCGGGCCGATATTGGCGATGAACTGGCCCATATTCCAGCCATTCACGAAAATCAGGGCACGGTTGCTGCGGTCCGAGCGCGGTTTGCCGGCATCGCCGAACGCCAGCCCAAGCTGCACGTCGTGGCCTTTCGGCAGGTCGAGGTCGAACGCCGTGCGCAGCCAGTAAGTCCCGGCGGCCGGCGGCGGTGCCGTCGGTTTCGCACGGTGCCATCCGTCCTGCTGCCCCGGCAGGTGCCAACCTTCCCGTTCGCCATACAGCCCGCCATTATTCATCGGTCCGCGTACCATATCGGCGATCGACTCGCCACCGCGATTGCCCTGGATGCGCCACGCAATCGGTACCGCAAAGCGCTTGCCGCCGCGCGAAGTCAGGGAAGCCGAGATCAGTCCCCGCGCCTCGCGGTGGTAGTCGTCAGCCATCAGGTTCCAGTTGTGGGAGTTGTTGCGCACCATGACAGCAATGAGGTGCTCGCCCGGCGTCAGCTTGCCCAGGGAATATTTGACGCTGTCCGTCGTTTCCGGGAAGGAGCGGCCAGTATCCATCTCGTCCTGGCCGACGAACTTCCCGTCGATCCAGACCTGGATCATCCCTGCCCCGCCCGCGCCGTAGAACAGTTCGAGCTGGTTAGCCGCTGGGTCGGAAACCTGCAGCCGGCCACGGTACCAGACGTCCCCGTGATGGAAGCCATAGTCGCTCATGCTCAGCGTGGGCTGGCCGCGCTCGGGCATGGTCCAGGTCTGGGCGGCGGAGGCACGGCTGTCGGCCTTGACCCACGAACTGTCATCAAAGCCCGGTTGCGCCTCCGGACTATCCATGCGCCGCAGCCATTGCAGCGCGGCCAGCTTGGGCAGGCTGACGCGATCCGGCCCCTTGAGCGCGGCGGTCTTCACGCTGCCATCCGGCTGGACCGCGAGCGCCAGCGCTTCGCCATTGAAGGTGACTGCCGATGCGGGCGGTCCCCAGATCTCCAGCGCCGATTCCTGGCTGGTATCGCCGGTCAGCGCGAGCGTGCCCTGCTCAAGCTTGGCCGAGCGCAGCAAAGCCGGCGTCCGCGCCAGCAGTGCGCCGTGCGCGGTCTCCTGCCGCCACATCTGGAAACTGGCCTGTTCGTCCGCCAGCAAGAGTAGCAGCGGGGCGCGTCCGCCGCCGCTGATCCTGACGCGCGCCAGCCCCTCGTGCGCATATGACAGTTTGAGGTCGCCGCTGGCGGGATCGAAGGCGGAAGCGACTTTCCCGGACAGGACTTCGACTTGCGGCGCCGAGGAATAGCGCAGCACCGTTTCGCCTTCCTCCTTGTCGCGGCCATGCAGCAGCACGATATCGCGCTCACCGTTGCGGAAGTGGGTCTGGATCTCCGAAGTTGAATAGACCAGGTGCTGCCGCTCCATTGGGTAAGAGGCCAACAGCAGCTTGCCATCCTGGCCGCTCACCCGCATCGGCACCTTGTATTTGCCGTCCCGGGTCGCCAGTTCGAATTCACCGCGATCGTCGGACACTGCATCGGACGGCGAGTGGACCGCGAACAGGATATGGGCGCCCGACTTGGGGTTGACATTATGGTAGACCTTCAACCTGGCGTTGCTGGTCTTGAGCTCCGGCCCCTTTTCCATTTCCGCCAGCACCTGCTCCGCCGCCTGCACGAACATGCCTTGCTGCTTGAGGGCATAGGCTTTCTCACGCAAGCCACGGTCTTCGGAAATCGCGGCGCCATAATCGTAGGACGTATAGACCACCGGTCCCGCCAGCCAGCCCCACGAGGTGCCGCCGAAGGTCATGTAGATGTTGTGGATGGTGATGCGGTTGATCAGGTTGGTGCCATAGAACACGCGCTGGTAGCCCTTGCCCTGGCGCCGTGCAGTGCAGTCGTAGGTGCCGTTCGATCCCCAATAGTCGAACCAGCCGCCGCCCAGTTCGGCCGCAAAGCCCGGGGTGTTGGGCGAACTCAGTGCCCCTGCCTTCAACCCCGGCTTGCCGTAGATACCCCAATCCGGCGCCCTGTTTGGGCCGGAAGGGTCGGCAAACACATTGCAGCTGCCGCCCGGATAACCGTCGAAAGCGTACAGTTCGGTCGGACCCGGATTCGCCCAGGCTGCGCTGGAATCCTTCGGCGTCCAGTCCGGCAGGCGGCCCGCAGCGTTGTGGAAGAATGGCACGGTGATGCCGTCGGCACGCGCCTTGCGCGCCAGGTGCTCCATGTGGCGCACATGCTTGGGCTCCACTTTGCCAAGTTCGTTTTCCAGCTGGTAGGCGATCACGTTGCCGCCGCCCGTCGTCGCCTGATGGCGGGCGATGATCGCGTTGATCTGGGTCATCCACTCGTCCGTCGCAGCAGTGTAGGCCGGATCGTCGGTGCGCGCTTCGGCGCGGTTGCGGAACATCCAGCCCGGATAGCCACCGCCCGTCAGTTCGGCGTTCACATATGGCCCGGTTCGGGCGATGACGTACATGCCCTCTTCTTCGGCGATCTCCAGTGCGCGCTCGACGTTCCGCACGCCGCTGAAGTCGTACACTCCCGGCGCGGGCGAATGGTAGCCCCAATCGAAATAGAAGGCGACGCCATTGAAACCGATAGCCTTCATCTTTTGCAGCACGTCGCGCCACAGGGATGGATTGGGCAGCCGGAAAGGATGGATTTCACCGGACCATACGACGATGCGCTTGCCGTCAACCATCAGCGAATGCTGGTCCCAGCTGATCTTCTTCGGCTGACCTTTGGGTTTGGTCGCTTCGGCGTAAGCTTGCGGCTCGTCGGCCAGCACGGCGAAATGCTGCGCCACGCCGGAGACGCCGCCCAGCTCCTTCTTTGGCGCCCACGTGTTGAAGCTGTCCTGCGAATCGGCGAACCAGGCATGCTTGCCATCCTGGTCTTCAAGATAGATGCGCCAGCCGCCGCCCGGCAATTGCAGCACCGAACGCGCCGCCCGCCCCGGCCCCCAGCCCGCCCAGTCACCCTTCTTATCGACCGTCCACGGCCCAGCGGGCACACTGGCGCTGGCCGACTCGATGTAGCCGCTCTTCGGGTTTGTCATGAATGCCCTGTAGCCGTCGGCGGTGGAGACGATCACGGTATCCGCGTAGCCATCGAGCCCTGCCAGCGGCTGCGGCGCCGGCCACTGGCTGAAGTCTGCATTCGGTAGTGTGATGAAGGAAGCGGCCGCACCTTTGCCGTCACCGTTTCTGGAGGAAAGCAGCAAACTGAGCTTGCCATCCTTGGCGCGCAACCAGTTTGCCGCACGGACGGCGGCGCCCTGCGGCATGGCCAACCTGGCTTCCCCGACGGAATGCCAGGTTTTCAGATCGCGCGACCGCGCAATGGTCAACGAGGAACCGTCCGCGCTGCCGGCGTACACGACATGGTAATAGCCGCCGTGGCGGACGATCGGGGCGCCCTGCAGCGCCCGCCCCGGCACCGCGTACGCCTCCGACGCGAGCGAAGTGAAGCTGACCCCATCCGCCGAGGAGAAGAGGCTCAGCTTGTTCGGCGCGGCGGCTGTGAAGCCCGCCATCACGTAGACTGGGCGATCTTTGGCGATACTCGGGGCGCCTTTCAACGCCTGGGAGGTGTCCGACGCTTGCGGGATTCCAAGCTCCTGCGCTGCAACCGGTTCGGCCGCCAGCCCTGCCAGCAGCGTGGCACATGCAAAAAGGCAGGCGTGGTGGCGGACTTTGCTGATCTGGGCCAAATTCTTCCCCTATTGTCTGAATCGTCGATGCGGAAGCTGTAACTCTGCCATTGAATCGACGATCGGGCGACCGCGCCAACCGAAAAAATCATTGAACTGATTGCTCCAGCAGTTCAATCATCGATTTGGCGACGCCTGCGGATGATTCCCAGTTCATCCCTGTCACGAGCCGGCCATCGACCTGCACGTGGCCCTGCCCGTTCGGGCCATGGCTGAAGTTCCCGCCACGGCGTTTAAGGCTGCCTTCCACGGAAAACGGATAGGCTTTGAACCAGGGCGATTCTTTGTTGAGGAAGGCATCCGGGAACGAGGTGACCCGTTTGCCCTGGACAAGGAACCGGCCATCCTTCAGCTTCAGGTTCGTGATCCCTTCCGTGCCTTGGCAAATCGCGGCCAGCACTCCGCCCTGCTGCTCATAGATGCGCAGCACGATTTCCTGCAGCAGCCGATGTTCCGGCACGCCAACGATCGCCGCGCCACCGCCGGTGAAGATAACAGCCGCGTACTCTTCCGGCTTGACCTCCGCTGCCGGCACGGTATGCGCGAGCGCCCACATGAAATCGCCATCGTACAAATACCGCTTTTGCAAGGTGTCCGAAGTGCTGATCATTTCCAGCGGAGCCGCCCCGCCCTCCGGGCTGACGAAGTCGACCGCATAGCCGGCTTTGCGGAAGGCATCATAGGTATAGGCCAGCTCGGGGAAATTGTTACCAGTATTGATCGAGGTGCCGGGATACCGATCCGCGTTCGACAAGATCACCATCACCTTGCGCGCCTGGCGCGGACCATCTTCACGGGAAGCGGATTTGCTGACGATCTTCCAGCTGCCTTCCACTTTCCGCAGAAGAAATACGTCGACGAAGCGGGCGCCCTGCTTCGGCATCAGAATCTCGGCCTTCGCGGTGGCAACGGAACCGCTGACATCAACGCTGATGAGACGCCCAACCCGGCCATTGAATTGCGCCCGCTTCCCGGCCGGGAAAAGTCGTGCATACTCGGTGCCGCTCATCTCCCGCACAGTGCTGCCCTGGCCATCCAGGTACAGTCGGGCATTCGCATGGAACGCACGGGTGATATCTTCCTGCTCGTTGAAACTGGTGCCGTGCAGGTAAAGCTTGACGACTTCGCTGACCGCCTGTTGCTCCTCAGCCGGCGGGGAGGCTTCCGTGACGGCGAATGCGGCAAGCAGGAAAATGAGCGATAGCGCTCGAATGATGGGCAGGTTCATGACTGCATCCTCGGTTATTGGGCCAGGCAATAATCTATCGGCGAGGAGGCGGATTGCGGGCGATTCCGGTCTCCGAAATCGCGATTCCGGAGTGAATTCAAGCGCCGGATGCACGGAAACTGGCTGGTGTGCGCTGGGTGACCTTCTTGAAGGCCGCAAAGAATGTCGAGTTCGAATTGAAGCCGCTGCGTTCAGCCACCGCTTCGAGGTTCAAGCCCGGCTCGCTGGTGAGCAGCTTCTTCGCCTCAGCGATACGGTATTCGTTGACATAGGCGTTGAAGCTCTTTTCAAGCTTGTCGTTCAATACTTGCGAGACAGCCGCTGTCGCGTGACCAACACGTTTCGCAAGCTGGGCCAGGGTCAGGTTGGGATTCAAGTAGAGCTTCTGGTCGCACATCAATTGCTCAAGCGAAGCGATGATTTCCTGCGCCTCCTTATCCTCCAGTTTGCTGTTGCGATACTTCTCCGTCTTGCGGAGCAGGAAAACGAGCACCGCGATGTGGACGGTAAAAGTAAACGACAAGGCGCCGACGATATACGAGGTGAATGGTGTGGTCGCATAGGCGGCGAGGATGATGCAGCTTCCAAGGTAAACGCTAAGCAGGAGCAAAGAACTGGTCGACAAGCCGGCACGGCGCAGCAAGCTCCGCGCTTGCCACAGGACCCATCCGGCGGCCAGCAGATAGGCGCACCAGTAGGCATGGATGCCGTAGCTTGAACGGTCCCAGACATAGGGGTGTGCCGAATATGGGAAAGCCACGCCAACCGCAATCACTACAAACGACAAGCCCAGATGCCATTGCCAGCGGCTTGCCGCCGGCTGCCCGGTCATCGCTGCCACCTGGTACCGGATGTAAAGGTAAGTCAATGGCCCGATCAGCAGGCACGCTGACAAGCCGAGTTGCCGAAATCCGATAGCGATGTCGGGATTGAAGAACAGGAGAGTGGATTTGGCCGTGCGCAACCCGACCGCCAGCAGCAATATGCCAAGCAGGCAGTCGGCCGCACGGCGCGGCCGCTGCGCGAAAAAATAAACCGCGAGGAACAGGCCATTGACGGCACCAAGTGCACTAAACAGGAATAACAATTGGCGAGCAATCATGGCCGGTCCCTGGCAGGCTGTGGATGCGCACAAGTATACTCAAAAGTCCCAGAATACTGGCACCCAGCGGAAGGCATCGCCATTGACTGCGACCCGCCCGACAGAAGGGAAAGGCAAGTGGGCGGCTACCAGCAGGCCGCCATTGTCCGCGAGCTCCTGGAACAGGCGCCGACGGACGCGCGTGGATTCCTTGGGGTCATGCTCGAATCCGTTTTCCCAATCGGGATGGTCGAACGCCACCGGGAACATGGCATCGCCCCCGAACATCAGCCGCTCGCCACCAGAGTGAAGGTCGACCACGCTGTGGCCCGGCGTATGGCCACCGGTCAGGCGCACCACGACACCCGGCGCGACTTCGGACCTGTCTTCAAAGACCCTGAGCTGGTACTTGTATTCCTCGAGGAAGCGGGTCGCGGTGGCACGGAGCACATCCGGCACCGGGTTCGGCATGACCGTGTCGGTAAAGTCCGGTGCCGCCCAGAACGCGACTTCTGCCGCTGCGACATGGACACGCACGTCGGGACGCAAGCGCCGCTTGACAGCATCGACCAGCAGGCCTCCGATGTGGTCCATATGCATGTGGGTGATGATCACGTCGGTGACGGATTCAAGCTGGATGCCGGCAGCATCCAGACGCTTGGGGAACTGGCCCGCCCGAGGGAAGCCGGCGAACTGCCCGCCAAGCCCGGCGTCGACAAGAATGGTCTGCACACCGCTGCGGGCCACCATGACATTCAGCGGCCAGTCGAATGCGTCGTTCGGCAGGAAATTGAGATCCAGCCAGTTGGCCAACTCAGCCGGATCGACATTGGTGGCCATTGTTGCGGCGGGCAGCGGCAATACGCCGTCGCTTACCACCAGCACGTCAATGTCGCCAATCTGCAGTGCGTAACGGGACGGCACCAGTTCGTCGTGCGCCTGGCTTGCCGGGCGCAAGGTGTTTTCTGCTGAAATCATCTTGAGATCCTCCTGAAAGACGGCCCCACAAGCGAAGCCGTATGCCCATCGTAGTCAGGACGGAAATCTCGCGGTAGGCCCGCAAACGGGCTCACGGTGGTGCCTTTAACGCACCAAAGCACATCGGGAAACGGGGCGTAGCAGCCCCCGCTCTGGCCGGGGCGGCCACAGCAGGGGAATAGCGCAGGGATTTGCTGGGGGATGCGGCGGCTTGGTACCTCAAAAGTCCCAGAACACAGGGACCCAGCGGAAAGCGTCGCCATTGACCGCGACCCGTCCCATGGACGGGAAAGCCAGATGGGCCGCCACCAGCAGGCCGCCGTTGTCCGCGAGCTCCTGGAACAGGCGGCGAACGGGCGCGGGCTCCTTTTGCCAATCGGGATTGCCAAACGCCACCGGGAACATGGCGTCGCCCGCGAACATCAGCCGCATTCCTCCCGAATGAAGGTCGACCACGCTGTAGCCCGGTGAATAGCCACCGGCCAGACGCACCTCAACTCCTGGCGCAACTTCGAACCTGTCTTCAAAGCTCCTAAGCTGCTTCCTGTACATATCCAGAAAGCGGGCGGCGGTGGTCGGCCGCGTGACGGGCACCGGTTCCGGCATGGCCCAGGACGCGACTTCGGCCGCGGCAACATGGACCCGCACATCGGGACTCAACCGTTGCTTCACAGCGTCGGCCAGCAAGCCGCCGACGTGGTCCATGTGCATGCGGGTGATGACTACGTCGGTGATCGACTCAAGCTGGATACCGGCAGCGTCCAGGCGCCGGGGAAATTGGCCTCCCCGCGGGAAGCCTTCGAACTGCCCGCCAAGCCCTGCATCGACCAGGATTGTCTTCTCACCGCTACGGGCCACCATCACGTTCAGCGGCCAGCCGAACGCTTCCTGCATGTCCGCATTGTTCTGCATTGCGGCGGCCGGCAAAGGCAATACACCGTCACTGACCACCAGCACGTCAATTTCGCCAACCTGCAGTGCGTAACCGGCGGGAACCCGTTCGCCGTACGCCTGGCTGACCGGGCGCAAAGTGTTTTCTACCGAGGGCATCGTGAACTCTCCCTGAAAGACGGCCCACGGCTGAAGCCGTATATGTCCATCGTAGCCAGGAAAGCGCCCTCCCGGTAGGTTTGCGCGCGGCCTCACCGTGGTGCCGTTTACGCACCAAACGACCGGGCCGGGTTCCCCACACTTAGCGTGCAAGACTGGCGACTTCCCCGTCGCTCAGTGCCGAGCCGTAGATACGCAAGTCGTCCATCGCTCCCTTATACGGTACATCCCACCAGTTCACGCCGAGCGCAAATACGCCGCTGGTGGAGGTGAACACGTTCGGGAAGTTCGCGCCGCTGAAACGCTTGGCGCCATTCACGTACACATTCACCGCGCCGTTCTTGACGGAGAACGCGACGTGCGACCATTGCCCGACGGGGATATTCATGCCCAGCCCCGCGTCATACCAGGCAGTTCCCGACCACAGCATGCTCGCGCCGCCGACAAAGTCATGGCCCTTGGGCAGGAAGCTGATCCAGGAGTCGCCGCTGCGCGCGCCAAAGAAGGCTGTAGTGAAGGCAGTCAGCTGGGCGGGCTTGAGCCACATCGCCACGGTATAGGTGTGGCCTGAGATCAGCCCATTGGGCAGGCGCACGCCGGTGGCACCGTCGAAGACAGCGGCGCTACCCTTCATTCCAGGCACGTAAGCCATGCTGCCGCCAGCGACATCGATCTTGCCGCCGATGACGGTACCGGCACCGAAAGCAGCGGTCGAATCGCCCAGGTTGCCGTCGAAGGCGTAATGCGCCACCATGCCGCCCAGCTTGCGCACGGTCACGGTGAAGGATTTCACGGCTTTGGCGTATCCCTTGGTGATGGTGGCGGTCAGCGTCAGCGTCACGTCGTTGGCCGGGCTGGTGACCTGGCCTGTATTGCTCATCACCGCCGGATTGGAGGATGTCCAGGTGATCACGGAATCGCGCGCTCCGCTGGTCGGCAAAGCAATATCGCCCGTTACCGCATTGGTGTTGCCGAGACTGAGTTCGGCATGGACCGCATTGACCACCTGCATATCGCTGCGTTGCGGCAGGCGGCTGCCCATGATGGCGATGCCATCGCGCGACGTAGCCGAGAACGTCATCACATGGCTCTTGGACGTTTCATCCCACTGGTTGAGGAAAACGCCTTTGAATGGCGGCGAGCCTGCGATGTTGATCTGCGCCTGGTTGCCGCCCGCCAGCGACCACGTACCGTTCACGGCGCCGCTGATCGTCCCATTGGCATTCAGCGTGATCAGCTTCGATTTCTTGATGGTGGCCGAAATATCCTTGCCATGGTTGACGTACATGTAGTCGCCGAACACGAATCCATACTGCACCGCGGACGCTGTTTCATTGGCATTGCGGTACGGCGCCACCACCGGCCAGCCATCGGCATTCATGAACATCTGGTGCACGCGCACTTCATGCTGCTCGCCGCGCTCCGGGAAGCGGCTGTGGAAAATCAGGAAGTGCTTGCCAGTCGCCGCGTCATAATACGCCGAGTTATGGCCGGCGGAGACGTACCCTGTGCCAATGCCCGTCCCCGCTTCGCCAATCTTGCGCTCGAACAGGAAGTTGCCCATGATCTTGACGCCATACGGGGCAATCGATGCGTCGTCGAACAGGGGCTTGGCCGGATCCGACTTGACGTTGGCCATGTTCACGCCCTGGGCGTCGAAGTAAGGGCCGTCAGGCGATGTGGCGCGCGCCACGCGCATGTTGTAGCTCCCCGACGCGTCCAGCCCACCGAAGGAAGTGAACAGGTAGTAGTACTGGGTAACGGGGCTGTACATCACGTACGCCCCTTCGATCCGGCTATGGTTGCCGCCCATCAGGCGCTTGCCATACCCCTGGCCCGGCAGCGGCATGCCGGTCGCGGGGTTCATCTGCATGATGAAAATGCCGCCGGAATACGAGCCGTACACCATCCACAAGCGGCCGCCGTTATCGAAGAACACATTGGGATCGACGGTATTCGGGTGCTTGAGCGCATCGTAAATGGTACCGTCGTAGCTGGCCTGGCCCCACATGCCGGACTTCAGGATGATGCCTTTGTTGACGTAGGGGCCTTCGATACTGTCGGCCACCGCGACGCCCAGCGCAGAGCGCGGCGAATCGCCTTTGCAGGCGTTGTAGTACATGTAGTACCTGCCGTCGGCGAGGCGAATCACGTCCGGCGCCCACAGTGTATTGGTTTGCGCCCAGCTGAAGGTTTCCGCCAATTCCGTATAAACGTTTTTGGAACCGTTGAGGAACAGCTTGTTGGTCGCGCTGACGGAGTCGGTGACCTGCGTCCACTTCATCAAATCGGTGGTCTTGGCCGATGCGAGGTGGGAGCCGAACACATAGTAGGTGTTGCCGGTCCTGATCACTGAAGGATCGTGGACCGAGGCGTTCTGGAAGGCCACCGGTAACGACGCCGGCTGCGCCGCAGCATTGAAGGTAAGCATGGACGAGGCCAATACGGCGGCGGTCCCCCACTGCGAGAAGGAATTGGTCACTTTTGTCTCCACTGGTATTGTTATGTGTCGCAAGTTAGCGCGCAGGAATACCAGTGTCCAATGACCTTTTATGGCGCCGCGATAGCCAAACAGGCATCGGCGCTGCTTACCAGCCCATTTTTGCGCGGATGAATGCTGTCAGGCGCTCGGCGTTGGCCTGGTGTTGCGCAACACGCGGATGCCCATGGAAGCCGTTGAATTCGAAGAATATGGTGTCGATGCGCCGGTCGTCCTGTTCGCGCTGGAGCTGTTCGACGGCACTCCGCACGTAGCCAGGCCATTTGGAACCGGTCCGCGTCGCATCCATGCTGCCCAGCGCGCACACGATATACGCCTCGGGGTACAAGCCCCGGATGCGCTGGATGAAGCGTTTGTACGCTTGCACGCGTTGCGCATCGTCCGGCACCGGATGGAGACGCTTTTCGCGGTCGATCAGCCAGCTGTCGTTCTGGAACAGGTTGACCACCACGACATCGGGCGTCCACTTCTTGAAGTCCCACTTGCTGTCATTGTTGCCGACCGCGTTCACCTGGTCGTAAAACTCCGGCATGGTGAACGGGAACCAGCTGATCATGATCCCGATCCCGCTTTGCGAGATCACATGCGCTTCCGCATCGAGATTGCGGGCCGTGATCGACGCATAGGACATGAAGTTATTCTTTTCGCTGGCCAGGTCATCCCGGCCATCTTCCGGCGCCTCGTTGCCCATGCCGCTGGTAATCGAATCGCCGAAGAATTCGATATGGCGCCGCTTGCGGGGCGGAGGCGCCAGCAATTCCCCGCCGTCGGCCAGCTCCAGGCCCTGGAAGGCGGTGGCGCCCTCCTCCCCTTCCGTGCGTTTGGTTAGCAGGAAGCGATGCGGGCCCGGCGGCAGGCCCGACGCAACCTCATAACGCTTGCTGCCCTGGACCGCATGGATTACCACCGGATGCGCCAGGTCGCCGTCGATGAACACGTTGAAGTAGTTCTTCCCGAGTTGGTCATCGAGCTTCAACGTCAGGCTGCTCCCCGTGAAGTTGCCCTCGACGCTGGTGCCTGGCCAGGACAGCAAAGGCCCGGCAACATTCCTGAAATCGATGCGGCCGACATACTGCAGCCTGGCGTCATCCGGTTTGACGACGTTGCCTGCCATGGCATGACAGACAAACAGCAGGGCCGCGATCCCGCTAACGAAACGTGATTTCATCGTATACAAAGTCATTGCCTCCTGCGCACTCAAATGAACGCAATCATACGCGCCTTGCGCCAACTGCAGGCAATGCCGGCGACTCATCAGGCAGGTGCTGCGCGCCTTTAAGCTCATGCGTGTGCCTTGTTGTATTTGCGTTACTGTGACTAAGAGTGAGAATTCCAAGATAAATGAAGCGCAAAATTTCCATTCCCGCACGGGCTTTGCATCGCGGGCCGCGACATTGGCATCCTTACAGCCCGGCTGAACTGGAGGCACCCGATGATGAACTTGAACGGCGCTGCACATCCCGCGGAGCATTTCATGGAAGCCCAAGCAATGAGCTCGCCCTTCGCGGCAGCCGAGCTTGGATCAGCAGCACTCTCCGCCGAAACTGAATACCCAACCGCAAACACCGGCTCCTTTGAGTCGCCATTCATGGAGGCGATGAGCGAGCAGCACGAGAGCACTCTGGAAGCGCTCGGCATGGAAGCATTGCTTGGCGAACTTGAGGACGAGGAATTTGACGAGGCGGTGCAGGGCCTCATCAATGAAGCCGCAGCGCGGCATCTCCGGTCCGCCGCGACCTGGTCCTCCGAGTCCGAGGCGCCCGCCATTGCCGCCCATGAAACGCAAGAATGGCTCAACAGCGTTGCAATGGAGACCGACCGCCTGCTTGAGCGGCTCCAGTCAAGCTATGCGGAACGCCAGCTGGATACCTTCGATTTTGCTGAATTCCAACTGGAAGGCGAGCGGCTCATGGCCGAGCTCGCGCCACAGGGACTGGTCACCGAGCAATTCTTCAAGAAGCTGATCAAGAAGGCTGGCAAGCTGGTCAAAGGCGCAGTCAATCTGGCAAAGAAGGGGGTGGCCGCGGTCGGCAAACTGCTCCCCGTCGGCAAAATCTTTGACACCCTGCGAAACCTGATCAAACCACTGCTCATGAAGGTGCTCAAAGCTGCCACGAACCGCCTTCCAGCCCCGCTCCGCCCACTCGCCCAGAAGCTGGCCGACAAGATGCTCGGCCGGGAAGCCGAGCTGCTGGCCGAAGGACCGACCCTGACCGAGGCCTTCGACGCCCAACTTGCCGAAGCCATACTCGCCCCGAACGAAGCGGCCCTGAACGAGCTTGTGACGGAAGCGGCAAATGAATCCGCGCCCATGCTGGAACACGACCCCATGGGCGAACTCGATAACGCGCGGGCGCGGCTGGCACGCCAACTCGAGGCATCGACGCCAGGTGTGAGCCCCATCGCGGAAATGGAACAGTTCATTCCCGTTGTGATGGCAGCATTACCGATCATCCGCATCGGCATGGGCGTCATTGGGCGCGACAAGATTGTGAAGTTTCTTGCCAGCCGGTTGGCGAACCTGATCAAGGGCCATATCGGCCCAGCGGCCGCGCAGGCGCTCGCCGGCCCGATTGTCGACATCGGCCTGAAGATGCTTTCGCTAGAAGCAGAGTCGCCGTCCGCTGGCGCGGCGCTGGGCATGGAAGCGATCGTTGCAACAGTGGAAGATACCGTCCGCACCGTCGGGGAACTGTCGCTGGACGCACTGTCCGATCCGTTGCGGCTCGAAGCGGAGCTGCATGAGGCATTCGTCGAAGCGGCCGAGCGCCACATCCCGCGGCGGCTGCTGTCGCCACGCTCGCGGGCCATCGAAACGGCGGAAGGGCGCGGCGTCTGGGTCTACATGCCGCGCGTCACGCGCCCCTGTTATCGCTACAAGAAATTTACCCACGTGTTCCGCGTCCCGGTTTCGCAACCGGCCGCGCGCGCCATCCGCTTTCCTGCTGGCGATACGCTCGAACAGAGGCTGCTTGACGCCGGCGCACGTGTCTGGCCGCTCGAAGCGGAAGTGCACGTGTACGAAACGCTGCCCGGCACGCAGCTGGGCCATATCGCTGCCTTCGAATCGGAAGCCGGAGTTGGCGAAGTTGGGGAAACCGCGCTCGAGTTCGAAGAGTTCACGCCGGAAATCGCCGCCATGCTGGTCCAGGAACCCGGGCTCGGCCGCCGCGCCCGAGCTGGCGGGGCCAGACGCCTGTTCCGCATCGACGCCAAAGGTTTGCGGGTGCGTCGTATCTCGCGCTTTTCACTGCGCGTGGACATGGCAGCCATGCCGCCAGCGATGCGGATTCATCTTCGGCTCGGCGAACGGGAATCTCATGCAGTCGCTGTCGCATTAGGCAAACAGTCGCAGGCGCAAGTTGTGGCGCAACTGCGCAGCGTTCTCGGCGCAGCTTTCCGCTCGGCGCTGGCGGCCCGCCTCACGCGTCATCTTGCGGAAAAGGCCGGCCAACCCATGTCCCCGGCACGACCAGCCGAGCTTGCGGACCAGTTGGCCGAATCGATGCTTACGGTGGTCAGCCAGAAATTGCCCGGTGCCGCGCCCGCGCTTGCCCAGGCAGCGCGCGACGCCGCACGCGGCGTCACCCTGACATTTGCATTCGGCTTGCCCGACCGCGCGGCGCTCATCAGCGGAGCCCCACGGCCGCCCACACTGAATATCCGTCCGGGTTGGCACCGTGATTGACGCTCAACGTGAGCAACTCGGCTCGGAAATCGCGCATTGGCGCCTTGCGATCGAAGCGCTGCGCGACCTGGATATGCTCGCCGCGCCGAGCGGCTGGACCGGGTTGGAGGAATACCTTCGCACCGGGCTGCGTGCGCGCCTGGCAGCAGTCGTGGCTGGCGTAGCGCTTGAAGCCGCCGCCCTCGACTCCGCCTTCAAGGCGGGCACCGACACCGCTACCGTGCGCGAGCGCCTGCTGCGGCTGCGCACGCGCTATCTGCAACTGGAGACCGTCACCAACTTCTTTGGCGAGGCCCTGGCCACCCGCGCCAATCCGCCCGTCGCGGCCATCCTGCGCGGACTCGACACTTTGGCAGCGGACAGCATGGACATGGTGTTGCGGCCGCTGGGTCTGGAATCGCCACCGGCCCTGGTGTATTTCGACCAGGGTCTGGGCGCCTCGATCTTGCGCGCCGGCGTGCGCTTATGGGACCAGGCCAACCCATCGCCGGTGGCAGCGATCAAGGTGACCAGGCATAACGCCAGCCATCCGACTGCGCTGCTGCATGAAACGGGGCACCAGGTGAACTATCAGACGGGATGGAACACTGAACTTGCCGGCGCCTTGCGCCAGGCGCTGATGCCTTACTCGAGTGCGCTGGCGCAGACCTGGGAAAGCTGGGCCAGCGAAGTCGGCGCCGACGTGTACGCCTTCGCCCTGGCCGGCTCGGCTCCGCTGCCCGCGCTGGCCAATGTCGTCGACGGCAGCACGGCCGCGGTGTTCCGCATGATCCCGGGCGATCCGCATCCCTTCCCGTTTGTCAGGGTAATGTTCAATGCGGCGATGTGTCGCAGCTGGTACGGCAACGGTTCGTGGGACCGCGTTGCCGCCACGTGGCTCGCCCGCCACCCGGTCACGCGCGCACCGCGCGAAGCAGCCGCGATTGCGCGCGGAAGCATGAAGGCGATGCCGGATATCGTTAGCGTGTGCACGAAGATGCCGATGAAATCTTTTGGCGGCCGCCCCCTGACCGCCATCGTCAATCCGCAGCGCGTTTCGCCCACGGCGCTGGACGAGCTGGCAACCCGGGCCGGGGCATCGCTGCTGACGTCTTCCTACCTGGCACGGCGGGAATCGATACGGATCCTGGCCTGGCTGGCAAACCGCTCGCAGGCCGACCCGGCGCATGCGTCCGAGCATCGGCTCACATTACTGAACTGGCTCGCCGCACTTGGCGGGACGGGGCTGGCGAAGAGTGCCTGAAGTACCAATCACCTATTGAGGAGCAAAGTTATGAGCGCGGAAACCAAGAGAGAGCAAGCCGCAATGGCGTCAGGTCCGGCAACGCCGCTGATCGCCTTGACGCAGGACCAAATGACACAGTTGCTCACAGCAGTGCGCGATTTCGGAGCCTCTTCTTTTGAGACCAGGCATCGGCTCAGCGATACCCAGAAGAATGCAGAGCGGCTGTTCGAGAAAGCGGCTGCGGGCATGTGCATCAGCAAATTCAAGCAATTTGCGGCCCCCTTGCAACGCAGTGATCCAGGCAAGCTCTGCGTCCCCGCGAAAACAGCCGCCCATGCCGTGATTTACGCCGAGCACGGCGTAGTCGAGACCAAGGTTCAAGACCAGGAACTCCTGCTGGACCAGCGCCTCGGTCGGATACATCGCATCGACATCTTCGACAACAAGAAGGTCCTCGTCTACGTGGCCGGTGCCGAGCAAGATGAGCATCGCGCATTGGTAACGACCAATTAAGGGAGCATACCGTGTTCAACATTTTGGCTGCGCTGTTCGAAAATTCAAAGAAACAAGCGCCGACAGACGCACTCCGTGTGCACCCGGCGCAGTTAAGCCGCTGGCTCGAGGAGGTATGGAGCGACGGACCAGACCAGATCGAGGTCGAACCGGCCGGGAACAAGACCAACTTCCTTGGCAATCCGGGCAAGATCATCAGCGCCCTGGACAGCCCGGCACCGTTCAAGTCGCCTTCGGGCATCGACTACGGGAACCACCAGATTTACACCGGCATGCGGCCGCCAACGACGACAACGGCCGGCCTGCAGCTTATCTGGCACCACCTGATTTACGCCTACCTGCTCGAAAACACCGGCATGGCCGAGATCTTCTCCGAGGTCATCCGCCGTGCGGCATATGGCGAAACACTCGAAATTGATACCAATGAAGCGATGCAATGGCTGCGCAGTACCGAAGACCTGTTCTTCCGCGACCCGCCCTTATTTTCGAGCGGGCTCATGACAAGCCAGCTGCGGCCCGATAGCCGCGTGATCCGGCGCAATGCCTACTGGCGCATGTTTGGCCTCGACCTGTCGCACCCGATGCCCGTCCAAGGCGGGACCATGGCGCGCGACTGGAAAATGCACACCGGGAATGGCGTCAACACCATGTTCCGCCAGCAATGGTCGGAACTGCTGCGCCAGGTCTGGCTCGGCATCGAAAACCGCAACAACATGGTCGGCGCCAAAGCGACTGACGATGGTTTCCTGTTGCTCCTGTGCGAAAGCCTGCGCGACATGATGAATATGCGGCGCCGGGCCGGCGCGCTGGCGCGCGAAGAGTTCGACGCCGTTGCAATGATGAGCTGGTTCGACCTCACACTCTCGGAAAATACGCCCATCGTCACGGCCCTTAACGCCGCCGCCACCACCAAATCGGATCGCTTATCCATCATCGCCCAGAAAGTGGGAATGAAGCCCGCGCCGCGTTCACAGGAAATGTTCGAGCTTGCGGAACTCATGTCGCTCGTGCTGCGCATGATCGAAGCAAACGCCTTCGGCACCCAGGCCAACGTCGAGCTGTTCTATAACCCGGGCACGCGCATCTATGCGGTCATGAACCGCATTATCGACCTGTGGCAATCCGCAACCGGCGAACGTGTCAAGGACCGTCCCGCAGGCAATATCATCGCCCCGGTCCCCGCCCAACCGATGCGCATTCCAGGAACGCAACCGCTGGCCGCTCCCAAGTTGGCGGCGGCAGCCACTACCCGCGCAGGAGGTCAGCCATGAGCCACGACACCACGCTTGAAGCCTTCAGCGAAGAAGCGGCATATGGCGAGAGCCCATTCGCCGAGTCCTACGATGCGCCAGCCCAATCGGAATGGGGATCGCCTTTCGGCGCCGCGGAAGCGGTAACAGCTCTCGAATACAGCCAGGAGTTCGGGCAGGAATACGGCCAGGAGCAAGAACAGGCGCAGGAATACGGGCAAGAGTCTTATGCGTACAACAGTGAGTGGGAATCGCCCTTCGCCGGCGAGCAATACGCAGAGGGCCAGGAATCGGAAATCATGTGGGCGCCCAACGAATTTCCGGCGAATTGTGGCGACGCCACTTACAACGACAAGAAATGGCCTTACGGAAAAGTGGACGATAAGAACGACGGAATGGCATCCGCCATCACGGTCGTCCCGCATGCGGAAGTCTACGAATTTCAATTGTCGAAATTCGACGTCGACCGCCATGAACTGAAACGCGAGCACAAAAGAGTCATCGGAGAATTCGCGAAGCTCGTACTTGCCGGCATTCGCAGCAAGCGCTTCAACGGCGAGCCTATCCGGATCTTCACTTACGGCGAGGCATCCAGCACCGCACCGGCCTCGCACAATTATCCGCTGTCCGGTAACCGTGCATTCAATACCCTGCATGCCATTCGTTGCGAATTCAAACGGGTCGGCATCACCTCCCCAGTCCAGTATGGCCTTTATGGCACCGGTGAGCAGCAAGCCCGCAAACGCGGTCCGGACCAGAAAGAGGATCCGCAGTTTCGCGGCGTGCTGGTACGCGCCTTTGTGCCGATCAGGGAATGCGAGAAATGCAAACCGGGGCCCCGGCCGCCGGCCGGCACAGCGGCAATATGCGTATCGGTGCCGAAGATCGCGCCACGCATCGCAACCAGGCGCCCAGCCGATCTGATCCCGCTTGGATCGGTCGTTCCGGGCTTGCGGCTGCCAATTGCGATCGTCACCAAGGCCCAGGCCATGGTACGGGTTGACGAACGCCGCAGCCGGCAAAGCCGGCAATACACTTTCAGCGGATGGGGCCTGGAAGTCGCCCTGCCCCAAGGCCGCAGCCAAATCGACCTGAAAGCGGAACTGCACGCCTCGCTCGAAGCGCTAGTCCAGGCATCGGCCCATCTTGGCGCACGGCTGCAGCTCGGGCCGCTGAAGCTGTCCCTGCGTGTCGACGTTTCAGTCTTCGCCCAGTTGATCGTCAAGCTGTGCGCGCAGTTGCGGCTGCGGCTGGAAGCCGATCTCGGGCGACCAAACCTGCCCGATTTGCGCGCCTGCCGCGTACTGGATGTACGCAACGCAGGCACCGGCGCTTTCCCGTTCGCAGCACTGCAAGGGCCGGCGGTCCTGGTCGTCCCGGGCGGCGGTTACGGGCCGGCGGTCTTGACGCTCACCGGCCCGTCCGTCCAGAACCTTGGTCTCGCAACCAATGTGATTCCTGTGCCGGCCGACAAGAGCACCGTCCGCACACTGCTCGCATTGGGCGGTAACTTGCAACTGGCCCAGGGGCAGGCGCGCGAAGCCGAGTTCGAAGAAGAGTGGCCTGAGGCCTTCAGCGATGTCGAGGCGGAGCTCGAGCCATTCATGTAAGGGAACGTTGCTGGCCTTCGACATCAGGGTCCGCGCCGGAATTCGCGACGCCGCGGACCGCGACCATCGTGCGCAAGGTAACGGGACGCGGCTAGTGCCGATGCGCGCCGCGTTCCTCCCGTGCAGGGCCACTGGCGCCGGTAGCGCCATGCGCGTGCCCCTCGCTTTGCGCCACCAGCTCCTTGTACCGTTGCGCTGAAAGCTTCGGCAATTCCTGAAGGAACGCAACCAGATTCCAGATGTCGTCATCAGGCATGGACGTGCCCCAGGCTGGCATACCGGACGCCTTGATTCCATGCTTGATCACCCAGAATGCCGGGCCAGGCCGAGCAGTGGCTTTGACCAGGTTCGGTGGTACGGGGTAGAGCCCCTTGCTAAGCTCTGTTGCACCTGCCGACGGGGACAGGTGGCATTGCGCGCACATCGCATCGTAATTCCCGGCACCCTTCTTGAGCCGGGCTGGGTCGCTTAAGTCCGGCACCGCGATGTCAGCGGCGTAATGTGCGATGGAGCGCTGCCGTGCGAAGTCGATCAGGCTGGCGACGGGGCGGCTATGCGGAGCATCCGCCGCGAAGTTATACAGGCCTGCATACGCAAGCATGCCGGTAACCACGACGGCCATCACCAGCACAAGCAGCGTAGCCGATGCGAGCTGCTTTACCGAAGGTCTCATATCCACTCCCAAGCTAGGATCACGGCCCTATTTCGCTGCCAGTTTGGCTCGGAAAAATACCATATAGGAGGACGGGCTGGAACCATAGAAGGGATCGAGCGCAGCCGGCGCCCAATGTTTGCTCACCAGCGCACCGATACCGAACTTCACTTTCCCTGCACTGAACAGCTCATGTACTGCCCCTATGCTCAGTTTACGGACATTGAAAGCCTGCCCATGCAGCGGCTCGCCTTCATGAAAGAGTTCGTCGTTTTCCACCTTCTCGACGCGGCCGAACGCTGTCGTCTTTTCCGTCACATGCATCGCTGATTCCAGCAAGTACCCGTCCGTCGAGCTGCCGGAACTTTTCCGGTTTCGGCCCCACGCGAATGTGGTCTGCATCGTTTTTCCGCCAAGCGCGTTCGCATATGAAACCGAGGCTGTTGTGCGTTTGAGCGAAATATCCGGCTCCAGCAGTTCGGGGCTATCCAGCCGGCCATGGCTGACTTGCATGGACCAGTCCGGCGAGGGATTCCAGGTCAAGCGCGCGGAGGCGGAATCCAGCTTTCGCGTCTCGATATTCCATCTGAACTGGTCCGGCTCCCGTCCGTTGAAGGCGGACGCTTCCAGCTTGATGTTCCGCCAGACATAGCCTGCGGTAAGCACGCCAAAAGTGATATGGGTGGAGTCCAGCCAATGATGCGTCAACGGCGCTTCCGGATTGTCCATGCCCGACGCGCGGTGCATAAACGCAGTCGGCCCGAGCGCGGGTTCGCCCGGCAATCCTCCGTAGATGAAAACTGAGCTGTCTTTGCCGAGCCGAAGGCTGTAACTCGCCGCCAACTCCATGAACAAATCATGGGGGTGCTGGCGGTCAACCAGCGGAGTCCTGCCATCCGCCGTTTCGCCCGTCTGGAACAACAGGGGGTAGCCCCGCTTGCCAAAAGCGGGATCCAGCGAAATCATCGCCCGCAGGCCCAGTGTGCCGTCCCCAAGAGGACGCTGAGCCATTCCCATCAGCATGCTTCCGGCGAAGGTCTTGCTGGCGCCGCGCGGGCCACCCTGGTGGTCATAGATGGCATTGGCATAGCCGTGCAGCATGGTCATCCAGGCGCCGCGCATGCCGTGTACGCCTTCCATCGGCGTACGGTCCGGCTGCCAGCTGGAACCTGATGCTTCCCGCGTCATCGTGTACGGCCCGTACATGCCAGCCATTTCATGCCGGCGCATTCCGCTGTGCATTCCATCCATGGCGCCCTGCTTTTCGTCGCCATGGTGCTGGTGGGCATGCTCCTTCGTCGCTGGCTCATGTTGCTTCGGCATGCCGTGCTCCTGTGCAGACGCAGTGCAGGAGAAGCCTGCAAATGCGATCAGTATCCTTCTCATGTCTTCCTCCCTCAAACGCGAACTTTGAAAGACTAGAGTTCCTCCGCGAAGGAAGCGGTGCGCCAGCGTACCCAAGGAAGAAGATGGTACCGTAGTGGCGCCCCGAACCACCCAGGCCTGTTAAGCTGAAGCCGGACATCAGCCCCAAAAGATCGCACCATGGCCGAACACAAGACTGCTGTGTTGTACCGCATGGTTATGCCTGAGCATGTCTGCCCTTATGGCTTGAAGTCGCTCGACTTACTCAAGCGGCATGGGTACGCTGTCGAAGACCATCACCTGACCAGCCATGATGAGACCGAAGCGTTCAAGAAGCAGCATAGTGTCGAGACCACCCCGCAGACATTCATCGACGGCAAACGCATCGGCGGACACGATGAGCTGGCAGCATTCTTTGGCACGCCCACCAAGGACAAGGACGCTCCGGACTATCAACCGGTCATTGCACTGTTCGGATTGGCCTTTGCGATGGCGGTCGGGGCTACATGGGCCGCGTCTGGCCAGCTGGCCATCGTTCGCAGCGTGGAATGGTTTATTGCCTTCTCGATGTGCCTGCTTGCGCTGCAAAAGCTGAGAGATGTCGAGTCATTCAGCACGATGTTCCTCAACTATGATTTGTTGGCCAGGCGCTGGGTTCGATACGCCAATATTTACCCGTTTGCCGAAGCATTGGCTGGCGTGTTGATGGTGGCCGGCACGTTGAAGTGGCTATCTATTCCGCTGGCGCTGTTCATTGGCTCAGTTGGTGCGATATCCGTATTCAAGGCCGTCTATATCGAAAAGCGCGAACTCAAATGCGCCTGCGTCGGTGGCGATAGCAACGTGCCACTCGGCTTCGTGTCGTTTACCGAGAACCTGATGATGATAGGGATGGCCATCTGGATGCTCGTACGCTCGCCCGCATGACACAAAGTGCTTGGTCCGGGTGGCCTGCCTATCGCTCCATCGCGGCCTTGCGGAAGGCGCCCGGCGCCATCTCGAACTCGCGCCGGAAAACCCGGTTGAATGCAGCCACCGATTCGTAGCCCACCTGGCCCGCCACCTCAGGCAAAGTGGCATTCCCCCGCTGCAGCAGCCGGGACGCGCAGTACATGCGCCACCGGGTCAGATATTCCAGCGGTGATTGGCCAACAACCGCTTTGAAGCGGGCCGCGAAGCCCGATCGCGACATACCTGCCGACCGCGCCAGCGATTCTACCGTCCATGCCTGCGCCGGCGCGCCATGCATGGCTTCCAGCGCCCGCGCCAGGTGACGGTCGGCAAAGGCGGCCAGCCAGCCATGCGTGGGACCGCCTGGCTGTGTCGAATAGGCGCGGATCGCATGCACGAACAGTAATTCAAATAGTCGGCTGACCACCACTTCCGCCCCCATACCGGGTGAGGCGGTTTCCAGCGCCAGCATTTCGAGCACGGACTGGAATGCCGCGGTGCGGTGCTGGTCCAGTTTCAAATGCAGCAGTGGCGGTAAGGCTCGCAGCAAGGGGCGCGCCTCTTCCCCGCCAAGTTCGAATGCACCGCTGATGAAGGTAGTCAGCGGCCCTGCGCCGCCAATGCGGATATGGTTGCCGACGCGCTCCTTTTCCACCTCGATGCAATCGATCAGGGTGGACGCTTCGTGGTCATACAGATTGTACGGCGTGTCGCTCAGCTTGATAAACACGTCGCCACTGCCGAGGGAGATTGGCGACAAGCCGGGGCTGGTCAACACTGCCGATCCACGCACCACGAGTACGAAATTGACTCCGCGGTCCCCAGGCGAGCGCACGCCCCACGGTGCGCCGGCGTCCATCCTTGTGAACTGGGCGGTGCGGATGCGCAGGCCGGCCAGGATATCGCTTAAGGGATCCATAATTTTCCAAGTTTAGACGCATGAGTACTTAATATAGACTTTTGGCGATTGTTCGTCCAGCATTTCAACCATAAGATGGACGCCGTCAACATTCTTACAGGATTTCTCAATGTATCCCACAACCCCCTTCGAACAGGTGCGCGCTGCGAAAGCCCGCTATTGCCGCTATGTCGACACCAAGCAATGGGAAGCGTTCTCCGAACTGTTGGTTGCCAATCCCAGGATCGGGATCTATGACACGGCCAACAATTTGATCGTCTCTTTCGAGACACGCGAGGCGTTCGTCGCCGCTTGCCAGGATTATCTGGCTGGGACGCAATCCATCCACCAGGTGCATAACGAAGAACTGACCCAGGTTTCCGCCACCGAGATCCATGCGATTTGGTCCATGGAAGATCAAATTCTCTTTCCGCCAGCGGACGCCAACGCCGATCCCCGCCCCGCCCGCCATCATGGATATGGCCACTATCACGAGACCTGGGTAATCGACGAGGGGGAATGGCGTATCGGCAGCATGGATCTGCACCGGACCATCCTTGAAGTCACACCAAAATGAAGAGGGCGACATGAAAGCAATCGTAATGAACCGAACCGGCGGCACCGACGTATTGGCGTTCATTGATCGGCCGGACCCCGAGCCTGCACCCGGAGAAGTCCTGGTCCAGGTGGCCGCCGCCGGCGTCAATTTCATGGACATTGGCGTGCGCCAGGGCATGGCCTGGAATGAGATCCCCGACCCCAAGATCCTGGGCGTGGAAGGCGCGGGCCGCGTGATCGCACTGGGACAGGGTGTGGAGGACTTCAGCATCGGACAACGCGTCGCCTGGGTTTATGCACCGGGTAGCTATGCCGAAAAGATCGCCATCGCGGCCAGCTCCCTGGTGGCCATCCCTGATGACATCGACGACGACACTGCCGCAGCCGTGATGATGCAAGGCTTGACAGCCAGCCATTTCGCGACCGATTTCTACCCGGCCAATCGCGGCGATATCGCCTTCGTTCATGCCGCAGCGGGCGGCCTGGGATTGCTGCTGACGCAAATGATCAAACTGCGCGGCGGCCACGTCATCGGACGCGTATCGTCGGCCGATAAAGAGGCGGTTGCCAAGGCCGCCGGCGCTGACCACGTGATAGTCGATACCGAAGGCAAGTTTGTCGAGGCCACGCTTGAACTCACCGGCGGCGACGGCGTGCATGTGGTCTTCGACGGATCGGGCCCCGGCACTTTCCAGGGTTCGCTGGACATCCTGCGCCGCTCGGGCACCTTCTGCTGGTACGGACCGGTGCTGGGTGCACCGGGGCCGATCGACATCATGAGCCTGCCAAGGAGTATCAAGTTGGGCTATGCGGTCTTTTTCGATCATATCCATACGCCTGAACGCTTGCGCTCGCGTTCACAGCAATTGTTCGACTGGATCGCGAGCGGCAAGCTCAACCTTCATATCGGCCGCCGATACCCACTGAGCGATGCCGCCAAGGCGCATGCCGACATGGCGAGCCGGGCGACGACAGGGAAACTGCTGCTGATGCCTTGATGCCTGCCGGGCTCCATGGCCGTCTGCGATACCGTTTCAGATATCAATAGTAATCAAAAAGTTATTGGTTCAACACCGGCTTCCAAATTACATTGGCACAAAATGGTAACGCAACCATTGAGCGCAATCGCTAACATGGAGACCCTATGCAGAAGAAGAAATGCGGCAAGACGAACCTTGCGCTTGCCGTCCTTGGCACGATGCTGATCCTGTCAGCCGGCCCCGCAGCCGCATCCCGTGCCGAGGTCCGGCTCGCGGCGGAAACCCGGGCAAAAGCGCTGGTCGCGCAAATGACGGCAGACGAGAAGTTCGACCAGTTGCTGAACGTGGCGCCTGCTTTGCCGCGGCTCGGCATCCCGGCCTACAACTGGTGGACCGAATCGCTGCACGGAGCGATGGGGCCGCTTCCCACCACCAACTTCCCTGAACCGATCGGACTGGCGGCCACGTTTGACGCGAACATGGTCAAACAGGTAGCGGCCGCGATCAGCACGGAGGTACGGGCATTGCACACGCTGGGGCGCGAAACCGGGCATCTGGGGCGCATCGGCACCGGTCTCAATACCTGGTCGCCCAACATCAACATCTTCCGCGACCCACGCTGGGGGCGCGGCCAGGAAACCTATGGCGAAGACCCGCACCTTGCGGCCAGGCTGGGAGTCGCCTTCATCCAGGGCATGCAGGGTGCGAATCCTGAGCTGCCTGACGTGATCGCCACCCCCAAGCATTTCGCCGTGCACAGCGGTCCCGAATCGACCCGGCATTTCGCCAACGTCTTCGTCTCGGCGCATGACCTGGAAGATACTTACCTGCCGGCCTTCCGCGCAGCGGTCGTCGATGCCAAGGCCGGTTCGATCATGTGTGCCTATAACCGTATCAACGGCCAGCCGGCTTGCGGCAGCGATCTGCTCATGAAGGAACACCTGCGCGACGCCTGGGGCTTCAAGGGTTACGTGGTATCCGATTGCGACGCGGTGACTGACATCTCCGAGCAGCACAAATACGCCCCCGATCCCGCTGCCGCCGTCGCCGTCGCTCTCAAGGCCGGCACTGACAATGAGTGCAACACGAAAACACTGGGCGACACGCCAAACCTCGGCGCACGCTACCGCGAAGCCCTGCAACGCGGTTTGATCAGCATGGCCGATATCGACCAGGCACTGGTGCGCCTGTTCTCCGCCCGCTACCGCAACGGCGACCTGGCCGGTCTGCCGCAGCGCCAGGTCAATCCCGTTCCGGTCAGCGCGATCGGCACGCCAGCGCACCAGGACCTCGCCCTGCAGGCGGCAACCAAAAGCCTGGTGCTGTTGAAAAATGACGGGGTGTTGCCGCTGAAGCCAGGCCTCAAGCTGGCAGTGATCGGCCCTCTGGCGGACGCTACGCGCGTCCTGCGCGGGAATTATTCGTCGACGCAATCCGCGCCGCCCGTATCGGTGGTCGACGGCTTGCGCCAGGTCCTTCCAAAGGCGCAAGTTACGCTCGTACCAGCCGGCGCTTCGATCACAGACGGCGACCTGGTGCCAACGACCGCCTTGCGCACTCCCGACGGCAAGCCCGGCCTGCGTGCCGAATACTACAACCGCAACGGCGGCCAGTATGAAAGCAAACCTGTCGTCACCCGCGTTGAACCTGGCGTGGAGTCCCATGCGCTCGAACTCAAAGCCGTCGCGGACCAGCACAAGGTGGTCTGGCGTGGCTTCCTGACGCCACCGGAGTCCGGGTATTACCGCCTTGGCGTCAGCGGCGTCAAAGGCGCACTGACCGCCGGTGGCCGGCCTGTCGTCGAGGCAGTGAAGTATTCGCAATGGGCCGAACCGCTGCAGCTACATACCGTGCGGCTGGAGAAAGGCCAGCGTTATCCCCTGCAATTCGAGGCGGAAACCGGCAACAGTGGCGTGCCCGGCCTATTCTGGAAGCGCATTTCCGCCACTCCCGACGCCGACTTGAAACAGGGAACCGCCGGCGCGGACGTCATCGTCGCCGTACTCGGCCTCACCTCGGACCTGGAAGGCGAAGAACTGGCGCTGAAGGTCGAAGGCTTTTCCGGTGGCGACAGGACCTCGTTGGAGCTTCCGGCTGACCAGCGCAAATTGCTGGAGCAAGCCAAAGCCCTGGGTAAGCCATTGGTGGTGGTGCTGATGAACGGTAGTGCCCTCGGCCTGTCGTGGGCCAAGGAAAACGCTTCCGCCATCCTGGAAGCATGGTATCCGGGCCAAAGCGGCGGTCTTGCAGTTGCCAACGTGCTGACCGGCCGCGCCAATCCCGGCGGACGCTTGCCACTGACCTTCTACCGCGGAATCGAGGACCTGCCGCCCTTTGACGACTATTCCATGGAAGGCCGGACCTACCGCTATTACAAGGGCGCGCCGCTGTATGCCTTCGGCGCGGGCTTGAGTTATACCAACTTCGATTACCGGCCGCTCCAGATCCAGGCGGTGGATGGCGCGCCTGAGAATGGCGTGGTCGTCACGACGGAAATCGTCAATACAGGCAAACGCGATGGCGACGAAGTGGCCCAGCTCTATATTGCGCCACCGCCGTTCGAAGGAGCGCCAAAGCTTGCGCTGCGGGGTTTCGAGCGGATCTCCCTGAAAGCAGGCGAGCGCCGCCAGGTCAGCTTCCGCCTTTCGCCGCGCGACCTAAGCTTCGTGACGCGAGACGGCAAGCGCCAACTGATGCCGGGCCAATATCAAGTCAGCGTCGGCTCCGGGCAGCCTGGCAACGGCGTGCCGGGCCAGCAAGCGCAGTTGGTCCTGGACCGGACCGTCGTCCTCGACAAGTAGTGCCTTCAAGGGCGCTTGCGTGCGGACGCCGGCGCCTTTGGCCACATGGCCATCGCAGTCTTGACCACCGCCACCAGCTTGGCTTCGCCTGCACCGCTCTTCGCCTGCACCGCCATACCGGCGATCAGCGAAGCAAACAGCGAGGCCAATGCCTGCGGCGTCATCCCGTCCGGCAGTTGGCCATCCTTCCCTGCCCGCTTCAAACGCTCGAGCACCATGGTTTCGGTGCCCTGAAGCGCCGAACGCAGCGCCATCTCCACCGAGGCCGGAATCGTCGAACCGCCGCAGTCGGCGGTGCCATTGATGATGAAGCAGCCGCCCGGCAGCGCGGGATCGGTCAGCATTCCCGCCAGCGAACGTAAAAAAACTTCCACGGCCGCGCGGCCGTCCGGCTCCTCATCAAGTTTGGCCGCGTGCCGCTCGACCAGCAGCGACAGGTAGCGCTGCAAGCCTTTCAGGTACAGCGCTTCCTTGTCGCCGAAGGCAGCGTACAGGCTCGGTTTCGACAACCCCATCGCTTCGGTCAGCTCGTGCAGCGAGGCGTCCTGGTAGCCGTGCTTCCAGAAGACTTCCACAGCCCGGTCCAAGGCGTGATCGATGTCGAATGTGCGTGGACGGCCGCGTTCGCTTGCCATGGTGATCTCCGTTCGATTGGTTGACGAATATTATACCAGTCGGTATATTGCATACCACTCGGTACATTAATACCGTGTCTTTCAATCTTGCCGCTGCCATGAGGGCGGCTTTTCAAGGAGAACATGATGGGTAGACTGGCTGGAAAGAATGTGTTGATCACTGGCGGCACGACGGGTATCGGATTGGCCACGGCCAAGCTGTTCATCAAGGAAGGCGCGCGCGTTGCCATCGTCGGCCAGGACGCACAGCGCGTCGGAGCGGCGGGCAAGGAGTTGGGCGATGGCGCGTTGGCGCTGCGCGCGGACGTTTCCTCCGCCGCGGACATGGCAGCTGTCGCAGCCACGCTCAAATCGGCTTTCGGCAGCCTGGACGTCGTGTTCGCGAACGCAGGCGTCGCCGAACCGATGCAGTTCTCGGACGTCGACGCCAGCAACATCGACCACCAGGTCGACGTCAACTTCAAGGGCGTGATCTACACGGTGCAAAGCATGCTGCCGCTGCTGAACAACCCGGCCAGCCTTGTACTGACCGGCACCACACTGGCCGAACAGGGAGTCGCCGGCCTGTCGGTTTACTCGGCCACCAAGGCCGCCGTGCGCTCACTGGCGCGCACCCTGTCGACCGAACTGCACCCGCGCGGCGTACGGGTCAACGTGATCAGCCCGGGCCTGATCGAGACCCCCATCTATGGCAAGCTGGGACTGACGCCCGAAGCGGTACAGGCATGGGCGGGCCAGCTGATGGCCAAGGTGCCGGCGGCGCGCTTCGGCCAGGCCGAAGAAGTCGCAAAAGCCGTGCTGTTCATGGCGAGCGACGATTCTTCGTACATGATGGGCGAAAACGTCATCTTCGACGGCGGGATGGCCACGCTTTAAGGCGCGCGGCATTACCACGCGTTGATCAGCGCATTGCCGTCGAGGGCAGCGAGATCCTGTCGATCACGACGCCCGGATCGACGGCGCGGATTCTCAGCGCGTGGCGACCGGGCGCAAACGAAGGCAACGGCACCCGCGCACGCACGAAATTGTCCTGCACACCTTCCTGGCGGATCTTGCCTGACTCGTCTTCCTGTCCGCCCGACCCGGGCACTTCAACCAGCATTGGCGCGCCGTCGTCCAGCATGACGGCGACCCGCAGCCGCTTGCCCGGGTAGATGCGGAAAGTCGGCATGAAATCGATCAGCAGCTCTTCGCCCTGTTTCCCGGCCCCTGCGTCAAAATGGAATTCGAGCGAAGGCGCATTGCTGTCGACAGCTTCCCACGACGAGCCAAGGCCGGCCGGTTTCAGCGCTACCGCACGCCCGGTGTGGCCTAATCCGGCGACCGGCGTCCATTGCGCTTCATTCAAGCCGGAACGTCGCTCGGCATCGGCGGCAACGCGCCAGACACGTCCCTCGTCGATTGGCGGGAATTTTGGGCCTGGGGCCTGCGCCGCTTCACCCCAGGGCCAGCGCACCTGGCTGTTCCAGGCGGAGAGCTTCTGCGCGGTGACCAGGCCAGGCATCATTCCCTTCCACTTTCCGTTGGCGACCGTATGGTTGTACGCCTCGACCTGCTGTTCGAGGAAGTTACGCAGTTGCGCGATCTGGGCGGCATGCACGCTTGCCTCGCCACCATATTGGGCTTCGCGGTCCGCCATGAAAATCAATCCCGTGGCGCCCAGCACCCGCGCGGGAAAGCCGATCATTTCAACATACGCGTCGCGCATTCCCGGCGGTATCCGTGCGGCGAGTTTCGCCTCCCGCGCGAGCAAATCCCGATAGCTGCGGGTCAGCCCGGCGGCCATTTCCGGGGGGAGCGAAAGCGCCCAGGTACGCGCCATCAGCTCGGGCTTGCGGATGGTGCCGAGCCGGTAAAATTCTGTCAGCAGTTCGGTCACGTCCGGAGCCATCTGGTCGCCGAAGTGCTGTGCCGCAAAAGAGTGCAGGAAGCGCGGCTGCGAATCCGGCCCGAACGCGGTCGGATTCCATGAGAACCTGGCGAAGTAGTCCATGCCTATTTCCATGGGCTTGATATCGCCTACGTTGATCACCCACATCGTGCGCGCGTCATTCTCCCAGGCTTTGTGCAGTTCCTGCCACATCATCGCGGGGGCGGTCGAATTGATCCACAAGTAGGAATGAGGCCCGCCATAATAGGACAGGTGCCAATAAACGCCGGCACCACCAGTCCGTTTGCGCTCTTCGGGCGAGCTGAAACGGCGTATATAGCCGAAATTGTCGTCCGTCCACATCAGCGTGACGTCTTCCGGCAGCGCCAGGCCAGCGTCGTAAATCGGCAGTACTTCCTTGTATGGCACGAAGGCCTGGGCAACCGGCCCCCATTTTGCCGTTACGTGCTGCTTGATCAAGTTGCGCTGGTCCTGGATCACTTCCCCCAGGAGCTTCAGTTTGCCCGGTACATCCCCGGGAGGCGTTTGCATGCCCTGGTCATGAATGCCGCGGATCCCCAGCGTCCATACAGCTTCCATGCTCCCGCGAGAAATGGCCTGGTCTTCCCAAGTCTTGTGGATCACTTCGCGGTTGGTGAAGTAATTCCAGTGCCCACGCTCATTCTGGTCCCATTTTGCGTTGTTGTAGAGCATGGGTTCGCAGTGCGACGCGCCTGCAACGATGCCGTACTTGTCCGCCAAGGTAATATTTTCGCGGATTGAATGGAACTCGCGGCTAACTTCGTGCATGGCTGGCCAGATATAGTTCAGGCGCAGGCGCAGCATGAGTTCGAAAACTTTCTCATATGTCCTGGGACCGATCCCCCCGACTTCGGGCTCGAATGTCCGTTTGGCCCAGGCATGCATGCCCCAGTCCTCATCATTGACGAAGATGCCCCGGAACTTGACTTCCGGGGCAGCGATTTCCGGCTGGCCAGAACGGATTGCCAGCCCTGTCTTACGTTGGGCAGGAACGTCGGCCCACCAGTACCATGGCGACACGCCAATCTTTTCCGACAACCGGGTCAATCCGTACGCTGTGCCACGACGGTCGCTACCCACGATGACGAAAGCACGCTCCACCCCAGGGAAGGGGCGCTCGACCATCTGCGACACCGTCGCTTCCCAATGGCCGCGGATCTTGTCGAGTTCTTTCAACTTGCCCTTGCTCGCCAATTGTTCGATCAGACGGCTTTGCCCCAATGTGCCTGCGATGATCAGTTGGCGCCCGTACCTGGCCTTCGCATCGACGGCGGGACGCTTGCCCGTCACCCGTTCCACGTCGTCTGCAAAGAGCTGGGCAGCAAGTCGGACCAATGGGTCGTCCTTCGCATCCACAGCGATCCCGATAACGTTGGCGCCATTAACCAGCGTCAAGGAACCCGGTTCCGGATTCGCCGCATTTACAAGCTCCAGGGCGCGTGCCGCAGGCAATGCAGCAAACGCGAGAATCAGCACGATGCCTGTGCTAAGCGATTTCAGCTTGATCACGTTGTCGACTCTTCCGAAGTTAATGGCTGGATGGAATATAAATTGTTAGCGCTATCATGTAAACCGGATTTTGCATCCCATCCATATTGCTTACTCCCAGGCCCGCGCCTTCGAGCGATAGGCTGTCCAGGTGAAGGCAAAGCCTAGCGAGGTACCGCTATTCCTCTTGAACAGCGGGCTGTCGCGGTTGGCCGCGTGCGTGTAATTGTCGTACCGGGTGAAACCGAACAAACGCCAATCCGGCGTCAACGCGTGCGACAGACTCAGCCCGACGCGCCACATCATCACCCCGCCCTCCGCCCGGTAAGCCGGACGCGTGGCGCCAGCATATTGCGGGGCGACTTCGTAGAAATACTGGTTCAGACGGGCATTCCCCCACATGAGGCCAATGTTTGCGTCTCCTTTCCATCTCCGGTCGCTGCTTCCGGTTTCGTACACGAGACGTGGTTCGAACACCAGGCCTTGCCGCCGAAAGCCATTGCCGATTTCAAGCGGCGTGCGAAGCGGCAGTTCCAGCCGCAGCTGATCGGGAGCCGAGGGCTCGGACAGGAGCAGCTTCAGGCGCGGGCCGAACTCCAGCAGCGAATTCAAGTCCGGCATGCCGGCTCGCGCCTCCACGGCATGGGAGCGCGCCGGCAGCGATAGCGCAAATCCAAGATCCAGGTCCACCCGTTCGCTGTTGAACAGACGCGCGCTGACGCCGGAGCGATCCGCCCGCAGTACTTTGCCGCGGTAGATCAACATCGGCAACACCAGCCCGCGCGTGGAGTGATCGGCGGCCCCTGGATAGGCGGGCATCGAGGCCGCGCCGCCAAACAGGCCGATCTCCCATAGCGCCTGATCCGGCGCCGGCGTCGGCGGAACCTGTTGGGCGCATGCTTGCCACGCCAGACCCAACATCGCAATTCCCGCTCCTAACCGCTGTTGCATGGTGAATGCTCCATAAAAGCTTAGCAAGCTTGTAAGACCCCGCAGAAATTCGATTTTCTTATGGCGGTTATCGAATATCGCAATTGGCTTTATATCTCATGGAGGTACATACTGAAGCCAATACTTCAGCAAAGGAACCATCATGAACACGATTGCCAGCGCATTCCATCCATCGTCGATGCTCGCCGCCGTAGCGCACTTCCTGCAGGAGATCCATCGCCCGCGCAGCAAAAGCGCCGAAGACGCAAACGAACCCAGCCTGATGGAGCTCTATCGCCTTACGCGTGGCCGTGAAACCATCGCCCCGGCTGTAGGCGCTGCCCTGGCTAGCCGCTTCAAGGCCTGAGATCCCCGCCCTTAGGCCGCAGGCCTGGATTCAGATGTGCAGCGCATGGCCCAATGCCCGCAGCGCTGCCTCCTGGATCGCCTCGCCCAAAGTCGGATGGGCGTGGATCGTACCCGCCACATCTTCCAGCGTCGCCCCCATCTCGATGGACTGGGCAAACGCGGCGGACAACTCCGACACCGCTTTCCCGACCGCTTGCCAGCCGACGATCAGGTGATTGTCGCGGCGCGCCACCACCCGCACGAAGCCGTCCTTCGATTCGAGCGACATGGCGCGCCCGTTGGCCGAGAACGGGAACAAGGCATCGATGCAGTCGATGCCCTGTGCGCGCGCCTGCTGGGGCGATGCCCCGACCGCCACCACTTCCGGATCGGTGAAGCACACCGCCGCGATCGCCGCCGGGCTGAAATGGCGCCGTTTGCCGCTGATGATCTCGGCGACCATTTCGCCCTGCGCCATGGCCCGGTGCGCCAGCATCGGTTCGCCGGTCACGTCGCCGATGGCCCACACATCGCGCATCGAGGTGCGGCACTGGTCGTCGACCTTGATGAAGTGGCCATCCATGTCGATGCGCAGCTTTTCAAGACCGAAACCGCGCGTGCTCGGACGCCGCCCAACGGCCACCAGCACCTGGTCCGCGGCCAATGACGACACTTCGCCGGCGGCGTTCCGGATGCGCACCGCGCCGCGCTCCTGGTCCAGGCCTAGCACCGAACAGCCGAGATGGGTTTCGACGCCCAAACCCTTGAGCGCCATTGCGACCGGACGGGTCAAGTCCGCATCGTAGGCTGGCAGGATGCGCTCCTGCGCCTCCACCACCTGGACCTGGGCACCCAGCTTCGCATATGCGGTTCCCAATTCCAGGCCGATATATCCTGCCCCGACCACCAGCAGCCTGCCCGGCACCGTCTTCGGCGACAAGGCCTCCGTTGCGCTGATGACCGGCCCGCCGAATGGCATGAAGGGCAGTTCCGTGGCCTCCGAGCCGGTGGCCAGCAGCAGGTGTCCGCAGCCGATGCGCTGCGGGCTTTCGCCATCGCGCACCACTTCCACGGTCTTGCCGTCGACGATATTGGCCCAGCCCTTGACCACCCGCACGCCGCTTCTCTTCAGCAGTGCCGCCACGCCGCCGGTCAAGCGTCCGACTATGCCATCCTTCCACAGCACCGTCTGGCCAATGTCGATGCGCGGCGCCTGCACCGAAATGCCGAGCGAGGAGCCGCTTGCGAAATGACTGGCCTTCTCGAATTCGTCCGCCGCATGGATCAGCGCCTTGGACGGGATGCAGCCGACATTGAGGCAGGTTCCGCCCAGCTCACCTGCCTCCACCAGCGTGGTGGGAATGCCAAGCTGGCCGGCGCGGATAGCCGCGATATAGCCGCCAGGGCCGCCGCCGATCACCAGCAGCGTAGTGGTATGTTGGTTCATTGACTACTCCACGAAGAGCATGGCTGGGCATTCCAGCAGGGTGCGGATGGCCTGTACGAACTGGGCCGCATGCATGCCGTCGACCACGCGGTGGTCGAACGAGGATGACAGGTTCATCATCTTGCGGATGACCATCGCACCCTGGCGCACCATGGGCCGTTCCACGATCTTGTTGACGCCGATGATGGCCACTTCCGGATGGTTGATCACCGGCGTCGTCACGATGCCGCCCAGGGCGCCCAGGCTGGAAATGGTGATGGTCGAGCCGGACAATTCGTCGCGCGTTGCCTTGCCGGTCCGCGCGGCATCGGCCAGGCGCCCGATCTCAGAGGCGCATGACCACAGGTCGCGTGCCTCGGCATGGCGCATCACCGACACCATCAGGCCGGCGTCGGTCTGGGTGGCGACACCGAGATGGACGGCACCGTATTGCGTGACCACTCCCGCATCGTCATCGAAGCGCGCGTTCATCTGCGGGAACTGGCGCAGTGCGACCACCAGGGCGCGCGCCAGTAAAGGCAGCACGGTCAGCTTGCCCCGTTCCTTGCCCCATTGCTCGTTCAGTCGTGCGCGCAGGCTTTCAAGCTCCGTGACGTCGATTTCCTCGACGTAGGAAAAGTGCGGGATGCGGCGCTTGGATTCCTGCATCTTCTGCGCGATCTTGCGGCGCAGGCCGATCAGCGGGACCGTCTGCTCCGTGTGGTTTTCGCGGTAGCCGCCCGGGGCAGCGGATGGTGCGCCCTGCACGCCGCGTTCAACGTAGGCGTCAAGGTCGGTGTGCAGGATGCGGCCGGCAGGCCCGCTGCCATGCACGAACTGCAGTTCGACACCCAAGTCCCAGGCCCGCTTGCGCACAGCGGGCGAAGCAAGCGGGCGTTCACCCGGTTCGCGCGCCACGCGGGCTGCTGAAGGCGCACGTGCTGCCGCGGCGGCGCTGGCGCCTGGCGCCTGTGGCGTGGGCTTGGCAGGGCCAGCCTCATGCGCCGTGGGCGTGGCGGCTGGGGGGGCCGCCGCAGCACCGGCGGCGGCCGCCTTTGGCAGCCCTGCGTGCACAGGGGACGTGGCCGCAGCTTGCGCCGGCGCGGCTGCGCCTGCGGCTTGCGGCTTCACGTTGCCAGCGCCCTCCACTTCAATATGGATCAGGTCCGCGCCCACGGCCATCACCTGCCCGGCTTCGCCGCCGAGCATGGCCACCGTGCCGTGGACCGGCGAAGGAATTTCAATGGTGGCCTTGTCGGTCATGACATCGGCCAGGACCATGTCTTCGGTGACTGCGTCGCCCACCTTCACGTGCCACATGACCAGCTCGACTTCCGCGATGCCCTCGCCAATGTCAGGCATCTTGATGACGTGAATACCCATCTTTATGCCTCCACCGTACGTTTGAACGCCGCGCCGACGCGTGCCGGACCCGGGAAATACGCCCATTCCTGCGCGTGCGGGTAAGGTGTATCCCAGCCCGTCACACGTTCAATCGGCGCTTCCAGATGGTAGAAACAATGCTCCTGCACCAGCGATACCAGTTCGGCGCCGAAGCCGCAGGTACGCGTGGCCTCGTGCACGACCACGCAGCGGCCGGTCTTCCTGACCGACTCGACGATCGTCTCCAGGTCCAGCGGCCACAGGCTGCGCAAATCGATGATCTCGGCGTCGATGCCAGTCTCCCGCGCCGCCGCCTCGCATACCCACACCATGGTGCCGTAAGCAAGCACCGTGACTTGCCGGCCCGGCCGGAAAACAGCCGCCTTGTCGAGCGGGACGGTGTAGTAGCCCTCGGGCACCTCCCCCAACGGGTTCTGCGACCACGGCACCACAGGTTTGTCGTGGTGCCCGTCGAACGGCCCGTTGTACAGCCGCTTCGGTTCGAGGAAGATCACCGGATCGTCGTTCTCGATGGACGCAATCAGCAAGCCCTTGGCATCGTATGGGTTCGACGGCATCACCGTGCGCAGGCCGCAGACGTGGGCGAACACCGCCTCCGGACTCTGGCTGTGGGTCTGGCCGCCGTAGATGCCTCCGCCGCAAGGGGTGCGGATGGTGATAGGGGCGGTAAAGTCGCCTGCCGAGCGGAAGCGCAGGCGCGCCGCCTCCGACACGATCTGGTCATAGGCCGGATAGATGTAATCGGCAAACTGGATTTCCACACAAGGCCGCAGGCCGTACGCGCCCATGCCGATTGCGGCGCCGACGATGCCGCCTTCGGAAATCGGCGTATCGAACACGCGCGACGTGCCGTACTTCTTTTGCAGCCCCTCCGTGCAGCGGAACACGCCGCCAAAATAGCCCACGTCCTGGCCGAAGACCACGACGTTTTCGTCCTTCTCCAGCATCACGTCCATCGCCGAACGCAGCGCCTGGATCATGGTCATGGATGTTTTCACTTTGTTTTCCGCCATGTCAGATCCCCAGTTGCTGGCGCTGCACGCGCAAGTGTTCCGGCATATCCTTGTAGATGCCGTCGAACATTTCGGCAGGGCTGAACGTATGGCCGCTGGCCATGGTGCCGTACTGTTCGGCCTCTTTCTGCGCCGCCAGCACTTCCGACTCCAACCGCTTCTGCGTTTCTTCGTGCTCCTGTTCCGACCAGGCGCCGGCCTTGATCAGGTATTGCTTCAGGCGCGCAATCGGATCGCCCAGCGGGAAATGCGACCAGTCGTCGCTGGGGCGGTATTTCGAGGGATCGTCCGATGTCGAGTGTGGACCCGCGCGGTAGGTCACCCATTCGATCAGGCATGGTCCCAGGTTGCGGCGTGCGCGCTCGGCGGCCCAGCGCGACGCTGCGTACACCGCGAGGAAATCATTGCCATCGACGCGCAGCGAGGCGATGCCGCAGCCGACCCCGCGTGCGGCGAAGGTGGTGTTCTCGCCGCCGGCGATGGCCTGGAAAGTCGAAATGGCCCACTGGTTGTTGACCACGTTGAGGATGACCGGCGCGCGATACACATGGGCGAAAGTCAGCGCCGTGTCGAAGTCCGCCTCGGCGGTCGCGCCGTCGCCAATCCACGCCGAGGCGATCTTGGTATCGCCCTTGATGGCCGATGCCATGCCCCAGCCCACCGCCTGGATGTACTGCGTCGCCAGGTTGCCGGAGATGGAAAAGAATCCCATCTTCTTGACCGAATACATGACCGGCAATTGCCGTCCCTTGAGCGGATCGCGCTCGTTCGACATCAACTGGCAGATCATATCGACCAGTGGGTAGTCGCGCACGATGAGGATGCTTTGCTGGCGGTAGGTGGGGAAGCACATATCGTCCACATTCAGCGCCAGCGCCTGGGCGGTGCCGATCGCCTCCTCGCCCAGGCTCTGCATATAGAACGACATCTTCTTCTGGCGCTGCGCCATCAGCATGCGGCTGTCGAAGATGCGGGTCTTCATCATGGCCTGCAAGCCCTTGCGGACGACCTCGATATCGATCTGCGGTACCCAGGGCCCGACTGCCTTGCCCTCGGCATCGATCACGCTGATCAGGGAGTACGCAAGATCGCGCGTATCCATGGGGGCCACGTCGACGTCGGGCCGGCGCACGGCCCCGGCCGGCGATAGGCGGAGATAGGAAAAATCGGTTGGACAGCCTGGACGCCCCGACGGTTCGGGCACGTGCAGGCGAAGTGGTTCGCCCTTGCTCATTCAGATTCCTTCATGTGCGATGGTGACGCAGGTTCAGTCCTGGCTGGCTGGCCGCGGATAGCGGCGCCCGGCAAGGACCGTGGAACCGCCCGCTTCGGCTTGCAAAGCGGGCACGAAACATTTCCTCGAAAGCAAGGATAGCGTAGCACGCTTTCCCGCTATCAAAAAGAGAAGACCCGCCTCCCGGGCAACGGGTGCCCGGCATTATTCAGAAAGTGGATGATTGACATTCCAGAAATAAATTTTAAATATATGCTGCGGCGCAGTAAAGTGGACTCGTACCGCCGGACCTTTTGAATCCCACCAAATGGAGCTCATCATGATTGGTAAAGTGCTTGTCGTAGCGATTGCTTCCATCCTGCCGCTGGCCGTGAACGCAGCTGAAACAGCTGCACCGCCCAAATCGGTTAACTGCAGCGGTCCCGATTATCCAAGGGCGTGGATATCGGAGAATCTCGAAGGAACCGTCCGCCTGTCCGTGTTGGTCGCCGCAGACGGTTCGGTAAAAGATGCCAAACTGGTCGAGTCCAGTGGTTATCGCGCCATGGACAAGGCGTCACTACGTGCCAGCTCGACCTGCAAGTTCAGCGCAGCCACCCCCCGTGGCGGCAGCGCATCCGGCTGGACCGACCTGCAATTCAAATGGGTCACCAACTGATCCCCGCGATAACGGCTGCTGGCGCCCCAGCCAGCAGTCTCCACCAGCGGCCATAGCGAAACGGAAGCCGACGTGGTCGGCGAACGACTGTTACGGCTTGGCATCCCTGCGCCAGCAATGCTCTTCGAGCGGTCCGCGACCGGTGTACCTTCAGCGCGACCTTTTCCGGGACTTTGCCCGCCACCCCTGATCGAAATATGCGTGCTGCCGCACCCGAAATCTGAGTGCCAGCACCAATACGCCTGCGTTCCAGACCGCATACATTGCTCCCCATGCCGTACACCGGTACGGCAGCCATGATGCTTACAGGAGGAACCAATGGCCAAACCTATCCGACGCAATATCGCTCACCTCACCGATGCCGAGCGCACCAGTTACATCAATGCCGTTGTCCAGGCCGACTCGCGCTTCTGGTCCGGCGGCCCGGTCAGCTACTGGGACTTCCAGGACGTGGCGCACCAGACCACCCACGTCCACGGCGGCCCCAAGTTCCTCTTGTGGCACCGTGAACTGTGCCGGCGCTACGAAGCCCTGTTGCAGGAAATCGATCCCAGCGTAGCCTTGCATTACTGGGACTGGACCACCGATCCGCGCTCCTCGCCCAACGGCAATGGTGGCTTCACTGATCTCAGCACCAACGCTTTCATGGGCACCATGAATGGCGACGTAGAAGGCGCACTGGAGCCTTTGCACAATGGCGGCGAGTTCGAAGGCAGCCGCGACGATACCGGTCAGCCGCAAGATCCGCCGCAAACCTTGCTGCGGAGCATGGCGGCGGGAGCCGGCACCAACGTCAGCGATGCCGCCATCCTGTCGGCCAGCGAAGGCTTCGCGCAGCCGCAGCAATGGGAAGCGTTCCGGAAGGAGCTGGAACAAGTCCATGGCAGCGTCCACGTCAATTTCGGCCCGGGCAATATCGGCGATCCCACCGGCCATAAAGCGTTCCAGGACCCAATGGTGTTCCTGTTGCACTCCAACGTGGACCGCTTGTACGCGATGTGGCAGGCGCAGGCGGGAGAGGACTGGCGGCTCGACGTCAACCAGGTCTACGGCGTGGAGGCCGGCAGCACCGGCGAAGACGGCCTCAGCACCAATACGCTGGCGCCGTGGGATGGCTCGAGCGGCGCCTATCCATTTACCCCGGCCGGCGGCTTGATCGAAGTGAAGTCCTACCTGGACCCGGACCTGGTGGAACCGCCGTGCTATGACACCATGCCGGTCAATATCACAAAGGTCGCGCCGGAGGACGGCGAACCGATGCGCTTCATCGACGTCCCAACCGGCAAGACCACGGCGCGCGCGCTGCGCCTTGACGTGCGCAGCTGCACGCCGGTGGTGGCGCATGCCACGCTGACCGGCGACGCCGCATTCAGCCTGCTGTCCGATACGGTACCGGCCCCGATGGCGGATGGCTATACCGTCACCACGCTGCTGGTCTGGGTCCGCTACCACGCCGGCGCGCCGCTCAGCAGCGCCAACGGCCACCTGTCGGTCACCCTTGACGGCAGCCCCGAAACCTACGAGATCGACATCGTCGCCAATGCCATCACCAAGCCGGTGGTCGCGGTGTCGATGGTGCTGGACAGCTCGGGCAGCATGGCGTCGCCGTCCGGCGTCGAAGGAACCGACCGCATGGGCGTGCTGCACCAGGCAGCGCCCACGTTCGTTGCCCTGCTGGAGGATACGGATGGTGTCGGCGTGATCCGCTTCGATACCGACGCGGTGCAGGTGGCGCCGGTCAAGGTGGCGGACGCGCTGGGCACTGGCGGCGGGCGTGACCTCGCCATGGCGGCGATCAATGCTCAGGCGACCAACCCGGCAGGCATGACAGCCATCGGCGACGGTATCGAGAGTGCGCACAACCAGTTGCTGGACGCGCCGCCCCAGTTCGACGCCAACCGCGCCATCCTGGTGTTCACCGACGGCGACGAAACCGAAAGCAAATACATTTCGGAAGTCAGCGGCCTGATCGACGAACACGTGTACGCCGTGGGGCTCGGCACGGCCGAACAAGTCAAGCCGGAAGGCCTCAACAACATCACCAACGGTACCGGCGGCTACACCATGTTGACCGGTCCACTGGGCGCGGATGGCGTCATGCGCCTGGCCAAATACTTCACCCAGGTGCTGGCCGGCGTCACCAATACCGAGATCGTTACCGATCCGCCCGGATTCGTCCAGCCAGGCAAGACCGTCAAGATCCCCTTCCCGCTCACCGAAGCGGACCAGCGTTGCGACGCCATTGTCCTGTGCGAAGCCCCAGGGGCGATCCGCCTGACGTTGACGGCGCCCGACGGCACCACGGTGATGTCCGGCGGCGATGCCAAATCCCTGATGGCGCCGGCGATGAATTGCCTGCGCGTCGGGCTGCCATTGGCCAGTGACCCCACCGTGCTTGCCGGCGGCTGGACGGCGAACATCTCGCTGGACGAGGCCGGCTTCAAGAAATACCTGACGCTGCTGGAGCGGCGCAAGGCACGGGCGGCGATCCAGCGCCTGCAGACCCATGGCTTGCCGTTCACTTTGACGGTGCATGCCGACAGCAGCCTGGAGATGAAGGTCAAAGCGGTGCAGCTCGACCATGCACCGGGCAGCCAGGCGGAAGTGGTGGCCGAACTGCTGGACTCGGGCATTCCGCTGCAAGGCATGGCAGTGGCGCAAGTACAGGTCACGGCCCCGGACGGGACGTCCCATACGGTCATGCTGCACGAAACCGCACCGGGCATCCACCGCGCCATGGTGCCGCTGCCGCAGCCCGGACATTACGCACTGCTGGTGAAAGGCGCAGGCAAGACGTTCAGCGGCAAACCGTTCAAGAGAGAGCAATTGCGCAGTGCCGCGGTGTGGGTTGACCGCAAAGTGCCGCCACAGCCGTGCTGCCGGGGTTGAGCTGGCGTTAATCGCGGCCGCGCCTACCTGCGTTGCACAGGGCGTGGCCGCGTCAAGCGCCTGTCCAGCTCATCGAAGCCGTGCCGGTTGGGCGTGGTGCCCAGCGTGCTCCCCGCATTGGCCCATGTCCGGTTCACCACCCCATCAGCGGCCGCACTTGCGACGCCAGTTCGCGGGCCATCTCGGCGTGTTGCGCGCCGGTCGGGTGGGCATCGCCCGCATCGCCCGCATGATGTGTCGATACGATGGCGCGCACCCGCTCGTCGCCGACTTGTTCCACCGTTTCGGCAATGTACGCTTGCATGGTCCGCTTGGCGTCGCCGTTCAGGATCGCGCCTTCGGTGAGCACGATACGGGCCTGCGGGTGGTTGTGCAACAGCGTGCGCACCAGGCGCGCATAAGCGCCGACATAAGCCTTCCGCTCGGGCGCACCGGCGTTGAAATCGTTGGTCCCGATGGCGCACACGATCAGGTCCGGCTGATAGCGCGCGTGGTCCCAGCGTACCGGATCGCTGCCGTCGGCAATGGCGAGCTGGTAGAAGTCCGGCAGGTTGAATTCGTCGGTGCGGTTGTTCCAGCTGCGTACCAGTCCGCGCCCGCCGTAGCACACCAGATGCACTTGTGCGCCAAGGGCCTCGGCCGCCAGCATGCCATAGGAATGGCGGGGATCGGTCCATGCGGAATCCTTGCGGTCGACACTGCGGTCGACGCCGGCAGCGCAGGTGACGGAGTCGCCCAACACCAGCATCTTGCGTGCGGGGAGCGGCGGCGCAGGTTCCAGCGCACCGTCGGTATCGAATCCCCGCAGCGTCACCACGCCTTGCCAGGATTCGGACCGCAACATGAGCTCTACCGTGTGCCGGCCAGACTGATCCGCGTCGACCAGGGTGTAACGGCCGCCTTCCCTGCCCAAGCGGATGAGCTTCGGGGCGCCGCCGTCGACCACCGCTTCCAGATTGCTCAAAGTGCCGCTGCTCGACGCCTCGAACGACAGCCTCCGGCCGGTAAAAGCGAGCGACAGCCGTACCCCCGGGTAAGCGAAGCGCAAGGCGCCATCGGGCATCTCGGCCGTGCGGCCCATGCGGGCAATACGTACATCGTTGGCGGCAATGGGAGCAGCGTGCACCACACAGGAGGCCAGTAGGCCGGCCAGGGCCGCGAACGGCGCGCCTATGGCAATCGTTCTGATGTTCATGATGGCCTCACCTTAGCAAAAGCGAAACCCGGCTGTCCTCTATAAAACAGCCGAGGCCACTTATGATTTCTTGCAGCCAATTCGGGCATTATTGACGCACAGCAACATTTCACCCTAGACTCCGCTTCGCCTCATCCCTTGTCACACCCGACCGCCTGCGCCGCATCGGGAATTCTGGAGAAAAATCCATGGAAATTCGAAACAACCCGGCGCACAACCGGAAAACCATTCTTGCCGCATCCCTGTTCCTGCTGGGTTCAGCCCTGCTCCCGGCCCACGCCGGGGCAGCCGAGGCCCGCATATTCACGCACCCTGGCACGCCCCTCACCCTCTCTGATCTCAATACGCTCAAGGCTTACGTCGACCAGGGCAGGCAGCCGTGGAAGTCGGCCTACGACCAGTTGGCGAACGATGGCAAGGCCAAGCTCACCTACGTCATGGCGGGACCTTACGCCACAGTGAGCCGCGCGCCCGACCTGAACCTCTGGCCATGGCGCAACGACATGGCCGCGGTCTGGAACCTTTCGCGGATGTGGCACTTCACCGGCAACCCGGAATACGCCAAGAAGGCGCGCGAAATCCTGCTGGCATGGGCCACCAACCATGTCGCGTTCTCGGGCCGCGAATCGATGCTCGACCTGGGCGACTACGCTTACATGTTCGTGGGCGGCGCGGATATCCTGCGCGGCACATGGTCAGGCTGGACGGAGGCCGACACGGCCACGGTGAAGAAATATTTCAAAGACGTCCTCATGCCCGCATCGAACCCTTACGGCGAACACATGTTCGGCGCCGCCAACAAGGGCGCGCTGTCCCTTGTCGCCCTCGGCTTGATGGCCATCTACAACGACGACGCCGAGGCGCTGGACAAGGTTGTTTACCAGACCCGCACCCTGGCCCACATCGGCCTGCGCAGTTCCAACGACATCGGCATGCTCGGCGACTCCCTGCGCGACCAGGGCCACGGCCACGGGCAGCTCAAGTCGCTGTCCATGCTGGCCGAAGCGCTCTGGAAGCAAGGCATCGACATCTATTCCGACCTGGACGACCGCCTGCTGGCGGCCGGGGAATACTTCGCCAGGGTGAACGAGCTGGTGCCGACGCCGGCCCTGCCTTTCGGCACGACCGACGCCTACTACATCGCCGACAATACCAACCGCGGCTGGGGCGGCGGAAACATCACGCTCAACCAGATCCACGGCGCCTACGTCCTGCGCAAGGGCATGCAGGCACCGTACATCGGCCAGCGACGGCTCTGGATGCCGGTGGACAGCAGCAGCTTCATGTTCCTGAAAGACGCCGACGCCTCGGTGGCGACGCTCGCACCGCCAGTCTCCCTCCCTTCCACCGCCTCGCTCACCTCGGGATTGAGCGGGATCGACATCGGCGGCGCCACCCCGACCGGCTCGGCGACGTACGCCGACGGCAAATGGACCGTGCTGGGTGCCGGTTCCGAAATCTGGGGCTCGAACGACAGCTGCCATTTCGCGTACAAGGCGCTCACCGGCGACGGCGCCATCATCGCGAAAGTCGATGCGGTCCAGAACACCAGCCAGTCCGCAAAAGCGGGCGTGATGATGCGCACCAGCCTTGCCCAGGGCGCGCCGCGAGCCTGGATGGCCGTCACCAACAGGGTGCAGGCCGAACAGAACATGCAGAACCTCGCGGTCTACGGCGGCAACAATTACGGCAACAAGGTCCTGCCGATCGCGAGCTCCTCGGCTTCGTACTGGGTGAAGCTCGAGCGCATCGGCAACGTCATCACCGGCTACCTTTCGCCCGATGGCACCAACTGGGCAGCCACCGACGTCGGGCGTATCGACGGTCCGCTTCCGGAGACGATCTACGCCGGCCTGGTGGTCTCCTCGGTGGCCAACGGCACGCTGAACCGCTCCGTCTTCAGCAACGTCCAGATCACGGGCGGCGACGGTGGCGCGCCGGGCGTCATCCCCGCCGCGCCGGCCGCGCTGCTGGCATCGCCGGGCGATGGCGCTGTCCCGCTGCGCTGGCAGCAGTCCTTTGGCGCCACGAGCTACACGGTCAAGCGCTCCACCTTCAGCGGCGGCCCCTACACGGCCATCGCGACAGGCGTTACAGGCGGCAGCTACACGGACACCTCGGTGGCCAATGGCATGACCTACTACTACACGGTCAGCGCCGCCAACGCCGCCGGCGCCAGCGCGGATTCCGCTGAAGACAGCGCCACGCCGGTGCGTCCGCTGGTCAACGTCGCTACCGGCGGCAGCGCCACCGACAGTGCAAACAACCCGGCCAACGCCAGCCGCGCCTTCGACCTGAACTCGGCGTCGCAATGGTTCTACAGCGGGGTGCAGGGTTGGCTGCGCTATGACCTGGGGCACAACGAGACGGTCCAGCGCTATACGGTGGTCAGCTCGTACGACAAGATCCCGCGCGATCCGAAGGATTGGCAATTCCAGGGTTCCAACGATGGCGTCACCTGGACCACGCTCGACACGCAAAGCAACCAGGCCTTCGCCAAACGCCTGGAGATGAAGAGCTACACGGTCGCGAGTCCATCCGCCTATCGCTACTACCGGCTCAACATCACAGCCAATAACGGTGACACCAGCTTCACGGATCTGGCCGAATTTGGGCTGTACGCTTCCAGGCCATAAAGACTCCGCATGATGGACAGCGCAGCGTCCCCTGGGGGCGCTGCGCTGTCTCCCAACGCTCCCTCCCGCACTATCCTCGACCGCACGGGTGATCTCCCCGGCGCGCGCACGCCAGCAATGTTGCAAACACTGAAATTGATTCATAATCAACTCGGTGCGGCGCAAGCATGTCGCTTGTGTTTTGACACCCACTGACGAGGATCGAACGCATGAAAATACCTGGCACGCACAAGGCTTCTGCATTCCGCCGCTCCCGTTGCATCCATGCCGTATTACTCGCGCTTGGCGGCATGAGTCTGAACGCATACGCGCAATCCATGCCGCGCGTGGAAATCACCGGCTCCAGTATCAAGCGCATCGAGGGCGAGTCAGCGCTGCCGGTCGACGTCATCAAGCGCGAGGATATTGAGAAGTCCGGCGTGACCACTGCTGCCGAACTGCTGCAAAAAATCTCGTCCAATGTGGGTGGCCTGACCGATGGCACCAGCGTGTCCGACGTCATGGGTGGCCAGCGGGGCCTGAACGGCGCCAACCTGCGTGGCCTGGGTGTCTCGAGCACCCTGGTGCTCCTGAACGGCCGCCGCATGGCCAATTTCGCCAGCCCAGGCGACAATTCCGGCGTCGACCTGAACAACATCCCGGCCGGCGCCATCCAGCGCGTCGAAATACTCAAGGACGGTGCCTCGGCGATTTACGGTACCGATGCCATGGGCGGCGTGATCAACTTCATCACCCGCAAGGATTATCGGGGTGGCGATGCCAGCGTGTACGCGCTGCGTACCGACGAAGGCGGCGGCGGCAAGAAATCGGCCTCGCTGTCCGGCGGCTTTGGCGACCTGGGCACTGACCGCTATAACGTGTTCGGCGCATTGGACGTGCAGGAAACGGACCGCCTGGCCAGCTCGCAACGGCAATTCATGCAGGAATACAGCCTGCCCGACCGCCTGTCCCCGCAGCTGTCGAGCTACTCTTTCCCGGCCAACGTCGACCTGACTTCGGCCCAACTGGCGACCCTGAACCAATCGGGCTACCTGAAGGGTTCCGGCCCCGGCGGCACCTGGGTGCCCTCGCCGGCGCGGCGCGTCAACCTGGGCAAGGACTCCTGCGTCAACGGCAGCCCGAACGTGGTGCGCCCGCTCGGCCCAGGCGGCACGGAGGGCTGTTCCTTCAACTACATGGGTGACGCCGAAGTCTATCCGGAATCGAAGAAGCAGAACTTTATCGGCCGCGCTACCGTCCAGCTGGCAGATGCCCATCAAGTGTTCGCTGAAGTCCTGTTGAGCAAAGCCGAAACCAGCTATGCCGCCTCGCCCGCCACCTCTGGCAGCATCAACGGCACCAGCAACGGCATCTACCTGCCGGCCGACCTGCAAGCGAAAACCGGCATCACCACCCCGGTCAACTTCCGCTTCCGCCTGTCGGACGCGGGCCGCCGCACCTCGGAAGTGACCAGTAAAGCGTCGCGCTTCGTACTGGGTGCGACCGGCAAGGTGGGCGACTGGGAATACGATACCGCCTATAACCACAGCGTGAACAAAGCCACCGACCTGGATATCGATGGCTGGGTATCGCGCAGCAAAATGCTGGCTGGCATAGCGGCCGGCAAGTACAACCCGTTTGTGCCAGCCACGGACGATTCGGGCCGCAAGTTCATGGACTCGATCAAGATCCACGGCGCCGCGCGGATTTCCAAAGGCACCAGCGACAGCGTCGATGGCAAGCTGACCCGTCCCTTGATGGCGCTGGGCGGTGGCGATGCCATGCTGGCGGTGGGCGCCGAACTGCGGCGCGAGAAGACCGCGTTCCGCTCCACCGAGGCATTGCGCAGCAATGACGTACAGGGTGACCGCGCCAGCTCCGATGAATTGCTGGCCGACGCCTCCAACTCGCGCGATATCGCCGGCATTTACGCCGAGATCAATGCGCCGTTCAGCAAGGAGTGGGAAGGCCAGTTCGCCATCCGCCACGACCGCTACGATGGTGTGCACGATCCGCTGACCGGCCTCACTACGCCGAAGCTGACAACCACCAATCCGAAAATCGCTGTCAGCTACCGTCCGAGCAAGGCAGTCCTGGGCCGTGCATCGTTCGGCACCGGATTCCGCGCGCCGTCGATTGCCGAACTGTTCCTGCCGGTGCGGTCAGGTACCACGGCCAGCTTCGTGAAAGACCCGGTCTCGGGCGAGGTGGCCCAGTTCGACCTGGACCGTTACGGCAACCCGCAGCTGAAACCGGAAGAATCCAAGCAGTTTTCCGCCGGCGTGGTCGTGGAGCCCAACAAGAACTGGAACGTCAGCCTGGACTACTGGATCATCCGCAAAACCGACATCATTTCGGAAATCGGCGAGCAAACCGTATTCGACAACCCGGTCTACTACAACGATCCGGACATCGTGGTGCGCGACGAAGACGGTTTCGTGTCCTACCTGCAGTTCAAGAAAGAGAACCGCGGCAAGCTCAATACTTCCGGTCTCGATATCGCGGTGAATTGGCGCGGCGAGGCCAGTGCGCTGGGCCGCTTCAGCGCCAGCCTGAATGGCACGCTGATCACCAAGTACGAGTTCCAGTCCGATCCGCACTCGCCGATGACGGACGGCCTGGGCGTATTCCGCGACGACAAGGCCGTGCAGCGCTGGCGCCACAAGCTCAATATTGACTGGACCCAGGGGCCCGTCAATCTGAGCCTGGGCAATACATTCTTCTCCAGCTATCGCGATCAGAACATTCCCGGCCTGGCCGATCCGGGCTGGAACGACCGGGACGTGAAAGCCTATTCGCTGTGGGACCTGACGGGCAGCTATGCATTCAACAAGAACCTCAAGCTGCGCGCCGGCGTGATCAATTTGTTCGATACGCCGCCGCCCTTCACCAACCAGTCGCGCTACTTCGAAGTGACTTGGGACCCCACCTATGGCGACCCACGCGGCCGCTCGATGTTCGCCCACCTGCAATACAAGTTTTAAGCGCGCCAGCGGGGCCGCCGCGCCCCGCCTGCGCGACTTGCTGCAAAGCCGCGAAGCCCGCCCATGCCATTGCGATTACGCTGACTTCGCGCACAGGCCTCAAGGTGCCTCCATTGAAATAGGATGCAAGCCGGACTTGACCCAGATCATGGCCATCAACCTCCGTCCGGCGCTACCTTCGGTACAGCCTGCAGCACCTACTGACCGGAGAGCCACATGTGCGACCGCCGCTTCGCTGGCGCAGTCTTGTTGGCGGCAAGCTTGATCGTTGCCGCACCGTTTGCCCTGCCAAATAATGTTCCCCCGCCCGTCATCTCACCGTCACCGGAAATCGTCAGCGCGGTGGAGGCATTTCGTCTACAGGCTCCCGTAGCCGGGCCGCGTCACGTCAGCGTCGCTGCCTCGCTGGAGCGCTTCTACCGCGACCGCAACCATTCCCTGGCATGGGATGGGGACGGCCTGCGGATGGCGAGGATGGCGTTGCAAATGCTGGGCGAGGCCGCCAGCCATGGCCTGGGCGCCGGGGATTACGCTGTATCCGCACCGCTGCCGGATATCGACGCGGCTTCGCAGCAACGGGCGCGCTTCGACGTCGCACTCACCGCAGCTGTACTGGAGTTCTTATCCGACCTGCATAGCGGACGTACGGCCCCGGATTTCAAATCATTCGTGCGCGCGCTGGAGCCGGACAGTTTTGACCCCGCCGCGCAACTCGGCCTGGCCCTCCAGCAAGGCCGGCTGGAAGCTGCGGTCAGCGCCGCCGAGCCGCGCGGCGCACTGTACCAACGCGTCAAGCAGGCCTTGGCGCACTACCGCCAGCTGGAACCCCGGTCGCGGACCCTGTTGCCCCTGCCGCCAGTGCCGGCGGGGGTCAAACTGCTTCCCGGCATGCCCTACGCCGGCGCCGCAGCGCTGCGCGCGCGGCTTGTCCTGCTCGGCGACCTGGCCGACGACGGCACCGCCATGGCGGACGACGTCTACGGCGCGGACCTCGAGGCCGGGGTCAAGCGCTTCCAGTTCAGGCATGGACTGGAGCCGGATGGGATACCGGGCAAAGCCACCATGTCCGCCTTGAGCGTCCCCTTATCGCAGCGTATCCGCCAGCTCGAACTCACGCTGGAGCGGCTGCGCTGGATGCCCTTGCTGCCGCGCGGCCCGGTCATCGTGGTCAACGTGCCCTCCTTCCGCTTGTGGGCGTTGGACACGCGGGCGCCGGGCAGCGCGCCACAGATGGAGATGCGCGTCATCGTGGGCACTGCCGCACGCACACCGACGCCGTTGTTCATCGGCGAATTGCGTTACCTGGAATTTAACCCCGCCTGGAACGTGCCGCGCAGCATCACCACCCAGGAGATCATGCCCAAGCTGGCGCGCGACCCCGACTATCTGTCAAAGCAGGACATGGAGCTGGTCGCCACCAATGGCGCAGCCTCCCCGGCCGGGACGGCGCCACTGGAAGCGCTGCGGTCCGGCAGCGCGCGCGTGCGACAGCGGCCCGGCCCGCGCAACGTGCTGGGCGCCGTGAAGTTTGGCATGCCCAATCCCATGAACATTTATCTGCACGCCACGCAGGCAACCGAGCTCTTCGCCAAGCAGCGGCGCGACCTGAGCCATGGATGCATCAGGCTGGAACAGCCAGCGGCACTTGCCGAGTTCGTACTGCGCAATGAAGGCGGTTGGGACAGCGCCAGTGTTGCGCAAGCCATGCAGCCCGCCCCGACCCGGACCGTGACGCTGGGCAGGCCGATCCCGGTGGTGCTGCTATACGCGACAGCGGTGGTCGACCGCGAGGGCCGCGCCCTGTTCCTGGACGATATCTACCACCTGGACCAGAAGCTGGCGCGGGCGCTCGAAGGGGCACAACGCGAACCCGGCTGACGGGCCTGCAACGTCGGGCCTATGGTTGACATAGGTCATGGATTGGGCGTGGCCGCGGCCGTACGATGGATTTGCCGGCAACCTGGGGTGGGCTGCCAACCATTACGGCGCGGGAGGGTGTATGCGCAGCAGGAAATCACAGCCAAAACCGGGCCCGGACATGGTCGTGGTGTGGGATGTCCCGGTCCGGATTTTCCACTGGCTTATCGTGTTATGTTTCATCGGCGCCTACCTGACTTCGGAAGAACGGATCTGGCGGCCGCTGCACACTGCTTTCGGCTACACCACTGCCGGGCTCATTGTCTTCCGCCTGGTGTGGGGTGTCGTCGGGACGCGCTATGCAAGATTCAGCAACTTCGTCCATGCCCCGGCCGCCGCGCTGGGTTACCTGCGCTCGCTGAGGGCAGGACGGCCACAACACTTCATTGGCCACAACCCGGCCGGCGGCCTGGCCATCGTCGCATTACTCGCCATTGGCGCCGCGGTAACCTTGAGCGGCTGGGTGGCGCTCCAGGAGTCGAGCCAGGACATCTGGGAAGAGATTCACGAAGTGCTGGCAAACCTGATGCTTGGCCTGGTGGCCCTCCACATCGTTGCGGTCGTTGCCAGCAGTTGGCTGCACCACGAAAACCTTGTCGCGCCTATGCTGAACGGGAAAAAACACGGGCAGCCGGGAACCGGCATACAACATCGCTATCGCGGCATCGGCTTGCTGATGCTGCTCGCGGTCGCCGCTTTCTGGTGGTTGCGTTGGCAATGATGCTTACATCTTCGCGTGCGGTTGGACGGCAATGTAGTCCAGCAGGTCGTTGACGCTGCGCAGCCGCGCGTAGTCGGTTTCCGCCACCGTGATGCCCGTCTTGTCCCTTTGAGACGGCATAGGTGCCGCCGTAACGGCCGACATCTTCGCCCATCAGGAACACCTGGGTCCAGTTGCAGCCGGCCCGTTGGCCCGCATAATCGTACCAGTTTGGGTGCACCGTCAATTGGGCCGCGTTGGCGCGGATGATCGGTGTTCGCTGCATGATGGGCTCCAGCCGGGACTGTTGGTCTGCAAACAATTTGATCTTAGGAGCCTGTACTAAGCCTTTGAATGATCCAGTTGACCTCCTCCTCGCCCTAAAGGACGAGGATTCCTACCGCGCTACACGGTCCTTTGCATAGCCGCTTCGGTGGGTTCCTGCTTCACAGAGTGGCCTGACTGCACCGGCTCTCCACAG
>CBFGQI010000011.1:0-72012 GCA_965650885.1 uncultured Oxalobacteraceae bacterium
CCTGGGACAGGTAGTCGTCGGTCGAGCGTGCGTCGTTGGTGCGCTGGAAGTAGGCAAGTTGCGCGCCGACGGTGTCGTTGGCGCCGAGGTTGTAAGTGACGCCGCCATTCAGCGCCGCATTGTCATTCAGACCGCTCGACCGGGAAGCCTGGGTACTGTGCGACAGGGCGCCATTGCGCGGGTCGATGCGGTCGCGCACCGTCTCGCCGGTGGAGTCGCGGCCATCGTGGCGCACGTTGAGGCCGCCCTGGAAGCCCCACAAGCCTTCGTTATACGTGCCGGACAGCGCCCCGTTGTAGCGGCCCGCCGTGCCGTAATTGGCGTTGGCCACGCCGAAGCCGCCCGGTTTGCGCGAGCGCTTCATCACCAGGTTGATGATCGGCCCACCGCCGCCTTCATTGCCGAACTGGGCGCCCGGGTTGTTGATCACTTCCACCGATTCCAGGTCGTCGGCAGGGATGGCTTGCAGTGCCGGGCCGCGGTTATCACCTTGCAGCATGGCGGATGGCTTGCCGTCGACGTAGACCTGCACATTGCTGCTGCCGCGCAGGGTCAGCGAGCCGTCCGGATCGACGTTGACGGAAGGGACGTTGTTCAAGGCCTCGGCGGCGGAGCTGTTGCTGCTGGAGGCGTCGGACTTCACATCGTAGACCTGGCGGTCGATGCGGTTGGTGGGGCGCTCGGCCGATACCGTCACGCTAGGGACCGCGCCTGCGGACGGGACTTCCTTCTTTACAGTTGCTGGCGCGGCGTCGGTCTTGGCTGGCTGGGCGGGCTGTGTCTGGGCAGCAGCGCTGCCACAGCACAGAAGGAGCAAGAGAGAGCCGGCGCAGTAGCGCGAGTAACGGTATTGGGTAGTCATGGTGCCGGCAATTCTAGCCAAGAAACCGGCACCAAAACTGCGGATTTACGTGAAATTACATTTGAAACTTAGCGTTGCGGTAGTAAGGTTTCGAGCGACTGGAGGACGTCGGCCAGCAGATCGTTTGGGTCTTCCAGACCGACGTGCAGGCGGATCAACCAGCCCTCTTGCGGCGGCCGACGCGGCGCCACTGCAACCAGGCTATGGACCGCGCCCCAGCTGTTCCCCAGCCTGAAATAGCGCAAGGCCGCCACAAACGCTTCCACTGCCGCCAGGCTCCGGTCGTGCAGCGTGAACGAGAATAGTCCGCTGCCCAGTTTGAAATCCCGCCGCCACAGGGCGTGTCCAGGATCGGACGGCAGCGGCGGATAGTGCAGGCTGGCCAGCGCGGGATGCCCCACCAGGGCGCCAGCGATCTTGAGCGTCGAGCTGAAGTGCCGTTCCAGCCGCAGCGCCAGTGTCGGCAAGCCGCGCAAGGCCAGGAAGCACTCGTCGCTGGACACGTAATAGCCCAGCAGTTCAGCCGTTTCCCGCAGCTGCTTGTAACGCTGTGGATCGCGCGTGGTGACGGCGCCCATCAGGATATCCGAATGCCCGCCCACGTATTTGGTCAAGGCCTGGATGGAAAAATCCACGCCATGGTCCAGTGGCCGGAAACCGAGCGGTGTCGCCCAGGTGTTATCCATCGCCACCAAGGCGCCATGGGCACGCGCCGCCGCAGCGATCGCCGGCACGTCCTGCATTTCCAGGCTGTTGGAAGCGGGGCACTCGACCCACACCAGCCGGGTGCGCGCCTCGAACAGCCGCGCGATATCGGCGCCGGCATCGTTGGGATACGTGGAGCAGCGCACGCCCCATTTGCCGAACAATTCCTGGGTCACGTGGCGCGTCGGGCCATAGACCGCTTCCGGCAGCAGCACGTGGTCGCCGGCCGACAGCACACAACTGCTCACCAGGGTGATCGCGGCCAGTCCGCTCGGCACCAGCACGGTCTGGCCGCCGCCTTCCAATTGCGCCAGCTTTTCCGCCAGGGCGTAATGGGTGGGCGTGCCATTCTGGCCGTAGTTGTAGCCGACATTGGCTTGCGCTTGGCGGTCCAGGAACGAAGCAACGTCCGGAAACAGGATGGTCGAGGCGTGGAATACGCCTTGCGACAGCGATGCGAAGCCAGGCGGAATGTGCTCGGCTGGCTGCAGCAATTCGGTGGCAATGTCGGCCATGGCCTTACTCCGCGCCGAAGCGTATGGCGCTGCTCTCGAGCAGTTCGATTCCGCCAAATAGGCTCCAGGTGGCGTTATGGTGTTCGATGATGCGCGCGGCGTCGAGGTGGGGGCGGTCCCGCGTGGTGTGCGCATCGGCTGCGACCACCACTTCCAGGCCGCTGCTCGCGGCATGGCGCACATTGGTGTCGATGCAGAATTCCGTTGCATAGCCACAGATCACCACGCGCCCGATGCCTTGCTCGCTCAGGTGCGCCAGCAAGGCGGTGCCGAAGAATGCATCGCACTGTGACTTGGCGCTGACGAAGTCGCCGGGTTGCGGCGCAATCGGCGCCGGGAAATGCCAGCCCTCTCCACCGGCCTCCCACTCACAGCCGGCTTCCTCGTGCTGGACATAGATGACGGGCGTCGACGAGGCGCGCGCCGCGGCAATCAGCTTGCCGATGCGGTCCATCACGATCTGAACCTGATGGGCGGGAGGGTCCTGGAAGACGGCGTTCTGGAAGTCGATCACGATCAGGGCGGTGCGCATGGATTAGTCCTTTGCAGAAGGTGAGGGTAAGCTGTCGGGTTGCCATTCCCAGTTGCGTTGCATTGCGGCGCAGGCGGCGTCGGCATCGCCTCGCCGTAGGGCATCCAGGATTTCGTCGTGGTCGGCCGCCGATTGCAACGCCACGGGCTGGTTACCGAAGTAGGCCAGTTCGATACGCTGGATGCGAGGGCGTAACGAGTCCAGAATCCTGGCGATTTCCTGGTTGCCGCTGCGTTCAACCAGCAGCGCATGAAACGCCATGTCGGCTTCCGTTGCCGCCGGACTGTCGCGCCGCTTGATCGCTTTCGCCATGACGAGGTTGGCCTGCCCCAGGCGCGCAAAGTCTTCGTTCGACAGATGCGGCATCGCCAGGCGCACGGCAGCCGCTTCCAGCGCCGCAACGACGGGGTAGAGATTCTGCACTTCGTTTAGATCCGCTGGCGCCACCTTGGTCCATTTGTGGAAGCTCGTGACGATCAGTCCCTCGTCTTCCAACTGGCGCAAGGCTTCCCGCACCGGCGTGCGCGATACGCCCAGGCGTTCGGCCAGGTCGTGGTCGCGGATGATTTCGCCCGGCGCCAGCGTCAGGTCGACGATCCATTGTTTCAGGGTGCGGTAGACCTCCGCGCGGGCGAGCGAGCGTGGAATGGCGGCGGCAGCGTCGGGAATGGGCATGACATCGTTCAAATTTCAGATCTGTAGTGTGTAATATACTACAGATTCGTCCCGCACTGTCAAAACTGCCGGAGAGCGCGGCGCAACTGGATGGCTTCAGAAATGTGTTTGGCGCCGACGTGCTTGTGGCCCTCCAGGTCGGCCACGGTGCGGGCGACCCGCAGCACGCGGTGGTAGGCGCGGGCTGACCAGAGCATCTTTTGCATCGTGAAGCGCAGCACCGCCTGGCCGGCGGCATCGGGCTTGCAGAAGCGGTCGATCTCGCGCGAAGTCAGTTGCTGGTTGGTTTTGCCTTGGCGCGCCAGTTGGCGCTCGAAGGCGGCGTGGACGCGAGCGGCGATCAGTTCCGATGGCTCGCCGTTGGCATCGGCCTGCAGCACATCCGGCGGCACCGGACCGACTTCGATCTGCATGTCGATGCGGTCCAGCAGAGGGCCGGAAATGCGGTTTTGGTAACGCATGATCTGGTCGGGTGTGCATTGGCAAGTGCCTAGTGGATGCCCCAGGTAGCCGCAAGGGCAGGGATTCATCGCGGCGATCAGCTGGAAGCGGGCGGGAAAGTCGGCGTGACGGGTGGCGCGGGCGATGGTGACGCGGCCCGATTCCAGCGGCTCGCGCAGCACTTCCAGCACGCGGCGGTCGAACTCGGGCAGTTCGTCGAGAAATAACACGCCGCAGTGGGCCAGCGAGATTTCGCCGGGACGCGGCACGCTGCCGCCGCCGACCAGGGCGGCGCCGGACGAGGTGTGGTGCGGCGCGCGGAACGGGCGCACCTTCCAGCCATCGACGCTGAAGCCGCTGATCAGGGACTGGACCGCGGCCGCTTCCAGCGCTTCGTCGTCCGTCATCAGGGGCAGCAGGCCGGCAAAGCGGGTTGCCAGCATGGTCTTGCCTGCGCCTGGCGGGCCGACCAAAAGTACCGAATGGCGTCCGGCGGCCGCGATCTCCATGGCGCGCTTGGCCATGACTTGTCCCTTGACGTCGGCAAAGTCGGGAATGGCGGGCGGCAGCGGCAGGGGCTGGGATACGTGGCGGGACAAGGCGAAGCTGGCGTCCATCTCGGCGCTGAAGTGGGCACAAACCTGCAGCAGCGTGGCTGCAGGATAGATGGCGGCGCCGGCGACGAGCGCCGCTTCGTCGGCATTGGCCATCGGCAGGATGAAGCCGCGCCCACTAGTGCCGGCGGAGCGCTGCATGGCGTACGTCATGGCGAGGGCACCGCGGATGGGGCGCAACTCGCCGGTCAGCGAGAGTTCACCCGCGAACTCGAAGCGCTCCAGGCCCGCATCGGGTATCTGGCCGGAGGCGGCCAGGATGCCGATCGCGATCGGGAGGTCAAACCGGCCCGATTCCTTGGGCAGGTCGGCCGGCGCCAGGTTGACGGTGATGCGGTGTTCCGGCAATTTGAAGCCGGCATTGGTGATTGCGGCGCGCACGCGGTCGCGTGACTCCTTCACTTCAGTGTCGGCCAGGCCGACGATGGTAAAGGCGGGCAGGCCGTTGGCGAGATGGACTTCGACGCTCACTTCAGGCGCTTGCATCCCGGCCAGCGCGCGGCTCTTGATGACGGATATGGTCATGGCTTACCTCCACGGCGATTCCGTCATCGTAGGTGGAGGCGTCCGCGTGACCTTTGAGATGGCGCAAGCTTAGGGCATGCTGATCTCGAACCACAGTTCGTGTTCTTCCACGGCAGCCTTGAATTGCTGGCGGGCTGCGGCGGATAGCTTGCCGAGACTTTCTTCGGGAGGGCGGACCTCGTCGGCCACCAATAGGCGGCCGAACGTCTTTTCCTTCAAGCGCTTGACCAGGGGGCTGAAGGGCATCCCCATCCAGCGGTTCTTCATGGCCTCTTCCTTCGACACCGGGATGAAGGCGACCAGGTCTTCGCTGGTCATCTGTTCCAGCCCCAGTGTGCGCAAGGTGGCGTTGTGGCTGCCATGGTGGCCGACCTTGTAGAACACGGTGCGTGCCAGCAAATCCGGGCCGGTGACCACCTGGCTGCCGACCTTCCAGCGCAATTCCTGCCACGACAGCCAGTTGCCGACTTGCGCGTCGGCCGGGAACAGCATCACTTCGCCAGTCTCGGCGAACTCGAAGGCCAGCACCAGGCAGGTATTGTTGGTGTGGCTGTCCAGGTTCAAGGCCAGTGTTTCCGCCGCCTGCATCCAGTCGGCTTCGATCTGGCGCCATTCGTCGCCGGGCGCGTCCCATACGGTGCGCACCAGCATGTCCAGCGCCTGCGAGCTGCGGCTGCCGCCGGTATGGCGGTCGCGCCGCAAGCTGGGGTCGAAGGGGCAGTCGTTGAAGCGGTCGTCGCAGCCGGGGATGCCGCTGGCAAGGCGGGTGAAGGCGGCGTCGAGGTTGCTCGCCAGGGCCAGTTCGGCGCCCAATTCGTAGGCTTCCTTGTTCTTACGCGAAGGCGTGCTGCGCTTGATCAGGAATTCATCCTGCGGCGGGCCGAGCACGTAGACGCGCACGCCACCGACTTCGGGCAAGCCCCGCGGCGCATGGTCCGGCGACAGGTAGCGCGTCTTCACATCCTGCTTGCCTTGCAGGTACTCGAAAGCATCCCGGGTGCGGCCGATGCGGGTGCCGGGAGGCTCGCCTGGCTTCAGGCCGAAGAAGCCCAGCATGCCGCCTAGCTCCTTGGCGCGCGATTCCATGCCCGGCATATGGGCGAAGGCGTTGACGGCGCTGGCCAGGGCGTTGAGCTTTTCCGCGCGCTCGGCGCGCAGGCGCCGGCCCAGTTCATTGCGCGGATCTTCCGTCCAGCCATACCAGACTTCGCCGATCGACATGGCGTCGAACACTGCACGTGCCTGGCTGGCATGGAAGCCGGATACATGGTCCCAATGTTCGTGCGTCATCACCACCACGTCCAGACGGCCGTTGCACGACTTCTCGATGTCCTGTGCCACGCGCAGCATCTTCTCCTTCGGCTTTTCTGCGACCGAGATCAGGCCGCAGTCGATCAGCACGTTGAAGGTCCCTTCGCCGTCATCCTTGCGAAAGCGCAGCAGGATGCAGTCGCCAAGACCGTGCCGGTACAGCCGGATGCGCAGGCGCGCCTCGACCTTGGGCGCGCTGCGCGGGCGCCGCGCTGCACGGGTGGCGGGTTTGTCGGCCACGGCATGGCTGGCGGGGACTTTGCCGCGTGCCGCGACAGGCGGCTTGGCTTTGGCCTTGCTTTTGGTGGCGGGGCGGTGGTGGGTGGCGGTAGGCATGGCTATACCTCAATGGTCGGCATGGAGGAAGCAGAACGGCTCGGCGCGCGCGCCGGCGTGGCGGTCGAAATAGGTGGCGCGCAATGCCGTGCCGAGGTCGTGCCGTACGCGCCGGTGGGCACGAATCGCCTCGAGCCGCTTCACATCGTTGATGGGGCGCGTGATGGCGTAGCGCAGCGTGGGCACGACGCGGCCGGCTTCACCGGCTTCGCCTTCCAGGTCGAAGATCAGGGTGCTGCCGCCGGGGAATTCGAATTCGCCCAGGTCAGGATCGGCCTCGTCGACTGGCACCTTGCGCAGGCGTTGCGTGACCGAGATGATCAGCTGCTTGAGGATGTCGCCGTCGGGCGTGACGCGCAGGCAGGGCAGCACCGAGTGCACTTCGAAGCTCGGCATGCCGTCGCGCTTGTAGCGCAGGTTGGGCACGGCACCATCGGGGCGCAAGTCGAGGCCGGTGACGCGCATGAAGTTGTCGCGCTGTTGCGTGTTGCCGGAGCGGAGCAGGGCATCTTCCAGGAAGTCATGGGCACTGGCGCGCGCCTGTTTCAGCGTGTAGAACACGTCGCGCCGGTTGCGCTGGTAAAGCGAATCCTTGACCAGGTCGCCCAGCGTCGCCGCCAACTCGGCCAGGGCATTCCATTGCTCGCCGTCGTATCCGGCCAGCTCCAGTTTGGCATAGGGCCAGCGCAGCTGTTCTTCCGACAGCGCCTTCAATCCTTCCGGCACGATACCCCAGCGGCGGAACGATTCGATCAGCGCCACGCGGTAGCCGTAGCGGTCGTTGGGCACCATGTCGTAATCGGCAGTGACCAGGGCGCGCAGGTAGTCGCCGAAGGTGATGTCGAACGGCGGACAGTAATCGAGGGCGCGGATCGACATTTGCAGGAAGTGGCGCGCAATCTTGGTCGCTTCGGCCGCGAGCGTATCGACCAGCACCGGATGCAAGGCGCCGTCGGGCAGCTTGCCGGTACCGGCGCTGGCCAGCGACACGATACCGGCCGAGCGCAGCTTGTACATTTCGATGAAGGCGGCGAACATCGCGGCCACCAGGATGGCGCCACGGTCGTGCGGCTCGAAGGTTTGCGCCAGGCGCGTGGGATCGGGCTGTACGCGGTGCCACATGCCGTTTTCATCGGTCTCGCCGATGGCGTTGCGCAGGGCGCCGTAGCTGCCGGTGGCAATGCCGAACTCCTGTGCCAGTTCGCCCAGCAGGGACTGCGATTCCAGGTTGCCGCGCGTGTGCGCGATCTGGTGCTTCAGCACTTCAGGGAAAGTGAAGTGCTGGAACAGCGCCACCAGGTCGGCGAAGGCTTCGTGGAAGGCCAGCGTGTCCGGATGGTTGTCGTCGATGTAGCGGCGGTGCATGCCGTCCAGCAGGGCATGCGTGGTCTCGTGGGCCACGATGTCCTGCGACAGGCAGGAAAACACCATCCCGCTCGGCCCCTGGAAGTAGCCGAACAGCAGCGCCTTTTTCTGCGGGCTGTAATAGGCGTTGGCGGCACGCAATGCGTGCGGGTAAATGCGCAGCGCCTTGACGAATTCCTCGTTGCGGTAAGCGTCTTCGCGCGGCGACCATTGCACTTGCCGGCCCAGTGCGCGTTCGAAATGCGAAATGGTGCTCATCGCCACCGCATACACCATCTGCTGGTGGAATTGCGGGTTGCCTTCGGACGGTGGAAAGCCGTCCTGGGCCAGCAGGTGTGTGCCGTTCAAGTCCACCGGGTCGTACCAGCATCCGCTGGCGGGATCGTAGTCCACCACTTCCACGTACTCGCCGCATGGACCGGGCGCCAACTGATCCTCCCACGGCACGTCGAAGATGCGGTGGTTGATGGCGGCGGTATCGAGCTTGAGCGACAGGCTGGGATCGAAGGCATAGCCGCGCAGGCGGCGGAAGGGCGGGCGCTTGGCGCCCTGCTCGATGGTTTCCTGGCTGTAGTCGAGGCTGCTGGCTGAGGAGTACATGGGGCGCTCCTATTGCAAGAGTTCCGGCGCATAGCGCTGCAGGCGCGCCGCCACCAGGGCGCCGCCATGGCGCGCCAGCACCATGCGTTCCGCGGCGGTCAGCGCCTTCAAGTGGGTGCCGATGGCGGAGGCAAAGGTGGCGTCGCCCGGCTGCTGTTCGCCTTCCGTCGAATCGATGGAAAACCATAATGGCCGCGGTCCGGCGCCGGCTTTGTGGCGGTGTTCGATGCGGTCGAACTGCAGGCCGCGGATTTGCTCCATCATGATGTCCAGTCCTTCTTTCAGCACCAGCGCACTGGACTCGGTGGGTTCGATCTTGATTTCGTAAGGCTTGCCGCCATCGCTGACGATCAGGTAATCGAGCTGGTTCTGCTGGCTCAGGCCAGGATTCACGCCCAGGTTGTCGTACACGCCGCCGTCGCTGAGCGTCACGTAGTCGCAGCGCACTGCGGGGGCATAGGCATCGGCATCCAGCCGCAGTGGCGGGAACACGGGTGGGAAGGCGGAGGAGGCGGCCACTGCGCGCGCGATCGGGAATCCGGGTGCGGGCACCACGCCCAGTTCATGCTCGCCCATCTCACAAGGCAGGCCGCCGCCGGCCACGAAGAAGAACATATTCCCGGTCGCCAGGTTGGTGGAATTCAGGTAGATGCGCGGGCCGCCGGAAAGCTTGTCCAGCGTCTTGCCCTGGAATAGGTCGCGGTCGTAGCTGGCAGCCAGTTTGTCCAGGCGGGATTGGAAGGGATCGAGCACGCCGCCGATCACCGAGCCGACGGCGATCGAACGCGTGGCCAGGTATTGTTCCAGCTTGTCGAGCACTTGCGGATCGCCCCAGTGCAGGGCGAGGAAGGCGCCGGCGATGCTACCGCCGCTGACGCAGGACAGCAAGTCGATCTTATCGAGCAGATTGCGTTGCTTGAGGGCGCGCAACACGCCAAGGTGGAAGCCGGCGGCGCGGAATCCCCCGCCGGACAAGGTGAGCCCGATGCGCTTGCTGCCACCGTTGATCGTGATAGCCATGGGATACCTCCGCAAAGGTGGCGTGGACCCCATGGCTAGGAATCATCCCTAGTGCGTAGGGCGACTCCTAAAGGTTAAACAGTTTAATAGTGAGAATTCTCGCGAATTGTCACACTGTTGCTTATTTGTCAGCGAGTTTTGCTTCCAGTTCGGCCAGGCGGGTTTCCAGCAATTCCAGCTTGGCGCGGGCCTTGGCCAGCATCTGGGCCTGGATATCGAATTCCTCGCGGGTCACCAGGTCCAGCTTGGCGAAGCCCTGGGTCATCATTGCCTTGACGTTTTTCTCAATATCCTTGGCCGGCGAGTTTTCGATGACCTGGCTGACCTTCTGTTGCAGATCATTGAAGAAGGCATTCATGTCCATGTTCTTTTTCCTGAGATGTGAGTTTTTGCACCACGGCGGTGCAACTTTGGATTTAAATGGTGCGAAAGGCTGTCGGAACGTCAATTCACGCACGAATTCAGGCTGGCACGCATTCTGCTACTAGTGCAGGGAAGCTGTTGACGAATACTGAATTTTAAACCGCAATAAAAGTTCACTCAAAAGGAAAATCGCCATGATTCATAAGAGCAAGAAGCTGGGTCTCACCGCTGCAGTCGCACTGGCAATGGCAACGATGGGGACTGGCCTGGCCCAAGCGGCGGATGCTGCGCCTGAGGCGAAGCCTGCGAATGAAGTCAGCTTTAACGCCGCCCTGACCAGCGATTACCGCTACCGCGGCATTTCGCAATCCCGCCTGAAACCGGCGCTGCAAGGCGGCGCCGACTGGGTCAACAACCCGACCGGTCTCTACGCGGGCGTATGGGGCTCCACCATCAAGTGGGTCAAGGATGGCGGCGGCGACGGGTCCGTGGAAATGGACTTCTATGCCGGTAAGCGCGGCGAACTGGGCGACGGCTTCACTTACGACGTCGGCGTGCTGGCTTACGTCTACCCGTCCAATGAGCTGCACCCAAGCGCCAACACCCGCGAGCTGTACGCGCAAGTGGGCTTTGGCATCGCCACCTTCAAGTACTCCTACGCGTTCAGCAACCTGTTCGGTTTTGCCGACAGCAAGGGCAGCGCGTACTACGACCTGCAGTTCAACAAGGATGTCTACGATGGCTACATCCTGAACGTGCACGTGGGCCGCCAGAACGTGGAAAACAACAAGGCTGCCAGCTATACCGACTGGAAATTGGGCGCCACCAAGGACTTTGGCATCGCCACCGCATCCCTGGCCTATATCAAGACCACCAGCAACGCCTATATCGCACCGACCAATGGCAAGAACCTGGGCCGTGGCGGCCTGGTGCTGACCGTGTCCAAAACCTTCTGAAAAGAGGCATCGTATGAAAATGATTACCGCCATTATCAAGCCGTTCAAGCTCGACGAGGTGCGTGAAGCCCTGTCGGCGATCAACGTGCAAGGTATTACGGTGACCGAAGTCAAAGGCTTCGGCCGCCAGAAAGGCCACACCGAGCTGTATCGCGGCGCGGAATATGTGGTCGATTTCCTGCCTAAGACCAAGATCGAAGCGGCGGTCGACGATGCCATCGTCGACCAGGCCATCGAAGCGATCGAGAACGCAGCCCGCACCGGCAAGATCGGTGACGGCAAGATTTTCGTCTCGTCGCTGGAACAAGTGATCCGTATCCGTACCGGCGAAACCGGCAACGAAGCACTGTAAGGGGAACCGTGATGCTACTCAAAAAAATATTGGCGGGGATGACTGTACTGTTGGCCTTCAGCGCCGCACTGCCCGCGCTGGCCCAGGATGCCAAACCGGCGGAAGCGCCGGCCGCTGCAGCGACCGCGTCCGCTCCGGCTGATGCTGCTGCCGCACCTGTACCTGCTGCCGCTCCTGCGGCTGCCACGCCAGCCGCTGCGGCACCTGCCGAGGCTGCACCTGCCGCCCCTGCCGCGCCAGTGGCCCAAAAGGGCGACACCGCCTGGATGTTCGTGGCGACCCTGCTGGTGATCCTGATGACCATCCCTGGCCTGGCCCTGTTCTACGGCGGCCTGGTACGCACCAAGAACATGCTGTCGGTGCTGCTGCAAGTGTTCTTCATCTTCGCGCTGATCATCGTGCTGTGGTGCCTGTACGGCTACTCGCTGGCGTTCACCGAAGGTAATGCCTTCTTTGGTGGCTTCGGCCGTGCGCTGCTGGCCGGCATCTACGACCCAGCCAAGGGCTTCGCCATGGCGGCAACCTTCAGCAAGGGCGTGGTGATCCCGGAGTTCATCTTCGTCGCCTTCCAGGGCACGTTCGCGGCCATTACCTGCGGCCTGATCGTCGGCGCCTTTGCGGAGCGCGTACGCTTCTCCGCCGTGCTGGCCTTCATGGTGCTGTGGTTCACCTTCAGCTACCTGCCGATCGCCCACATGGTCTGGTTCTGGACCGGCCCTGACGCGATCACCGACGCTGCCGCAGCGACCACCGAAGCAGCCAAGGCTGGTTTCATCTTCCAGAAAGGTGCGCTGGACTTCGCCGGCGGTACTGTGGTGCACATCAATGCCGCAGTGGCTGGCCTGGTAGGCGCCATCCTGATCGGCAAGCGCGTTGGCTACGGCCGCGATTCCATGGCTCCGCACTCGCTGACCATGACCATGATCGGCGCATCGCTGCTGTGGGTGGGCTGGTTCGGCTTCAACGCCGGTTCGGCACTGGAAGCTGGTGACATCGCTGCACTGGCCTTCGTCAACACCCTGCTGGCAACCGCTGCCGCCACCGTGTCGTGGGTCTTCGGCGAATGGATCGCCAAGGGCAAGCCTTCCATGCTGGGTGGTGCCTCCGGCGCCGTGGCCGGCCTGGTGGCAATCACCCCGGCGGCCGGCTTCGTCGGCCCGATGGGCGGCCTGGCCATCGGCCTGCTGGCCGGCCTGATCTGCCTGTGGGGCGTGAATGGCCTGAAGCGCATGATCGGCGCCGACGACTCGCTGGACGTGTTCGGCGTGCACGGCGTGGGCGGCATCCTGGGCGCCATCCTGACCGGCGTCTTCGCTGCACCATCTTTGGGCGGCCAGGGCATCTGGGACTACGTTGCCAATAAGGCAAGCGCCGATTACTCGATCGGCGGCCAGGTGGTGACCCAGCTGACCGCAGTGGGCATCACCATCGTCTGGTCGGCAGTCGTAGCCTTCATCGCCTACAAGCTGGTCGACATCGTGATCGGCCTGCGCGTACCGGAAGAGGAAGAGCGCGAAGGCCTGGACATCACCAGCCACGGCGAGTCCGCTTACCACGCATAAGCTGGAAAACTCCGGGTCTGGCACCCAACAAGACATGGCGGCGCCATGTCTTGTCAGGGGCCAGACCCCGCGTGCGCCCCCTTTGGGGGCTTTTTTTGTTCCAAAGTATCTTTTAATAGCCGGTTTTGCCCCAAAATGGAGGGTCTGCGAATACCAATCAGCAAGGAAGTCACATGGTTCCCCATCTCGTCACGGCCCTGACCGGACCGTTACTGGATCTTGAAGAAAAGATCATTGCCGCGACCCCAGCCATTGAACGGTGGTTCCGCCTCGAGTGGCAGGAACATACCCCGCCGTTCTATGCCTCGGTGGACTTGCGCAATGCCGGCTACAAGCTGGCGCCGGTGGATACCAACCTGTTCCCGGGCGGCTTCCACTACCTGGCCAATGAAATGCTCCCCCTTTCGGTGCAAGCGGCGATGGCCGCCATCGACAAGTATTGCCCGGACGCCCGCAACCTGCTGCTGATCCCGGAAGTCAAGCCGCGCCACCCGACCTATTTCCAGGGCGTGGCGCGCCTGATGCAGATCTTCCGCCAGACCGGCCTGAACGTGCGCTTTGGTTCGCTGGACCCGTCGGTCACCCAGCCGACGCCGCTGGCGCTGCCTGACGGCAACATGCTGGTGGTCGAGCCGCTGGTGCGCTCGCCGAACGGGCGCCGCCTGGGGCTGAAGGATTTCGATCCGTGCACCATTTTGCTGAACAATGACCTGTCGGCGGGCATCCCGGACATCCTGACCAACCTGCACGAGCAAAGCCTGTTGCCGCCGCTGCACGCGGGTTGGGCGATGCGCCGCAAGTCCAACCATTTCAATGCCTATGACGAGGTGGCGAAGAAGTTCGGCAAGCTGATCGGCGTCGATCCATGGATGGTCAATCCTTTCCATGCCAAGTGCGGGGCGGTGGACCTGGCCACGGGGGAGGGGCAGGAATGCCTGGCGTCTTCGGTGGATGCGGTGCTGGCCAAGATCCGTAAGAAGTACAAGGAATACGGCATCAAGGAGAAGCCTTTCGTCATCATCAAGCCGGACGCGGGGACTTACGGCAAGGGCATCATCACGATCCGCGATGCGGCGGAGCTCAAGGAATTGTCGGACGAGCAACGCGCGCGCATGACGGTGATCAAGGATGGCAAGGCGGTCACCGACCTGAACATCCAGGAAGGGGTGCCGACCTTTGAGAGCATCAAGGAGGCCTTCGCGGAGCCGGTGGTGTATATGATCGACCGCTATGTGGTGGGTGGCTTCTACCGCGTGCATGGGGAGAAGGGGCCGGACCAGAATCTGAACGCGCCGGGGTCGCAGTTCGTGCCGCTGGCGTTCGCGCAGCAGCATGCGGTGCCCGATGTGAAGGCCAAGCCGGGGACCGCGGCGCCGAACCGGTTCTACGTCTACGGCGTGGTGGCGCGGCTGGCGCTGCTGGCCGCGTCGCTGGAGATGGAGCGCACGGATCCGGATCCGGAGGTCTATTAAAACCGGTAAACCGGGGTCAGACCCAAGGGTCAGACCCCCGCCGGCACACCTGGAGTCTGACCCTTGGGTCTGACCCCGCCGTACCGGCTTACCTGGTTTAAGCTAGAATCAGTTGTTACATTTTTGGACTAATCCATGAAAATCGCCTTCCTCGCCGACCCGCTGTCCAGCTTCAAGATCTACAAAGATTCCACCTTCGCGATGATGGCCGAGGCGGCGCGCAGGGGGCATGAAGTGTACGCCTTCCAGCAGCGCCACATGGCGCTCAAGGAAGGCAAGGTCACGGCCCACGTCTCGCGCATCGAGCTGACCGGCGACCAGGACGACTGGTACAAGGCCGCGCCGTCCGAAGACACCAGCCTGGCCGCCTTCGACGCCGTGATCCAGCGCAAGGACCCGCCGTTCGACATGGAATACGTCTACGGCACCTACCTGCTGCAGCTGGCCGAGAAGGAGGGCGCCAGGGTCTTCAACAAGCCCTCCGCCATCCGCGACCACAACGAAAAGCTGGCCATCGCCCAGTTCTCGCAGTTCACCGCCCCGACCCTGGTCAGCAGCGATGAAACCCGCCTGCGCGACTTCCAGGCCGAACACGGCGACGTGATCCTGAAGCCGCTGGACGGCATGGGCGGCGCCGGCATCTTCCGCATCAAGGGCGATGGCCTGAACCTGGGCTCCATCATCGAAACCCTGACCCAGCACGGTGCCCGCACCATCATGGCGCAGCGCTACATCCCCGACATCGTCAAGGGCGACAAGCGCATCCTGCTGATCGACGGCAAGCCGGTGCCCTACTGCCTGGCGCGCATCCCGCAGGCCGGCGAAGTGCGCGGCAACCTGGCGGCCGGCGGCACCGGCGTGGCGCAGCCGCTGTCGCAGCGCGACCGCGAGATCGCCGAGGCCCTGGGCCCGGAATTGGCTTCGCGCGGCCTCTTGCTGGTAGGATTAGACGTGATCGGCGATTACCTCACCGAGGTGAACGTCACCAGCCCAACCTGCTTCCAGGAGATCACGCAGCAGACAGGCTTCCAGGTCGCGTCGATGTTCATCGACGCGGTGGAAGCCCGGGCAGGCAAGCAAGGATAAACATGGTAGGGATTTTATTGATGACGCATGCGCCGCTGGGCCAGGCTTTCCTGGCCGCCGCGGCCCATGTGTTCCGGGCCCCGGTGGAGAAGCTGGAGGCGATCGACGTGGTGGCGGACCAGGACTTGAACGAAGTGCAGCAGCTGGCGCGCGAGGCCATCAAGCGCCTCGATTCCGGTGCCGGGGTGCTGGTCATGACCGATATCAAAGGCGGCACGCCCGCCAATTGCTGCAACAAGCTGGCCGACGCGGGCCGGGTCGAGGTGGTGGCGGGCATCAGCCTGCCGATGCTGCTGCGCGCGATCACCTACCGGACCGATACGCTGGACGTCGTCGTGGAAATGGCCCTGGCCGGCGCGCAGAACGGCGCGGTCAAGGTCGATAACCGTATCCGAGTCAACTAAGCTAAAACTAAAACATGATTCAGCAAGAACTTGAAATTATCAACAAGCTCGGATTGCATGCACGTGCTTCTGCAAAATTCACCCAGCTGGCCGCCAAGTTCCAGAGCGACGTCTGGCTGTCGCGCAACGGCCGCCGCATCAACGCCAAGTCCATCATGGGCGTGATGATGCTGGCCGCCGGCAAGGGCGCCAAGGTCCTGCTGGAAGCGGACGGCGCCGACGAACAGGATTGCATCAACGCCCTGACCGCACTGGTCAACGACAAGTTCGGCGAAGGCGAGTAAATGCGGGACGGCAGCCCGATGGCATCGTTCTCCCTCCACGGCATCCCGGTTTCGCGCGGCATCGCGATCGGACGCGCGCACATCCTGGCGCCGGCGGCGCTGGATGTGAAGCATTACCTGATCGCCGAGGAGCACGTGGAAGCGGAAGTGCGGCGCCTGCAGCAGGCGCTGGCCGCCGTGCACCGCGAACTGCAGACGCTGTGGAATGAGTTGCCGAAGGATGCGCCGACCGAACTGGGCGCCTTCATCGACGTCCACGCCCTGATCCTGTCGGACCCGATGATTTCCGAGGCGCCGCTGGACATCATCCGCAGCCGCCACTACAACGCCGAGTGGGCGCTGCTGACCCAGATCGACGAACTGTCGGCGCAATTCGACGAAATCGAAGACCCATACCTGCGCGAGCGCAAGGCCGACATCCAGCAGGTCGCCGAGCGGGTGCTGAAAGTCCTGATGGGCAGCGAGCCGCTGCTGCCGAAGCAGGCCGAACTCGAAGGCGATGAATTCCTGGCCCAGATGATCGTGGTGGCCCACGACATCTCGCCGGCCGACATGCTGAAGTTCCGCGACCGTTCCTTCATCGGCTTCGTGACCGACGTGGGCGGCCAGAACTCGCACACTGCCATCGTGGCCCGTTCGCTGGACATCCCGGCCGCCGTCGGCATGTCGCAGGCATCGACCCTGATCCAGCAGGACGACTGGGTGATCATCGACGGTGACGCCGGCGTGGTCATCGTCACGCCAAGCGCGCAAGTGCTGGAGCAATACCGCGAACGCCAGCTGGCCGCCATGCGCGCCCGCAAGAAGCTGGGCAAGCTGAAAAAGACGCCGGCCGTCACCAAGGATGGCACGCAGATCGCGCTGATGGCCAATATCGAGCTGCCGGACGATTGCGAGCATGCCATGGAGTCGGGCGCCAACGGCGTTGGCCTGTTCCGTTCCGAATTCCTGTTCATGGGCCGCGGCGGCGACATGCCATCCGAGGACGAGCAGTACGAGCAATACAAGAAGGCCGTCGTCGCCATGAAGGGCCGTCCGGTGACGATCCGCACGCTCGACATCGGCGCCGACAAGCCGCTGGACCAGATGGAGCACACGGCGCTCAATCCGGCCCTGGGCCTGCGCGCCATCCGCTATTGCCTGGCGGAGCCGCAGATCTTCCTGACCCAGCTGCGCGCCATCCTGCGCGCGTCCGAGCACGGCAAGGTGCGCATCCTGATCCCGATGATGGCGCATGCCTTCGAGATCGAGCAGTCGCTGGCCATGATCAAGCGCGCCAAGGCGCAGCTGGACGAGGGGGGGCGGAAGTACGACCCGGAAGTGCCGGTTGGTGCCATGATCGAAATCCCCGCCGCTGCGCTGGCGCTGCCGATGTTCGTCAAGAAGATGGATTTCCTGTCCATCGGCACCAATGACCTGATCCAGTACACGCTGGCGATCGACCGCGTCGACTACGAAGTGGCGCACCTGTACAATCCGCTGCACCCGGCCATCCTGCAACTGATCTCGATGACCATTGCCGCCGGCCACAAGGCCGGCATCGAAGTGGCGGTGTGCGGCGAGATGGCGGGCGACACCAAGCTGACCCGCCTGCTGCTGGGCATGGGCTTGCGCGAATTCTCGATGCACCCGTCGCAGCTGCTGTCGGTCAAGCAGGAAATCCTGAACAGCGACATGGCGCAGATCATGCCGCAGATGCGCAAGATCATGCGCACCATGGATCCCGAGGCGATCGCCGACGCTGTCATCGCCCTGCAAGCCCTGTAACTCTCATTCAAATTATTCACATGCCTTCGATTGGAATCGTCTCGCCGCAGACCATGCACTTTGCGGAACCCCTTCAGCTGCAGAGCGGCGCAACCCTGGGCGACTATATGCTGACGTACGAGACCTATGGCACGCTGAATGCGGACAAATCGAATGCGGTGCTGGTCTGCCATGCGCTGAACGCGTCGCACCACGTGGCGGGCTATTACGCCGACAACCCGAAGAACGTGGGCTGGTGGGACAATATGGTCGGTCCCGGCAAGCCGCTCGACACCGACAAATACTTCGTCATCGGCGTCAATAACCTGGGCTCATGCTTCGGCTCCACCGGGCCGATGCACATCAACCCGGAAACCGGCAAGCAATACGGCGCCGCCTTCCCGGTGGTGACGGTGGAAGACTGGGTGGCCGCGCAGGCGCGCCTGGCCGACCAGCTGGGCATCAGGCAGTTTGCCGCCGTCATGGGCGGTTCGCTGGGCGGCATGCAGGCGCTGGCCTGGTCCATCATGTACCCTGACCGCCTGCGCCACTGCCTGGTGATCGCCTCCACCCCGAAGCTGTCGGCGCAGAACATCGCGTTCAACGACGTGGCGCGCCAGGCCATCCTGTCCGACCCGGACTACCATGGCGGCGATTTCTATGAACACAGCGTGGTGCCGAAGAATGGCTTGAAAGTGGCGCGCATGATCGGCCACATCACCTACCTGTCCGACGACGACATGGCCGAGAAATTCGGCCGCAAGCTGCGCGACATCGCGGCCAGCGGCGGCGACTACAAGTTCGGCTTCGGCATCGACTTCGAGATCGAGTCCTACCTGCGCTACCAGGGCGACAAGTTCGCGGAATACTTCGACGCCAACACCTACCTGCTGATCACCAAGGCGCTCGACTACTTCGACCCGGCGCGCAAATTCGACGGCGACCTGACCAGGGCCCTGGCCGGCACCAAGGCCAAGTTCTTCCTCGCTTCCTTCACCACCGACTGGCGCTTCTCGCCGGAGCGCAGCCGCGAGATCGTGCAGGCGCTGCTGGCCAACCGCCGCGAGGTGACCTATGCCGAGATCGATGCGCCGCACGGCCATGACGCCTTCCTGCTCGAAGATGCGCGCTATATGAACATGGTGCGCGCCTATTACGAGCAAGTGTGGAAAGAAACGAACAAGGAACAAGCAGCATGACTTTCGATGACCTGAGCAGCGCCCGTCCCGACCTGGCCTTCATTGCGCACTGGGTGCGCGAGGGCGCCCATGTGCTCGACGTGGGCTGCGGCGATGGCGTGATGATGGATTACCTGCAGACCGGCAAGCGCTGCACCGGCTACGGCCTGGAGCTGGCCGACGAGCAAGTGCTGGCCTCGACCCGCCGCGGGGTGCGCGTGATCCAGCAGGACTTCGAAAAAGGCCTGGGCATCTTCGGCGACAATTCCTTCGACACCGTGCTGTGTCTTTCGTCGCTGCAAATGATGAAGCACGTGGAAGACTTGCTGCGCGACATCGTGCGCGTCGGCCGCGAAGCCATCGTATCCTTCCCCAACTTCGCCTACTGGCCGCACCGCGTGGCGCTGCTGCAGGGGCGCATGCCGGTGTCCAAGTCGCTGCCTTATCAATGGCACGACACGCCAAACGTGCGCTGCGCCACGATCTACGACTTCCAGGAGCTGGCGGAAGAGGTGGGGCTGGAAGTGATCGAATGCGTCGCCTTGGCTGAGGGCAAGACGGTATCCGTGCTGCCCAACCTGCGCGGCGACCTGGCTGTGTTCCGCCTACGGAAAAAGCAGTCCGGACAGCCTGTGGTATCGTAATCGCCATGAAGAAGTTCACGCTTTCCACTGTCGTGTTGTCGCTGGCGCTGAGCGTCGGCCCGGCCGTTGCCCAGCAGCCGGCCCCCATGAATCCGAATGCCGATGGCATTCCCGTTACGCGTCTGTCCCGTCTGCGCGTATTCGCCGACGAGCAGCAAATCGACCAGCAATCCAAGCTGCAATACGCCCAACTGCTGGAGCAGGCGAGGGCGAAGGAAGCCTTGGTGCCGGAAAGCCATCCGCAGGTCAAGCGCCTGCGCGCCATCGCCGCCCGCATCGTGCCCCATGCCCAGCGCTGGAACCCGGCCGCAGCCAACTGGAATTGGGAAGTCAACCTGCTCAATTCCGACCAGGTCAACGCTTTCTGCATGCCGGGTGGCCGCATCGCCTTCTTCAGCGGCATCCTGACGAAACTGAACTTGACCGACGATGAAGTGGCCATGGTCATGGGTCATGAAATCGCCCACGCCTTGCGCGAGCACTCCCGCAAGCGCGCCGTGCAGTCGACCGCGGTGTCGATCGCCAGCAAGCTGGGGGGGGCCGTGCTGTCGCAGTACCTCGGCATCGACCCGCGCATCACCGATGCCGGCGCGAATGTGGCGGGCCAGTTGACAGTAATGAAATTCTCGCGCGGCGATGAAACGGAATCCGACCTGGTCGGCATCGACCTGGCGGCGCGCGCCGGCTTCGATCCGCGTGCCGGCGTGGCGCTGTGGCAGAAGATGGCTGCGGTCAACGCGATGCAGCCGATGGAGTTCCTGTCGACCCACCCGAGCGGCAATTCCCGTATCAAGGATATGCAGAAGCAGATGCCATTGGTGCTGCCGGTCTATGCCCGCGTGCGCGGGCTGGACGTCAATAAGCTGCCGCCTTACCAGACCTCCCCGCTGCCGCGCTCCTGATATGGCGCGTCCCAAGCAAGACCAGGGCAGGCCGCCGTTGCCGATGCGCGATGGCGTCACGCCCAGCTATTTGTGGCTGCCGGACGGCGATTGGCCCGACATGATCACCTTCATGGCGGCCAACTATCCCGCCGTGACAGAAGCGCAATGGCGCGAACGCATGGCGCGCGGCGACGTGGTGGACGGCAAGGGCGCAGCGGTGCGGCCCGAATCGCGCTACGTGCGCGGCGCCCGCATCTGGTACTACCGCGAGCTGGACCACGAGACCCCGATCCCCTTCGAGGAAGAAGTGCTGCACCAGGACGAGCACATCGTGGTCGTGGACAAGCCGCACTTCCTGCCCACCATCCCGTCCGGCCGCTTCGTGAAAGAGACCTTGCTGGTGCGCGTGCGGCAAAAGCTCGGCATCGAAGACCTGGTGCCGATCCACCGCCTGGACCGCGAGACGGCCGGGCTGGTGATCTTCTCGTGTAACGCCCGCAGCCGCGGCGATTACCAGTCGCTGTTCCAGAAACGCCTGGTGCAGAAGGAATACGAAGCGCTGGCAGGACCGCTGCCGGGCCGCGAATTCCCCTTCATCTACCGCAGCCGCATGGTGGAGGGGGACAAGTTCTTTACGATGAAAGACGTGCCGGGCGAACCGAATTCGGAAACCATGATCGACGTGGCCGAACAGCGCGGCGAGCACGTGCTGTACCGCCTGTGGCCGCACACTGGACGCCAGCACCAGTTGCGCGTGCACCTGTCATCGCTCGGCATCCCCATCGTCAACGACGTCTTCTATCCTGTCGCCCTGCCTTGCAAGCAGGACGACGTCTCGGCGCCCCTCAAGCTGCTGGCCAAAGCCATCGGCTTCCCCGACCCGCTGACCGGCGAGTGGCGCTACTTCGAAAGCCGGCGCAGTCTCTGAGCCTCACTCCTGGCGCAACGCCTGGTTGATGTTGTCGGCGATTTCCGGCAGCAGGTTTTCGTTGTAGCCGCGATGCACGGCAACGATGCGGCCGTCGCGGCCGATGATCACCATGTGGGGAATGCCATTGACGCCATAAGCGGCCCGGATCTCGCCATCGTCGTCGTGGGCCATGCCGATATCCAGCTTTGCCAGCGTCTTGGACACGCGCCAGAACACCTCGTACTCCTCGGTGTTCACTGCGATCACCTGGATGCGGTCCTTGCCGGCCCGTTGCTGGATGTTGTGCAGGATCGGCAACTCTTTCAGGCAATACGGGCACCAGGTTGCCCAGAACGAAAGCACGATGGCCTTGCCCTGGTAGGCGCTCAGGCGGACTTCCTTGCCGTCCCTGTTGAGGCCCACCAGGTCGGGCGGAATGTCGCCATTGCCCGGCGATGCAGCAGCGGCGGTGACGAAGGCTAGTTGGAGCAGCAGGGCTTGCAATACCTTCGCCATGGCCATTCCTTTCAGTGTGCGGGGGATGACTTGGTCTTGTACTGCGTACCCGGCGGCGCCCAGAACAGCGGGCCGCGCGGGGAAATTTCGAGGTGGGTGCTGAGCCCTTGCTTTTCGAGACCCTTGCGCAAACCTTCGATGCCGTCTTCGCTCTCGATGACGAAGGCTTCGTCGATCACATCGCCGTAATGCTTGTTGGTGTTTTCGACGGCCAGTTCGACGATGTCGTCGGCGGCTTCGATCGACCACAGGTGCACGTCTTCGTCCACCGCGAAGGTCTTGATGCGCCAGGTGCCCTTGTCCGTCTGCACGAACTGGATGGTGTCGAACTGTTCGTCCGTCGCTTCCGATTCGTCATCATTGACGTAGCTGCTCTTGATACTGAGAAGGAAAAGGACCAAAACTGCTTTCATAGGTATTCCGGCGATGAGTTGAATCGCCATATTATATGCCCCGGCTGTTCACTGCCGGATGGCCGGCGCTCAGCAGCCGCAGGCGGCTTCCCGGCCGTGAGTGTGCGCCGCCTTGCGCAGCAAACTGCCTTGTGGCGCGCCGGTAGACAAGTACAGCCTTTCGTCATAGCCGCAGTTGTCATCCGGGATGGCAAGCAGCAGGTCGAGTTTGCCGTCGCCATCCAGGTCGCCGGACCAATAGACAACTGGTGTGGTGTCGCCGCCGTAGTGGCCCTGGGCATCGGTAGCGAACAGGAACTGCCGGGTGGCGCCATCGCCGAGGTGGTAGCGCTTGCGGCCCTCAGCGGTCTTGACCCATGATAGCGTCAAGGGCCGCGGGCCCCAAGGCAGTGTCCATTTGCCAAGCTTGTTCAGCCGTGCATAGGCCGCGCTGGCGAAATATTCCGCGTCGTCCATGGCGTGCCAGGTGACGACCTTACCCGGCTTGAACGGCAGGTTGGCGAAAATGGCGAGTGGACTGCCATCGAACATGACGCGGTCAAGCTCCTCGTCTTCATCCACGATGTTCTTTGCGATATCGACCGCGATTTTCACGCTGACGGGGCGCAGTTCGCATTCGACCTTCTGGCAGAACAGGCCAAGCCATTGCGCATTGCGCGGGATGGAATGCGGCGCGAACTGCCGACTGCTATCGATGATGACCCCCGTGTCGGCGGCGCCGGCCGCGCCGGCGCATGAGAGCAGCAGGGCAGGCAACGCGTGGCGCATCAAGGGTGGTATTCGATGATCAGCGGCGCGTGGTCGGAGAACTTCTCTTCCTTGTAGACCGACACGGTGTGCGCCTTGGCGGCGATGCCCGGCGTGGCGACGTGGTAATCGATGCGCCAGCCCACGTTCTTCGCGTACGCCTGGCCACGGTTGGACCACCAGGTGTATTGCTCTTCGCGCGGATCGAGGCCGCGGTGCACGTCGACATAGCCGATCTCGTCGAACAGCTTGGTCATCCAGGCGCGTTCCTCGGGCAGGAAGCCGGAGTTCTTCAGGTTGCCCTTCCAGTTTTTCAGGTCGATCTCCTTGTGGGCGATGTTCCAGTCGCCGCAGATCACGAACTCGCGGCCTTCTGCGCGCAATTGCTGCAGATGCGGCATGAACAGGTCCATGAAGCGGAATTTGGCTTGTTGGCGTTCGTCGGAGGACGAGCCGGAAGGGCAGTACACCGAAATCACGGTCAGGTTGCCGAAATCGGCGCGCACGTAGCGGCCTTCGGCGTCGAACTCGGGGCTGCCGAAGCCGATCATCACGCGGTCGGGGGCGGTCCTGCTATAGATGCCAGTGCCGGAATAACCCTTCTTTTCCGCGTAGTGGAAGTGGCCATGGTAGCCGTGCGGGTTGAGGAATTCTTCGGTCATGTCGGGCGCCTGCGCCTTCAATTCCTGCACGCAGACGATGTCGGCGTCGATCGTGCCCATCCAGTTGAAAAAGCCCTTCTTGGCGGCGGAGCGGATACCGTTCAGGTTCGCGGAAATGATTTTTGGCATAGGTGTTCCGGTTAAAATACTGGCACTTTGAACTGAGATGGGTGCACTATGAGCAATTTGAGGCAAGAGTTTATCGCGTTTTCCGTACAGGCGGGAGTGCTGAAGTTTGGCGAGTTTACGACCAAAGCAGGGCGGCAATCGCCCTATTTCTTCAACGCCGGCCTGTTCCACGACGGCGCGACCCTGGCTAAGCTGGCCGACTTCTACGCCCAGACCCTGCTGGATTCCGGCGTTGAATTCGACATGCTGTTTGGCCCGGCCTACAAAGGCATCACCCTGGCATCGGCGACTGCGATGGCGCTGGCCGGCAAAGGCCGCAACACTTCCTTCGCCTACAACCGCAAGGAAGCCAAGGACCATGGCGAAGGCGGCACCCTGGTCGGCGCCAAGCTGTCCGGCAAGGTGGTGATCATCGATGACGTGATTTCGGCCGGCACGTCGGTGCGCGAATCGGTGGAAATGATCCGCAATGCCGGCGCCGAGCCATGCGCGGTACTGATCGCGCTGGACCGCATGGAGCGTGGCGGCAAGGATGGCCAGATGTCCGAACTGTCCGCTGTGCAGGAAGTCAGCAAGAATTACGGCATCCCGGTGGTCTCGATCGGCAACCTGTCCGACCTGTTCACCTACCTGTCGGCCGACCCTGCGCTTGCACAATACAAGGATGCGGTGGCCGCCTACCGCGGCAAGTACGGGGTGGCGTGAACCGGACTGGCGCCCGACGCAGCGTGTGCTAGACTGTAATTGCTTCCTTACAACATTAAACCGAGGAAAGTAATGAACATTGCAACGCTCAAGGTGTATGGCGATGAGTCCGCAGTGGCGGATGTGCGCGATGGGCTTCCCAGTGAGCCCGACAGCGACTGGAAGAAGGGCGATACCAGCCCGACCGGCCGCACCCGCCTCGACCACGGCTTTTACGCCACGCTGGGCACGGACCGCAATCCCGACGCCCTGATGCGCCAGGTCCGCGCCTACCTGCACGAGTGCCAGGCGCGCGGCATCACCTTCGACGTGGCGCCGATCCAGGCGGAATTGCGCATTGCCTTCGTCCCCGCCGCGGCCGACCAAGGCTCGCCCACCCTCGATTTCACGCTGGCCGATCTCACGCTGCTGCTGGAGATGGGCATTGCGCTGAGCATTACCTCCTGACGCATGAACCGATTCTCCGAAGACCGCTTCGCCACGTTCAAGGGGCGCAATGGCGCCGAGCGCAAGATCCATATCTGGGAACCGCAACAGCCGGTGGCCGGCGTACTGCTGGCGATCCACGGCGGGCTGGCGCATGCGGGCGACTATGTGACGCCGGCCCTGTATTTCAAACAGCACGGGTATGCCACCGTGGCGTTCGACCTGTGCGGGCATGAGAACGCCCGCCGCGTCGATATTCCCGATTTCGGCATCTTCGTGGAGGAAGTCGCGTTATTCCTGCATTGGGTCAAGCAGCACTTCCATGGCGTGCCGGTGTTTATCATGGGGCATTCGATGGGGGCGCTGATCGCTACCCGCTTCGGGCTGGAAAGGCTGGAGCGCGATCCCCTGGTGAAGGGCTTTGTGCTGTCGTCGCCGTATTACGTGAATGCGATCAAGGTGCCGGCTGTGCTGGAGAAGCTGTCCGGTGTGCTGGCGGCGCTGGCGCCGACCATGAAGGTGCCGATGGCGTCATTGACCGATGTGCTGACGCATGATCCGGCCATCACGGCGCGCCATCACCGCGACGAGGCGGACGGGGTGCGTGCGACGGAGTGCACCGTACGCTTTGGGGTGGCGTTGCAGGGGGCGCAGAAAGGGTTGGCGGAAAAGATGCCGACCTGGCGCTGGCCTTTGTACGTGGTGGTGGCCGGGGACGACAAGCTGGCGGACCCGAAGGCGACGCTGGATCTGCTGGCGATGGTTGATCCGAAGCTGCTGGAATGCCATGTGCAGCACCAGAATTATCACGAGAACTTCAATGAGCTGAACCGGGAGGAGATCTTCGCGGGTATTTTGCGCTGGATTGAAAACCGGTAAACCGGTGTCAGGCACAAGTGCCTGACACCAGACGGGGCTTCAGGAAGCCAGCTTCTTCTTCAGCAGTTCGGTCAACTGCGCCGGATTGGCCTTGCCTTTCGACGCTTTCATCGCCTGGCCGATCAGGGCGTTGATGGCCGCTTCCTTGCCTGCGCGGTACTGCTCAACGGACTTCTCGTTATTGGCGATGACTTCGTTGACGATCGCTTCCAGCGCGCCGGTGTCGGAAATCTGCTTCAAGCCCTTCTGCTCGATGATCGCATCGACAAGGTTCGGGTCTTCCGACTTCGCTTCCCACATCGCACCGAACACTTCCTTCGCGATCTTGTTCGAAATCGTGCCATCGGCAATGCGCTTCAGCATGCCGGCCAGTTGCGCCGGTAGTACCGGCGCTTCGGTGATCTCAACGCCTTCACGGTTCAGGGTCGACGACACATCGCCCATCAGCCAGTTGGCGGCAGCTTTCGCATTCTCCTTGCCCGCAGCAGCAACCACGGCTTCGAAGTAGGTCGCCATGCCCTTGGACGCAGTCAGCACCAGCGAATCGTATTCCGGCAGCTTGTACTCTTCCACGAAACGCGCGCGCATCACCGCCGGCAGCTCCGGCATGGATGCCTTCACCGTGTCGATCCACTCCTGCGAGATCGCCAGCGGCGGCAGGTCCGGGTCAGGGAAGTAGCGGTAATCCTGCGCGTCTTCCTTGGTGCGCATCTCGCGCGTGACCTTCTTGTCCGGATCGTACAGGCGGGTGGCTTGCACCACCTTGCCGCCGTCTTCGATCAGCTCGATCTGGCGGCGCACTTCCACGTGCACTGCCTCTTCGATGAAACGGAAGGAGTTCAGGTTCTTGATTTCACAGCGGGTGCCGAATTCCTTCTGGCCTTTCGGACGCACGGAAACGTTCACGTCGCAGCGGAACGAACCTTCCTGCATGTTGCCGTCGCAAATGCCCAGCCACACCACCAGGCCATGCAAGGCCTTGCAGTAAGCCACGGCTTCCGCAGCGGAGCGGATTTCCGGCTCGGACACGATTTCCAGCAGCGGGGTACCGGCGCGGTTCAGGTCGATGCCCGACATGCCATGGTAATCCTCGTGCAGCGACTTGCCGGCATCCTCCTCCAGGTGGGCGCGGGTCAGGTTCACGGTGCGGGTGACGAATTCGCCATCCTTCTCGAAACCGAAGGTCAGCTTGCCGCCCTGTACCACCGGATCCTCGAACTGCGAGATCTGGTAACCCTTTGGCAGGTCAGGGTAGAAGTAGTTCTTGCGTGCGAACACCGACTGCGGCGCGATCTTCGCGTCCACGGCCAGGCCGAAACGGATGGCGCGGTCCACGGCCATCTTGTTCATCACCGGCAGCACACCCGGCAGCGCCAGGTCAACCGGGCTGGCCTGGGTGTTGGGTTCGGCGCCGAACTTGGTCGGCGAACCGCTGAAAATTTTGGATTCGGTCGTCAGCTGAACGTGGTTCTCGAGACCGATAACAACTTCCCATTCCATATTTTTTCTCTCTAGTCAGAGGTGTCAGGTCTGACAAACGAACATTTTGCTGAGCAAAATGTCCATTTGACAGAGCTGACCCCTGGAATCAAATCAGATGCCACTTGGCGCGCGCTTGTGCCAGTCGGTCGCTTGCTGGAACTGGTGGGCAACGTTCAGCAGCTTCGCTTCGGCGAAGTAGTTGCCGATGATTTGCAGGCCTACCGGACGGTTGGCGTTCTTGTCGCCTTCGCCAAATCCGCAAGGGATGGACATGCCGGGCAGGCCCGCCAGGCTGGTGGACAGGGTGAAGATGTCGGCCAGGTAGTTCGCTACCGGATCATCCACCTTCGAGCCCAGGTCCCAGGCCACGGTCGGGGCCACAGGGCCCATGATCACGTCGCACTGGCTGCCCAGGACGTTGGCGAAGTCCTGCGTGATCTTGCGGCGGATCCTCTGCGCCTTCAGGTAGTAGGCGTCGTAGTAGCCGTGGCACAGGATGTAGGTGCCGACCATGATGCGGCGCTGTACTTCCGGGCCGAAGCCTTCGGCGCGGCTCTTGCGGTACATGTCCTGCAAGTCCTTGTAGCCTTCCGCACGGTGGCCGTAGCGCACGCCGTCAAAGCGCGACAGGTTGGACGAAGCTTCCGCCGGGGCGATCATGTAGTAAGCCGGGATCGACAGCGCGGTGTTCGGCAGCGAGATGTCGACCAGGGTGGCGCCCAGTTCCACGAACTTGGCCAGCGCGGCGCGCACGGCTTTTTCCACGTCGGCGGCAATGCCTTCGCCGAAGTATTCCTTCGGGACGCCGATGCGCAGGCCGGTCAGCGGCTTGCCGAGGTCGCGCGTGTAATCCTCCGCCACATTGCCCTGCTCGGCCGACAGGCTGGTCGAATCGCGCTCATCGAAACCGGTGATGGCCGACAGCAGCAGCGCGCAATCTTCGGCCGTCTGCGCCATCGGGCCTGCCTGGTCCAGCGAGGAGGCGTAAGCGATCATGCCGAAGCGCGAAGCGCGGCCATAAGTGGGCTTGATGCCGGTGATGCCGCAGAAGGCGGCCGGCTGGCGGATCGAACCGCCGGTGTCGGTGCCGGTGGCGGCCGGCGCCAGGCGCGCCGCCACGGCGGCGGCGGAACCGCCGGACGAGCCGCCTGGAATGGCAGCCTTGTCCCATGGGTTTTTCACGGCGCCGAAGGCCGAGTTCTCGTTGGCGGAACCCATGGCGAATTCGTCGCAATTCAGCTTGCCGAGGGTGACCATGCCGGCATCCTGCAGCTTCTGCACCACGGTGGCGTCGAACGGGCTGACGTAGTTGGCCAGCATTTTCGAGCCAGCGGTGGAGCGCCAGCCTTTGGTCACGAAAATATCCTTGTGCGCGATCGGCACGCCGGTCAGCGGGGTGGCGGTGCCATTGGCGATGCGCTGGTCTGCTTGTTCCGCCTGGGCCAGCGTCAGCGCGCGATCCACGTGCAGGAAGGCGTTCAGGTCGCTCTTTTCAATGCGGTCGAGGAAGTGCTGGGCCAACTGGACGGCGCTGACTTCCTTCTTCTGCAGCAGCTCGGAGAGCTCTTTGATTGTTTTGTTGTGCATTCGTTTTTTCCTTTTAAACCGGTAAACCAGTGTCTGACCCGCCGGGTCAGACACCCTGGCACGCGGCAGCCGCGTCTTGGTGTCAGACCCTGTGGGTCTGACACCGCCTCACCGGTTTTATTCGATCACCTTCGGCACCAGATACAAGCCATCCTCAGTCTTCGGCGCCACCTTCTGGTACTCCTCGCGGCGATTCGGCTCAGTAGCCGCATCCTCGCGCAGGCGCAGCGCGACCTGCATGGCATTGGCCAGCGGATGGGACAGCGGGGCGACACCCTCGGTGTCCACGGCCTGCATCTGCTCGGCCAGCGCGAAAATGCCATTCAGCTTGTCCAGCATATCGGCGGAATGGGCGTCGTCCATCTCCAACTGGGCCAGTTTGGCGATGCGGTTAACGTCGTTCAGTGTCAGGGACATGGAATTGTCAAATATATAATTTATTGAATTGATTGCCTATCACCAGTTAATTCGCGGCTAACGCCGGATAATTCAACGGTTGCGCGCTCGCACAATAGAGTGGATTTAGGGCAAATAAGCTGTAGATTATAAGGTACAATCGCGGGTTAATGCGCTGCCGGTGCTGAACACCCGCCTGGCCGCATTTGACCGGATACTTCAGCTAACGAATTTTGCGCGAACACGCGCCACAGGACACTCATGTTTGGTTTTTTACGTCGTTATATTTCGTCTGACCTGGCCATCGACCTGGGTACGGCGAACACCCTGATTTACGTGCGCGGCTCCGGCATCGTGCTGGACGAGCCCTCCGTCGTGGCGATCCGCCAGGAAGGTGGCCCGAACGGCAAGAAGACGATCCAGGCGGTCGGCAAGGAAGCGAAACAGATGCTGGGTAAAGTGCCTGGCAACATCGAGGCGATCCGCCCGATGAAAGACGGCGTGATCGCCGACTTCACCGTCACCGAGCAGATGCTCAAGCAGTTCATCCGCATGGTGCACGACTCGAAGTTCTTCCGCCCGTCGCCGCGCATCATCATTTGCGTGCCTTGCGGTTCGACCCAGGTGGAGCGCCGTGCGATCCGTGAATCGGCACTCGGTGCCGGCGCTTCGCAGGTGTACCTGATCGAAGAACCGATGGCCGCTGCAATCGGCGCCGGCCTGCCAGTGTCCGACGCGACCGGCTCGATGGTGGTCGACATCGGCGGCGGCACTACCGAGGTGGGCATCATCTCGCTGGGCGGCATGGTGTACAAGGGTTCCGTGCGCGTGGGCGGCGACAAGTTCGACGAAGCGATCGTCAACTACATCCGCCGCAACTACGGCATGCTGATCGGCGAACAGACCGCCGAAGCGATCAAGAAGGCCATCGGCTCCGCTTTCCCTGGCTCCGAAGTCAAGGAAATGGAAGTCAAGGGCCGCAACCTGTCGGAAGGCATCCCGCGTTCGTTCACCATCTCGTCCAACGAGATCCTGGAGGCGCTGACCGACCCGCTGAACAACATCGTGTCGGCGGTCAAGAACGCGCTGGAACAGACCCCGCCGGAACTGGGCGCCGACATCGCCGAAAAAGGCATGATGCTGACCGGCGGCGGCGCTCTGCTGCGCGACCTGGACCGCCTGCTGATGGAAGAGACCGGCCTGCCGGTGCTGGTGGCGGAAGACCCGCTGACCTGCGTGGTGCGCGGCTCCGGATTGGCGCTGGAGCGCATGGACCAGCTGGGATCCATCTTCTCCTACGAGTAAGGTTGAACCAAAGGGCAGCGCAAGCTGCCCTTGTTAATTAGAAGACATGGAATACAGTCCACCGCCACTGTTCAAACAAGGCGCGTCCGCCCGTTTCAAGATGATGGTGTTCGCGTGCATTTCGATCGCGCTGCTGTTGGCCGACTCGCGCATGGACGCGCTGTCGGCGGTGCGGCAGGGCGTTGGCTTTGTCCTCTATCCCCTGCAGAAGATTGCGCTGCTGCCGCGCGATGCCATGTATGGCATGGGCGAGTATTTCTCCACCCTGTCCAAACTGGAGAGGCAGGTCAATACGCTGCAACAGCAGCAGATCGCCGCTTCGCAAGCCTTGCAGCAGGCGCAGCTCTACCAGGCCGAGAACAACCAGCTGCGCAAGCTGCTCGACGCGCAGCAGCGCGTACCGGGCAAGTCGCAGCTTGCCGAAATCCTTTATGAAGCGCGCGATGTGTTCACGCGCAAGGTGATCCTGAACCGCGGCACCCAGCATGGGGTGTCGGCCGGCTTGCCGGTGATCGACAACCAGGGCGTGGTGGGGCAGGTGACGCGCGTGTTCCCCTTCACTTCCGAAGTCACGCTGCTGACCGACAAGGAACAGGCGATTCCGGTGCAGATCCTGCGCAACGGCTTGCGCTCCGTCGCTGTCGGGCGCGGCCAGTCGGGCAACCTGGACCTGCGCTTCATGGCGCCGACGGCTGATGTGGTCGTGGGCGATATCCTGATCACGTCCGGCATCGACGGCGTGTATCCTGCGGGCCTGGCCGTGGCGCGGGTGGTGCAGGTGGAGAGCAATGCTTCCGGCGCGTTCGGCCGTGTGGTGTGCGCGCCGCTGGCTGGTATCGAGCGCAATACGGCGCTGCTGATCCTGATGTCCTTGCCGGATATGCCGCCGCGTCCTCCGGAAGAGGAGCCAGCCGCCAAGCCATCCAAGAAGAAGGGCGCCAAGGAGCTCGCCGCTACGACGGCTTCGGCCGCCGCCCCTGCGGGCGCCCCGGCCGCGGCGACTGCCCCAGCGGGGACGCCAGCCGCCGCCGCAGCCGCACCCGGCGCCACAGCGCGCAGTCCCGCAGCGCCCGACACCGGCGCAGGCCCGGCGCCGGCGCGACCGGCCACACCGTCCGGCGCGCCCGCGCCCGCGCCTCGCGCAGGCACCCCGGCCAACCAGGCCGCGCCAGCACCGAAGGAAGCGACCCGATGAACCGCCCACAATACATCCTGCTGCCGGTCAGCCCGCTGTTCATCGCGTTCAGCATCCTGTGCGCCGTCCTGCTCAATATGCTGCCCTGGGGCCGCTTCATCGCCGCGCCGGACTTCGTTGCGCTGATCCTGGTCTTCTGGGGCGTGCACCAGCCGCGCAAGGTCGGCATCGGCACCGCCTTCTGCCTCGGCCTGCTGATGGACGTGCACGACGCCGCCCTGCTGGGCGAGAATGCGCTGGCGTACACGCTGCTCTCTTACTTTGCCATCATGCTGCACCGCCGGATCCTGTGGTTCCGCGTGACGACGCAGATCCTGCACGTGCTGCCGCTGCTGCTGGTGGCGCAAACCGTGCAGATGCTGGTGCGCTTCATGGTGGCGGGCAAATTCCCCGGCTGGTTCTTCTTCATCGAGAGCGTGGTCGCAGCCTTGCTGTGGCCACTGGCGACCATGTTGCTGCTGGCGCCGCAGCGCCGCGCAGTGGATAAAGACCATACGCGCCCGATCTGAGCATGACTGAGTTTAAGAATACAGAGCAAGACTTGCACCGCTTCCGGGTGCGGCTGTCCGTGCTGGGCGGCCTGGTGTTCTTTTGCTTTTCGCTGCTGCTGGCGCGCTTCATCTGGCTGCAGGTCATCAAGCACAGCGACTACATCGCCAAGGCCGAGGACAACCGCATCGCGGTGGTGCCCATCGTGCCGAACCGCGGCCTGATCCTCGACCGCAACGGCGTGGTGCTGGCGCGGAACTATTCCGCCTTCACGCTGGAGATCACCCCGTCCAAGCTGCGCATCCCATTGGAAGAGATGATCGACGAACTGTCCCGGGTGGTCGAGGTGACCCCGAAGGACCGCCGCCGCTTCAAGAAGCTGCTGGAAGAATCGAAGAACTTCACCAGCGTGCCGCTGCGCACCCGCCTGACCGACGAGGAAGTGGCGCGCTTTACCGCCAACCGCTTCCGCTATCCCGGCGTGGAGATCCAGGCCCGCCTGTTCCGCCAGTACCCGCTGGGCGAGGTGGCGTCGCACGTGGTGGGCTATATCGGCCGCATCAACCAGGCCGAATCGAAAGCGCTGGAAGGTACCGAATACGCCGCCAACTACAACGGCACCGAACATATCGGCAAGGAAGGCCTGGAAAAGAGTTACGAACGCCAGCTGCACGGCATTACCGGCTACGAAGAAGTGGAAGTGACGGCCGGCGGCCGCGCCATCCGTACCCTGTCGCGCACGCCGGCCACGCCGGGCACCAACCTGATCCTGTCGATCGATATCGAACTGCAAAAGATCGCCGAAGAAGCGTTCGGCGAATACCGCGGCGCCCTGGTCGCCATCGAACCGACCACCGGCGACGTGCTGGCCTATGTCTCGCGTCCCGGTTATGACCCCAACCTGTTCGTGGACGGCATCGATTCGCAAAGCTGGAACGAGTTGAATACCTCGCTCGACAGGCCGCTGATGAACCGCCCGCTGTCCGGCACCTATGCCCCGGGTTCCACCTTCAAGCCCTTCATGGCGCTGGCGGCGCTCGAAACCGGCAAGCGCACCCCCAGCCAGGCCATCCACGACCCCGGCTATTTCTATCTCGGCACGCACAAGTTCCGCGACGACGTGGTGGGCGGCCATGGCACCGTCGACATGCGCAAGTCGATCGTCGTGTCCTGCAATACCTATTACTACATCCTCGGCCGCGACATGGGCATCGACATGATCCATGACTTCATGAAGCCTTTCGGCTTCGGCCAGTTGACCGGCATCGACCTTGAGAACGAGAAGAAGGGCGTGCTGCCGTCGCAGGAATGGAAGCGTGCGCGCTACAAGAAGAACCCGCGGGCGGGCAAGTGGGTCGGCGGCGACACGATTTCGGTGTCCAACGGTTCCGGCTACAACAACTATACGCCGCTGCAGGTGGCGCACGCGGTGGCCAACCTGGCCAACAACGGCATCGTGATGAAGCCGCACCTGGTGAAGATCCTGGAAGACGGCGGTACCCGCAAGCGTACCCTGACCGTGCCGAAGGAAAGCTACCGCATCCCCCTGAAGCAGGAAAACATCGATTTCATCAAGGACGCGATGGTGGGCGTAACCACCGAACCCGGTGCAACCGGCTACCGTGCCTTCCTTGGCGCGCAGTACAGCGTGGGCGGCAAGACCGGTACCGCGCAGGTGGTGGCGATCAAGGCCAACGAGAAGTACAACGCGGCGCGCCTCGATGAGCGTTTGCGCGACAATGCATGGTTCACCGCCTTTGCCCCGGCCGACAAACCGAAGATCGTGCTGGCGCTGATCGTGGAGAACGCCGGCTTCGGTGGCGCCGTGGCGGCCCCGATTGCGCGTAAAGTGCTGGATTACTGGCTGTTGGGCAAACGCCCGACCGAAAAGGAAACGACCAAGGTGCCCAAGGAAGATGCGGTGACCGTTCCGGTGGAGGACTTGCCGGCGGAAGACGTGGAAGCCGCGGCCGAACGCCGCGCGCAGCAGCAGGGTGAAACGGTCGGCCAGGCCGACAAGCCGGCCCAGGCACCAGTGCCGGCGCCGGCCCCCGCGGACCAGAAGCCGCCGGCAGGCCCGCCGCGCAAGAGAGAGTAAGGAGGCTGCATGCCTATCAATGAAAGGCGTTCACTGTGGCGGCGCATGCGCCCCTATGTGAACGTGTTCGACGGCCCGCTGATGCTGGTCATTGTCATACTGCTGGGCACCAGCCTGGTGGCGCTGTACTCGGCCAGCATCGGCATTCCGGGCAAGATCGAGGACCAGCTGCGCAATATCACCATGTCCTTCCTGGTGATGTGGATCGTGGCGAACATCTCGCCGCAGAACATGATGCGTATCGCCATGCCGGCCTACGTCGTCACGGTGGGGCTGCTGCTGGCGGTGGCGCTGTTCGGCACCATCAAACTGGGCGCGCGGCGCTGGCTGAACCTGGGTTTCGGCCAGATCCAGCCGTCCGAATTCGCCAAGATCGCGGTGCCGCTGATGCTGGCCTGGTATTTCCAGCACCGCCAAGGCCAGCTGCGCTGGCATGCTTACGCGCTGGGGGCCTTGCTGCTGCTGGTGCCGGTGTTCCTGATCGCGCGCCAGCCTGACCTGGGCACTGCGATGCTGGTGGTGGCGGCAGGCGCCTGCGTGATTTTCCTGGCCGGCCTGTCGTGGAAGGCCATCGGCGTATTGGCAGCCCTGGCCGCTGCCTGCATGCCCGTGGCATGGTCGATGATGCACGATTACCAGCGCGAACGGGTCATGACGCTGATCGACCCGACTTCCGACCCTTTGGGCAAGGGCTTCCACATCCTGCAGTCGACCATTGCGATCGGCTCCGGCGGCGTGACCGGCAAGGGCTGGACGCAGGGTACCCAGGCCCACCTCGAATTCATCCCTGAGCGCACCACCGACTTTATCTTTGCCGTCTATTCCGAGGAGTTCGGCCTGGTCGGCAACCTGTTCCTGATGGCGCTCTACCTGCTCCTGATCGGCCGCGGCCTGATGATCGCGTCCGGCGCGCCCAACCTGTTCACCCGCCTGCTGGCCGGCGCCATCACGATGATTTTCTTCACTTACGCCTTCGTCAACATGGGCATGGTGAGCGGCATCCTGCCGGTGGTGGGCGTGCCCTTGCCGTTCATGAGCTACGGCGGCACGGCGCTGCTGACCCTGGGGCTGGCCTCGGGCATCCTGATGTCGATCCAGAGGCACAGAAAGCTGGTGCAGACATGATGCGCGCATTCCGTCTCCTGCCGGCCGCGGCGGCGGTGCTGCTGGCCGCCTGCGGCACCACGCAGCCCGAAGCGCCCGTGCGCAACACGCCTTCGCCGGTCACCTCCAAGCCGCAGCCTGGCATTCCCGTGCTGCCGCCGGCCGGCTCGGGCCGCGGTGGCTATTACCAGGACGATGGTCCCGGCGACAATCCGCCTCCCGGCCTGCTCGACACGCCGGACGCGGAAGTGCGCAACGATCCGCTGCTGCCGCGCTCCAACCGGCCTTACGTGGTCTTTGGCAAGACCTACACGCCGATCCCGCTCGGCTCGGACTACAAGCAGCGCGGGAAGGGCACCTGGTACGGCAAGAAATTCCATGGCCAGCGCACCTCCTCCGGTGAGCTGTACGATATGTACAAGATGACGGCGGCGCATCCGACGCTGCCGATCCCTTCATACGCCCGTGTGACCAACCTTGGCAATGGCAAGTCCGTCGTGGTGCGCATCAACGACCGTGGGCCGTTCCATTCCTCGCGCATCATCGACGTTTCCTATACAGCGGCGCTGAAGCTGGGTTTGCTGGTCAACGGCAGCAGCCAGCTGGAAGTGCTGCACCTGGCGCCGGCGGATATCGAGAAGATGATCGCGGCGCGCAAGGCCGGCGGCTCGGCGCCGGCTACGGCGTCGGCCGAGCAGGCGGCGCCCGCGCTGGCCAAGCCGCAGCCGATGCCCAAGGCCGCGCCGATGCTGGCGTCGTCGCATGGCGACGAGGCGAAGGCCATGCTGCTGGGCGGCGCGCCTGAGCCGGGTTTTTACCTGCAGCTTGGTTCCTACGCGCGCGCCGACGGCGCCGATGGCCTGCGCAAGCGACTGGAGGCCAGCGATGCGGGCTTGCAACTGGATGTTGAGGAGTCGGGCAAGTTCTACCGCCTGTTTGCCGGCCCTTATGCGAGCCGCGCGGATGCGCAGGCGGCAGCCAGGGCGCTGCCGTCGAGCCTGAAGCTGAAGCCTATCGTTATCGGGAGGTAGCGCAGGAGCGGGTTTCCTGCTCGGGGAACCTGGCGACGATCCTGGCGATGCGGTCCCTGGTCTCTTCGCTGATGTCCTTGAACTGATAGAGCAGCTGTTTGCTGCCGCTGTAGCGCGGCGCCACGCGCGCCCCTTGCACGCCTTGTTTGGTGAGCGTGGCCAGTTGGGTCTGGGCGGCGCCTTCGGTGCGGAACACGCCCAGCGAGATGCCCCAGCGCAGCGGCGAGCTGTCGTTCATCACGAAGAAGTTGGTGATGCCGAGGGCGCGCAGCTCGTCGGCCTTCTTTTCCGCGGCTGCGCGGCTGCCCTGCGGCGGAATATGCACGATATAGCTGGAGATTTCCTGGCCCGGCAGGTTGCGGCGCAGTTGCCGGTCGCCCAGTCCCAGCGGCGCCAGGCTTTGCTCGAACTTGCGCGCATCGGCCAGCACGAAGTTGCCGACTTCCAGGCAAGCGATGGCGGCGGGTTCGTCGCGCGGCACCGGCGATGGCGGAGGCGGGGACACGGCGGCTGCGGCGCTGTCCGCCTTGCTGGCGCTGACCAGCAGGAGCTTGTCGGCGTTCTGCTGCTTTTGCAGGCGGCCCGGCTCGCGTTCATTGCCGCTGAACTGGCCGAGGTAGCCTTTGCCGTACGCGAACAGCGCGGCGTTGGCGGCAAGCAGCAGGGCAAAGATCAGTTTCAGCACGGGCACTCCATCCGGGTCAGGCGCTGCGCAGGGCAGCGTGCAAGCCTATCATCACAATGTTTTCCACGTGGCGGTGCGGTACGGGGACCGCGGGCGCGACATACGGCGCGGCGCCGCCTGAAATAATACATTCTACGGCCTGGTGCAGCTCGAATGCGCGCTCGATCGCGCCGGCCTGCGCGGCAAGGCAGCCGGTCAGGATGGCGTCGTCGGTATTGTCGGCAAAGCCTTCCGGCAGTTTGCTGCCAGGCTGGATCTGCGGCAGCTGGGCGGTGTTGCGGGCCAGCGAGGTCGCCATCAGGCCCAGGCCGGGCAGGATCATGCCGCCCAGGAAAGTACCATCGGCCGTGATCGCGTCGATGGTGGTGGCAGTCCCGCAGTTGGCCACCACGATGGCCTTGCCCGGCGCGAGCGCATGGGCGCCAATGGCGGCGGCGAAACGGTCGCAGCCCAATTGCGATGGGTTGCGGTAAGCGTTGCGCACGCCTGCGCGCAGCGGTACGGAGGCGAACCATCCGATCGCTTGCGGCGCAATCCCCAGCTGCGGCGCGGACAGCCAGCCGGCCAGCATGTCCTTGACCGTTTGTCCGGCCACGTTGGCGATCAGAACGCGGCCAATGGCGGGGGACGGCACGCGGCTGGGCGCGGCGGGAGCGCCGTCGGGCGCCATGGACGGTGGTTTGGCGGATGGTGCTGCGGGCGGGGCGGCAGTGGCCGCGGCATCGCCGGCGGAGGGCGCGCCCGGCAGGGCGGCGGGCAGGGTGGCCAAGGCGGCGGCCAGCGCGGCGGGGAAGCCGGCGGCGTCGGCGTGCAGGTGGGCGCCTTGCGCATGCCATTCGCCGAGGGCGGCGCCGGGAGCGGCGAGCGCCCATTTGATGCGGGTATTGCCGGCGTCGATCAGCAGGTCGTACTTCATGACGCGCGCCTCAATGACACGTCGCCCGACAGCACGGCCACGCGGCCGGCGGGCGTGTCGAGCAGCAGTCGCCCCTGGTCGTCGACCCCGGCCGCCAGCCCTTCCTGCTGCACCGCGCCATGGTCGAGCAGGCGCACCGGTTGCCCGCGCCAGGCTTGCAGCGCATTCCAGCGGTCGGTAAAAGCCATGAAGCCGGTATCGTCGAATTCCGCCAGCACGGCGCACAGGCGGCTAAGCAATTGCGCCAGCAAGGCATTGCGGTCCATTTGCGCCAGCCATGGCGCGGACGACACCGCGCGGCCGATGGCGGCCTCCATCTCGTCCGGCATCAGCAAGTTCATGCCGCAGCCGATCACGGCCCAGACGGTGCCGTCGGGCGCCGCCTGGGTCTCGACCAGGATGCCCGCCAGCTTGGCGCCATCCTTCAGGATGTCATTCGGCCACTTCAATTGCACCGGCACGCCCAGCCCGCCCACCGTTTCGGCCAGCGCCACGCCGACCGCCAGCGGCAGCCCCACCATGCGGTGCAGCGGCGCGCGGAATGGCCAGGCCACGGAGAAGGTGAGGGAAGCGCCCGGCGCCGACAGCCAGCTGCGGCCAGCCCGGCCACGGCCGGCAGTCTGCCGCTCGGCCACGCGCAGCACGGGGCCGCGCAGAACGGGGCCCGGCAGTCCGGCGCCATGCGGCCCGGCCGCATCCCCGGCGCCCGCCCTCCCGGCGCAGGGCACGCGGGCCAGCAAGTCGGCATTGGTCGAACCGGTTTCGTCGACCACCTCGATGGCGACATGTGAAGCGCTGTCGGCAACCAGCGCGCGGATCGCCCCGGCGGCGAGAGGAGATGCATTCATGCGGTGCCCTTGCGCGCCTTGTGCGGCGCCTTGGCGAAAGCCCTGTCGTACAGCCAGTTCGGCAGCATCCGCAGCAGGCGCGCGACCACGCCCATCTGCCACGGGATTACGCGGTAACTGTCGCCGCGCGCAATGCTGCGCGCCGCGGCCGCGGCGAAATCGGCGGGCGGCATCAGGAACGGCATCGCGTATTTGTTCTTTTGCGTCATCGGCGTATCGATATAGCCGGGCGCGATGGTGACCACTTCGATCCCGCTGCCGCGCAGCTCGACGCGCAGCGATTCGCAATACACCCGCACCGCAGCCTTGGAGGCACTGTACGCGCCCCCGCCCGGCAGCCCCCGCACGCCTGCCACGCTGCCAATGCCCACCAGCCGCGCCGGTGTGCCCTGCGCCCGCATGGCGGCGACGAACGGCGCGAATGTCGCGACGGTGGCGGTGACGTTGGTCGCCACGATAGACTCGAAGACCGGCAAATCGTCGGCCAGTTCGGTGATGGTGCCGTGCGAGATGCCGGCGCTGGCGATGACGATATCGCAGCCGCCGGCATGGGCCAGGAATGCTTCGGCGGCGCGGCGCAGCGCCGCGTGGTCGGTCACGTCCGCCGCATAGCAGCGGTGCCGTTCCGCATTGGGGAGCGAGGCGGACAAAGCCTGCAGCGCATCGGCGCGGCGCCCCAGCAGGCCAAGCGTACAGCCCTGGGCGGCATAATGCGCCGCCAGTGCCGCGCCGATGCCGCTGGAAGCGCCGGTGATGAAGACGCGCTTCAAAGCCTTACTTCTTCTCCGCCTTCGCCTTGGCGACCAGGAAGTCCAGCACCGTCAGCGCATTGGCGTGCATCTGTGCTTCGCTTGGCTCCGGCTTGACGCCCTTGCTGGCCTCGGCAGGCGAGGTCATGTACTTGCCATCCACGATCACCATCGGCCAGTAGTCGACGCGGTAATCGCTCATCATGCGTTCCACCCGGCGCACCTTGGCCGCCACGCCGAAGCCATTGTAGGTATCGGCAAATTTGGCCTTGTCGATGCCGTTGGCGGCGGCCCAGTCGATCACGGCCGCGTCGCTGCGCAGCGGATTATTGTGCACGTGCATGGCATCGAAGACTTTCTGATGGTTCTGCTCCACCAGTCCCAGCGATTCCAGCGTGAAGTAGAGCTTTTGCTGCGGCAGTACCGCCGGACCACGGCTCACATGGACGCGCTTGAAGACGATGTTGTCGCCCTGTTTCTTGACCCACGCAGCCAGTGAAGGCTCCAGCACGTTGCAGTGCGGGCAGTAGTAAGCGAAGAATTCGATGACTTCGACCTTCTTGCCGGTATCGACCGGCTGGAATTCGGTCAGCACCACGTATTCCTTGCCGGCGACCGGAGCCGCCGGCGAAGCGCCGGCGCTGAAGGCAACGCCGCACAGGAATACGGCCAGGATCTGCTTGAACAGTTTCATCGTCTGTTTTCCTTATTTCTGGTTGCGAACGACGGCCACGTCGATGCCGTTTTCGGACAGTTTGGCGCGCACCTTGTTCATGGCTTCAACCTGGGTGAAAGGCCCCATGCGTACGCGGTGCAGCACGCCGGCATCCGTGCTGCGGTCGGAAATGGTTGCTTCAAAGCCGAGCAAGGCCAGCTTGGCGCGCGTGTTCTCCGCATCGGCGGCTTCGCGGAAGGCGCCGGCCTGCAGGTAATACACGAACTTTTCCTCGCCAGGCAATGCAGGAGCCGGGGCCGCCGCCTGGGCCGGCGGTGCCGCGCTATTGACCGGTGGCGGCGCGGCCGGCGAAGTGGCTGCCGGCGCGGGGGCCGGGGCAGGTTTGGCCGGAACCTGGCCCTGCGCCTGGATGGTATCGACCACCTTCTGCAGTTCATCCGCAGGAGGCGGCTTGGCTTCGCGCTCGAACTCGCTGTTGGCCCGCTTCACGGCATCCTTGTTGCCGTACATCGGCTTGTTCGGATCGGCGATCTGGCCGGATGCTTCGTCGGCCGGCTTGCCGTTCTTCGGGGCCTTATCGGTGAAGGGCGACTGGCCCTTGGTGATCATCAGCGCCACGACAACGGCGATGACCAGGCCGATGACCAGACCGATGATGATGCCAACTAAGGTATTGCCTTGTTGCTGACGCAGCGAGCGCAGGGAGCGAAAAGCCATGTGGTCCTTACATTTGGTTAGGTGCGGAAACGCCGATCAGTGCCAGGCCGTTGCGCAGTACCTGGCGCGTGGCCACCATCAGCGCCACGCGGGCCAGCTTGGTTGCCTCGTCTTCCACCAGCACTTTTTCCGCGAAGTAGAAGGAGTGCAGGGCGGCGGCCAGGTCGCGCAGGTAGAAGGCTACCTGGTGCGGGCCCAGCTCGGCCTGGGCGCGGGCCAGCATTTCCGGATACTGGGCCAGGGTGGCCAGCAGGGTTGCTTCGGTCGGCGCGGTCAGCGGCGACAGGTCGACGTTGGCCACGGAGGCTTCATCCCCGCCCCAGTTCTCCAGCATGCGGCAGATGCGCGCGTGGGCGTACTGCACGTAATAGACCGGGTTCTCGTCGGAAGTCTTGAGCGCGACGTCGACGTCGAACACGAATTCGGTGTCCGCCTTGCGCGAGATCAGGAAGAAGCGCACGGCGTCGCGGCCCTTGGTGATGTCGCCACCGCCGGACCATTCGATCAGGTCGCGCACGGTAACGTAGGAGCCGGCGCGCTTGGAGATCTTCACCTCGGCGCCATCCTTCATCACGGTGACCATCTTGTGCAGCACGTAATCCGGGAAGCCTTGCGGGATGCCCAGGCCGACCGCTTGCAGGCCGGCGCGCACGCGGGCGATGGTGCCGTGATGGTCCGAACCCTGCACGTTGATGGCCTGGGTGAAGCCGCGCTGGAACTTGACGATGTGGTAGGCCACGTCCGGCACGAAATAGGTGTAGCCGCCGTCGGTCTTGCGCATGACGCGGTCCTTGTCGTCGCCGTAGTCGGTGGTGCGCAGCCACAGGGCGCCGCCTTCTTCATAGGTGTGGCCGTTGGCGACCAGCGCTTCCACGGCCTTTTCCACCTTGCCGTCGGAATACAGCGAGGATTCCAGGTAGTAGTTGTCGAACTTCACGCCGAAGGCTTGCAGGTCGATGTCCTGCTCGTTGCGCAGGTAGGTGACTGCGAAGGCGCGGATGTTTTCGATGTCGTCCACGTCGCCGGTGGCGGTCACCGGCTGGCCGTCGGAGGCGGACACGGTCTTCTTCGCCAGGAAATCGGCGGCGATGTCGGCGATGTAGTCACCGTTGTAGGCCGATTCGGGCCATTCCGCGTCGCCCGGCTTGAAGCCCTTGGCGCGGCATTGCACGGACGTGGCCAGGGTCTGGATCTGGACGCCGGCGTCGTTGTAATAAAACTCACGGGTGACCTTGGCGCCCTGTGCTTCGAACAGGGACGACAAGGCGTCGCCCAGCGCCGCCTGGCGGCCATGGCCCACGTGCAGCGGGCCGGTCGGGTTGGCGGAGACGAATTCGATGATGACGTTCTTGCCTGCCAGCGATTCGCTCTGGCCGAACGATGCACCCTGCTGCAGCACGGTCTTCACCACGGACTGCTTGGCGGCGTCGGTGACGCGCAGGTTGATGAAGCCCGGGCCGGCGATTTCGGCGGAGGCGACCAGTTGCTTGCCGGCCGGGTTGTCCAGCAGGGCGGAAACGACCTTCTGCGCCAGCTCGCGCGGGTTCATCTTCAGCTGCTTGGCCAGCTGCATGGCGATATTGCAGGCGACGTCGCCGTGCGAGGCGTCGCGCGGACGCTCCAGCACCACGTTGGCTTTAACTTCGGTGCCTTCCAGGATCGGCGCGAGGGCGGCCTGGAACAGGGAAATGATCTCTTGCTTTTGTTGGGCGAGCATGTGAATGGCTGGGCGGCGCTGCGGCCTGCCTCTGAATAAACGTCTGAAAGTGGAACATTATACTTGTTTGCAAGAACGGGTAAATCGGCTTGGGCCCCGCTGTTCGTGCGGTAGCTTGGTCATTCTTCTTATCTAAAGGATCATAAAAACGGCAAGCGGTATCTCGTTGGACACGCTCCTTGGCATCGCTGGCTTAGTCGCCGCCCAGTGGGTATTGGGAGGCCTCGGCTACTTCTTGGCAGTGAATACGCTTGGTATCTACGCTCGGGTGAAGCGTTGTTCTGCAACTTTGGAGAAGATCGACGCTCGATTGGTTAAATTGCAGGGGAAGAAGTAGAACAGTTGCAGTGGGGACCCGGGTTACAATCTCGGTTTTCACAGATTTTCCGCGATTTGGCGGCCTGCTTGGCCGCTCCGCCGGCAGGCGGGCGCGATGACAGGATTGCAATGACTAAGAAAGAGCGCCCAACCCTATCCCTCAAACCCAAGGCTAGGCCGGCTGCGCCGGCAGGCAAAGCGCCCCGCGCGCAGGGAGAGGGCGCTCAACGCTCGTCAGGGCCGCGTCCGTCCGGTTCCGGTGCGCCACGCGGCACTGGCCCGCGCCCAGCGGGCCAATCCCGCAGCGAGCCGGCCCCACGCGCCGGCAGCCCGCGCCCGACCGGCGAGCCCCGCAGCGAAGGCCGCGGCGAGGGCGGTCAACGCGGGTTCGGTCCGCGATCGGGTGCCGGCGACCGTGGCGAAGGCCGCGGTGAGGGCGGTCAACGCGGGTTCGGCCCGCGACCGGGTGCCGGCGACAGTGGCGAAGGCCGTGGCGAGGGTGGTCAGCGCGGCTTCGGGTCGCGGCCGGGCGCCGCCGAACGTGGCGAAGGCCGCAGCGAGGGCGGCGAACGCGGCTTTGGGCCGCGACCTGGTGCCGGGGAACGTGGCGAAGGCCGCGGCGAGGGCGGTCGGCGCGGCTTTGGGCGGCGCGAGGGCGGAGCTGAGTTTCGCAACGATTCGCGCGCGACCGGCGGCGAGGGCAGCGGAACTGGCTCGCCTTGGGCCGCCCGCAAGCCAGCAGCGCGTGGAGCAGACGCTCCGCCAGCGCGGGCGCCAGGCAAACCCGCCGGCCTCCGGGAAAGCCACCACCGCGACCTTAAACCGCGCGTCCAGACCGACTTCCAGTCCGAGCTGAAACAGGACTCGCTGGCCTTCGCCATGCTGGGCGCCGCCGCAGCAGCCGTGCAAGTCCAGCAGGGCACCGCGCTGCCGCAAGCGCTGGCCAGCGTGTTCGCCACCAACAACGCCATCCCGCAAGCCCGTGGCGCCATCCAGGACATCGCCTACCGCGCCATGCGCCAGCTGGCGCTGAGTGAAATCCTGATCGGCCTGATGGCACCGAAAGCCCCCGACCCGATGGTCCAGGCCCTGCTTTCGGTGGCCCTGCCGCTGATGCACCCGGCCGACGGCAGCGCCGCCCCATACGAAGCGTTCACCGTGGTCGACCAGGCCGTGACCGCCGCGAGTGCCCACCCTGACACCGCCCGCGCCAAGAATATGGTCAACGCCCTGCTGCGCCGCTTCCTGCGCGAGAAAGAGGAACTGCTGGCCGAAGCCATGCAGCAGCCCGAGGCAAAGTACAACTACCCGCAATGGTGGATCGACGCCGCCATCACCGCCTACCCGAAGGATTGGGAGCAGCTGCTGGCCGCCGGTAACGCAGCCCCGCCGCTGACCCTGCGCGTGAACGTGCGCCGCACCAGCGTGGCCGACTACCTGGCGCGCCTGCAAGCCGCCGGCATGGCCGCCAGCCAGATCGGCCCATCGGCGATCCGCCTGGACAAACCGGTCCCGGTCCAGCAAATCCCCGGGTTCGCCGAAGGCGACGTCTCGGTGCAGGACGCCGGCGCCCAACTTGCCGCCACCTTGCTGGACGTGCAACCCGGCATGCGCGTGCTCGACGCCTGCGCCGCCCCCGGCGGCAAGACTTGCCACATCCTCGAGCTGGCCGATGTCAACTTGACAGCACTGGACGCCGACCCCAAGCGCCTGCAGCGCGTCCAGGAAAACCTCGACCGCCTGCAACTGCAGGCGTCCCTGCAGCCCGCCGAAGCCCAGGCCGACGGCTGGTGGGACGGCCAGCCCTTCGACCGCATCCTGGCCGACGTGCCCTGCACCGCCTCCGGCATCGTGCGCCGCCACCCGGATATCCGCTGGCTGCGCCGCAAGAGCGACACCCGACAACTTGCAACACTTTCGTCGCAAATTCTCGACAACCTTTGGCGAATGCTTGCCCCCAATGGTAAATTGCTGTTCGTGACATGTTCGTTGTGGCCGCAGGAGTCCGAGGCGCAGGCGGCCGCTTTCGCGGTGCGCAACCGCGCCACCCGCCTCGAGGCGCCAGGCCAGCTGCTGCCCCTGGGCGGCGCCGAGCAGGATCACGATGGTTTGTTCTACGCATTGTTCCGGAAAGATGCGTGACCCTTTGACGAGCACCAGGCAAGTGATCCAAAGATTTTTCCGACTCCTTTGCTGGCAGTTGCTGTTGACGCTTGCGTGTGCGTTGCCGCACGCCGCCCGCGCCGCCGACGATACGGTGGAGATCACGCGCGCCTATATCGAAGCGGCCGAAGAGGGCTACCGCCTGTCCTCCGCCTATTCGTTTGAACTGAGCCACGGCCTGGAAGACGCGGTACAAGCTGGCGTATCGCTGCACTTCACCACCGAAATCAGCTTCACCCGCCCGCGCTGGTACTGGTTCGACGAAAAGGCCGTCACCGCCAAGCGCACCCACAAGCTGTGGTACGACGTGCTGACGCGCCAGTACCACGTCAAGATCATCGGCAGCGTGGCCCAGCCATTCGCCACGCTGGACGAAGCCCTGTTTTTCATCCGCCGGCCGACCCGCTGGGTCGTGGCCCCGCGCGGCGCCCTGGAGGTGGGCAAAACGTATAACGTGACCCTGCGCATGGGGATGGACAAGGACTACCTGCCCAAACCGATCCAGGTCAATGCCTTCAACAACAGCGAGTGGCGGCTCGCCTCCAACAAGAAAACCTTCCAGTACAGGGCCGAGTAAGTGAGATCGGCCCTCAGGTATCTGTTTGTCGTCGCCGGCGCGGTGTGCAGCATCCTGCTGTTCCTGCTCGCCTCCGCCTCCGACAGTTCAACCTTCCTCGAACGTTATTACGGCTGGCTGCTTGGCCTCAACGCCGCGGTCGCGGTGGCGCTGGTGCTGCTGGTCGGCGTCTCCCTGTTCCGCCTTTATTCGCGCTACAAGAGCGGCAAGTTCGGTTCGCGCCTGATGACCAGGCTGGTGGTGCTGTTTGCCGCCATCGGCGTCTTGCCCGGCCTGATCATCTTCACGGTGTCGGTGCAATTCCTGGGGCATTCCATCGATTCCTGGTTCAACGTGCGGATGGAGGAGGCGCTCGACGCCGGCCTGGACCTGGGGCGTGCCGCCCTGGACGACTCGCTGGCCGAACTGGAAGCCCAGGCGCGCGGCACCGTGCGCCAGCTGGCCGAAGACCCCTTCTACGCCGCCCCGGCCACGCTGGCGCGTTTCGTGCGCCGCCATCCAGGTACCCAGAGCGCGATCATCGTCGATTCCGATGGCGGCTTGATCGTCTCCGCGATGGGCGAACGCCGCGTCAACCTGTCGGCCGATTTGCCGACCACGGCCATGCTGGCTAAGGCCAAGGAAGAGCCTTCCTACGCCGGCTATGAAGGCGGCGGTGAATTGCGCGAAGACCATGCCGGCACGACAGCGGTGCAGCCGCCGGACGCCAATAACGTACTGCGCCTGCGCGTGCTGATGGCGATTCCCGACCCGGTGCAGCCATCCGGCGCACACCTGGCACCGCGCTACCTGCAGATCATCCAGGCCGTGCCCCAGCGCCTGGCCGACAACGGCGAAATGCTCCGTACGGCCTACTCGGATTACAAGGAGCGCTACGTAGCCCGCGACGGCCTGCGCAAGATGTATCTGGTGATGCTGACGCTGACGCTGCTGCTGGCAGTGTTCGGCGCCATCGCGGCCGCCTTCCTGATCGCGAACGACCTGGCGCAACCGCTGCTGCTGCTGGCCGAAGGCACCCGCGCCGTGGCCGAAGGCGACCTCTCGCCGCGCCCCATCGTCGCCAGTTCGGACGAACTGGGCACGCTGACCCAATCGTTCAACACCATGACGCGCCAGCTGTCCGAAGCGCGCAGCGCCGTCGAGCGCAACCGCATCGCCCTGCAAAACGCCAAGGCCCACCTGGAATCCGTGCTGGCCAATATGTCCGCAGGGGTGATGGTGCTCGATTCCGAATTCCGCCTGGTCACGTGCAACGACTCGGTCGAACGCATCCTGCAGCACGCCGGCGTGACCCTGATCGGCCAGCCGCTGGCCGAGGTGGAGGGCATGCAGGAATTCGCCGCCGCCATCATCAACGCCTTCTCGGCCCAGAGCGCGCAAACCGCCGCCGGCCGCAACGTGGCGCGCCTGCACTGGCAGCGCCAGATCGAGATCCCGCGCCCGCCCGGCAGTGCCGAAGAGAATGAACTGATCCTGCTGACGCGCGGCTCGCGCCTGCCGCTGGAAACCGGAACCGGCTACATCGTCGTGTTCGACGATATCACCGACGTGATCTCCGCCCAGCGCTCGATCGCCTGGGGCGAAGTGGCTCGCCGCCTCGCCCACGAAATCAAGAATCCCCTGACGCCTATCCAGCTGTCAGCCGAACGCCTGCAAATGAAGCTTGAATCCAAGCTGGCGGGCCCCGATGTGGAATTGCTCAACAAAGCCTCCACCACCATCGTCAACCAGGTCGCCGCCATGAAACGCATGGTCGACGACTTCCGCGATTACGCCCGCACCCCGCCTGCCGTACTGCAGCCGCTGGACTTGAATTCCCTGGTGGATGAAATCCTGCACCTGTACGTGGCCGGGGAGGGCAACGACATCATCCACGCCAACCTGGCGCCCGCCCTGCCCATGATCATGGGCGACGACACCCAATTGCGCCAGGTGATCCACAACCTGCTGCAGAATGCGCAGGACGCGCTGCAGGAGCATCCGCCTGCCGGCGCCGATCCGCGCATCGACGTCGTCACGGAGGGCATCATTTACCAGAGTGCGGACGGCAGCACACGTATTGCGGTGCGCCTCTCAATCTCGGACAATGGCCCCGGCTTCGCACCCAAGATCCTGGCGAATGCCTTCGAACCGTATGTGACTTCCAAGGCGAAGGGCACCGGCTTGGGCCTGGCGATGGTGAAAAAAATCATCGAGGAACACGGGGGGCGGATCGATATCCAGAACCGTGACGATAGTAGTGGTGCGTCGGTGCTGATTTTGCTGTTAAAGTTGGCGCCGGTGTAGTTGGCATAATATTGTTGGACTAATAAAATCATTGTCGCCGCGACAGGTATAGAATGCCTGCGTAGAGCGGGAAAAAAATGAGGGAAGGGGCAAGGGATACATGGCAAACATTCTGGTAGTAGATGATGAAATGGGCATCCGGGAGTTGCTCTCGGAAATCCTGGGCGACGAAGGGCACGCGGTCACGCTGGCGGAAAACGCCCAGCAGGCACGCCAGGCCCGCGCCGCCGGGGCGCCCGACCTGGTCTTGCTCGACATCTGGATGCCCGACACGGACGGCGTCACCCTGCTGAAGGAATGGCAGCGCGACGGCTTGCTGACCATGCCGGTGATCATGATGTCCGGCCACGCGACCATCGACACCGCGGTGGAGGCGACCCGCATCGGCGCCATGAATTTCCTGGAAAAGCCGATTGCGATGCAAAAGCTGCTGAAGGCAGTGCAAGCCGGCTTGAGCCGGGCGCAGGAAGCCGTGCGCGCGCCCGTGATGGCGGCCCGCCCGGTAATGCCGGCGCCGGTCGAGGAAAGCAGCGGCTTCGGCCAGGCCCAGGTGACGCAGCAGCCGGTGACCCACAATATGGGCATGGCGCGCGCCGTCAATGGCGACAACCCGATCTTCAACCTGTCGTTCGACCTGCCGCTGCGTGAAGCACGCGACGCCTTCGAACGCATGTACTTCGAACACCACCTGGGCCGCGAAGGCGGCAGCATGACCCGCGTGGCCGAGAAGACCGGGCTGGAACGCACCCACTTGTACCGCAAGCTCAAGCAACTGGGCGTGGAACCCGGCAAGCTGTCCAAGAAGAACCAGGCTTGATCCACACTACCCTGGTCACCGGCGCAACGGCCGCAGCGCGCGAGAACGCGATTGCGGCCGCCCTGGTGCCGGGCCAGTCCACGGCCATCATCCTCGAAGGCATGGCCGACGGCAATTCCCGATTGGTGTATGATGAAAGTGACCCCACGGCATGGCAGCCGCAGGTGTTACGCATCGCCCCCGGCTGCCTATGCTGCGCCGGTAACCTGGTTTTGCGTGTTACATTGAATCGTCTCTTGCGCCGTCCCCCGGCGCAGCTCTTTATCAGCCTGGCGGACGCCACCCACGTCGACCGCTTGCGCGCCATGCTTGCAACGGCCCCTTACGACGCCCTGCTGCGCCTGGAGCCGGTACTGATCGCTTGAAAAAGGTCAGCACAGCCCCATCTCGGTTTGGAAACGGAACTGTGAAGGAAGCCATATGAACCTCATTTATAACAGCGAGCAATACAGTGTGGTCGAATTTGGCCCCGACCGCAGCCTGGAAGCTTTGCGCTTCGGCGGCTACGAGATCGTGGACAAAGGCGGCAAACGCGAAATTTTCATTGCCGGGGTCATGGCGCAGAACTTCCGCCGCGACGTGAACGAATTGATTGCCAGCGAGCCCACCATCGAGGAGATCGATGAATTCCTGGGCAACTATGAGGCATTGATGAGCCAACCAGTGCTATTGCACTAATTTTCATTCTTCCTTCCTTGGGGCAAGTTCATGCCCCGTTGCGGGCAGTTGCGGCTACGCTGCCCGCACTTCCATCTTGTTCAATGCGCGGTTCGCTGGCATAGTGGTGTTTTTGATAACATGCCATTTCGCCACCCGATGCGCCGCTTCCTGCTTTGCCTTGGCCTATTCGCGCTTTCGCTTTCCGCGTTTGCATCCGAAGCCGACTATCCGCGCGATATCGCCCAATGGAAGGAAATCGCCGTCCCACCCGCATCGGATGCCGCCGCGCGCATGGCCTGGTACTACGCCGGCAACTACTCCCGTCACTCCTGGCGCGTCGACTCAGAAGGTGGCCTGGTCAGCGCGCAACTTGCGCACGAAAAGCCGAACGTGGCAGGTGAGCGCCCCCCATTCGATACCACGGCCGGCGGCTTCAGGGGAGCTTCATCTTTCCTGCGCGTCGAAGACGGTTGGCTCGTAGGTTTCAACAAAGGCGAATTTGGCGCGGCGATTTACTGGTTCAGCGAGGATGGAACGGCCAGCTACCAAGTCTCCAATCACCAGGTCAAAGACTTCATCACTCGCCCCGACGGTGTGTACGCCATTGAAGGCTTGGCGCACATGATGACTAGCAGCGGCTCCATTATCCGTCTTGGCCGATCTACATCCAATGCGCGCTGGAAGGCGAGCACTGCCGCCGAACTACCGTTTGCCCCGTATGCTGTCTCTGTGTCGCGCGATGGAACGATGCTGGTCACACTGTCCGACGCTATCGTCGCTGTCGATTCCGAGATGAACATCACGACGCTTCTGGCCGACGCACCGTGGAGCGGCCTCTACCCGAAATCTTCCGCGCTCTCCGCCGATGAAAAGAAGCTTTACATCGGTATGCGCCAGTTCGTGGGGGAGTTCGACATCGAAGCCAGAACCTTGCGCATGCTGGTCCCTTCGGATGCGTTTCTTAACAAGCTGCCACAGGAAGTTCAACAGCGCATCCGTCAGCAATACGTGCGCTAGTTGAGCCGCTCATGGTCAAGCGGACTGATGACGCCTCGCCCACCGCGATTCAGCACATGCGTATAGATCATCGTCGTGCGCACATCTTTATGGCCAAGCAGTTCCTGCACTGTTCGAATATCGTACCCAGCCTGAAGCAAATGCGTTGCAAAGCTATGCCTTAGCGTGTGGGGTGATACTTTCTTCAGAATGCAGGCTTGGACGGCCGCAGATTTCACCGCGCGTTGAACGCGTTGTTCTTCGATGTGATGTCGCCGAGTACTTCCAGTGCGTGGATCAATTGAAAGCCCCCGAGCAGGAAATGCATATTGCCGCTTCCACTCCCGTGGTGCGTTAGCGTACTTGCGGTCAAGGGCGAATGGCAGATACACGTCGCCACCGCCATTATCGCAGTCGCGCTGGTGCTGCAGCCGGACCAGTTCCAAGTGTGACTGGAGCGGCTCGATCAGCGACTCCGGTAACATGGTGACACGGTCCTTTGCGCCTTTGCCATTTCGAACAATCAGCTGTTTTGGTCCGAAATCCAGATCAAGCACGCGCAACCTGCAAGCCTCCAGCAAGCGGAGTCCGCTGCCATACAATAGGGAGGCGATGAGCCAGGTCTCGCCGTCCATTCTCGAAAGTAGTGATCGCGCTTCGTCAAGCGTCAGGACTGTTGGTAATCGTTGTGGTTGCTTGGCTGCGACGACATCTGTGAGCCAATTCAGTTCCAGTTTAAGGACGCGCTGGTAAAGAAAGAGCAGTGCTGCCTTTGCTTGAGATTGGGTCGATGCTGAGACCTTTCGATCCACGGCGAGGTGGGTCAGGAACGCTTCGATCTCCTCCTTTCCCATTTCGTTAGGATGTCGCTTTTTATGGAAGAGGATGTAGCGACGAATCCAGTCAGCGTAGGCGCTCTCTGTACGGATGCTGTAGTGCAAAGTTCGGATGACGGCTCGCACTTGGTCAAGCAGTTTTGGCTGGTCTGAGGGCATGACGCTTTCCTCACGGGCTTTAGGACGCTTTATGTTCGCCCGATTTGGCCCAAGGGATATGGAGATTGCTCAATGGGGGATTAGACGTCATAATGAAATTTATTAAATCGTCAATATGACGTCTACTTTACGTTGGGCTTCTGGAGAATTCTGTGACAAGTAAGCTAGATCAATATACCGACGTCATCAATCGACTTGTTTCCGAGACGGTTAAATGCACGCCACAGGAGTGGACGAAAGGAATACTAACGATTGATTGCGACGGAACCAGGATCAACTACAAACTCAAGAATGACGAGCAGCCTGGTGCGGCCTCTATTAGCGAAAAACTTCGCGATCTGATCGATGAGTTGTATGTTCGGATGGCACAACAAGGTGACAAATGGATCGAGGCCGCATTGACGTTTCATTTGAATGGGGATGAAGTGAACTTCAAGACTGACTTCAAGTATTCGACATCCAACGAACCCTCGCTGTCCGCTTCGGCGAAACCTTGGTGGAAGGTATGGTAAACATCGCCCAACCAGGCATTCCAGCCGACGCCTTCGGCGCGGCTGAATTTGGACGTTAGCGCGTTTGAATATGCCTTCACTGATCGACATACGCATCCTCGAATCATCAAGCTCCGCAGCATTGGTCGCGATGCTTCGTGAGAAGACGCATCTGCCATTGGCTCAGATCGCCGCCGCGATCAAATCACAGTCCACAATCCGACTCTGCGAATTATTTGGGCGAGATCACACAAGCTCCGAAGCGATTGTTCAAGGGGTGCTTTCCTCTCTCGATGGGGCAAACGTCCCCTTTGAACTTCTTGTGGATGGGCGTGTTGAAAAATTCGAGTATTTGAAAAACCGGATAGAGTCCTTTCATCAAATGGCTCTTGAAGTACAACTCGAAACTGAACTCGAGATTGGTGAGCCATCGCCAGAGGCTGAACGATGGGGGCGTGGCGAATTCGTGGAGCGTCCCAAATGAAATTTTTCGCTAACAATCATTTCCAGCGGACGCCTACCGGCGCCGCTGAACAACCACGTTAGCCCTCTTGGATACGATGACTCTGCTTTGCCCACCCGATGAATCTGAATTCCTCGAACGAGGGTTTGATTTATCGTCCACGCATAATCCTGACGAAGGTGTTACTTCGTTCGTCCGTTGCTATAGCGATGGAACTGAACTTGTCGTGACTTTTCAGATTGGGTCAATTTCTTCGATATACGTATCGGTGGCGAGACAAGCCCAGGTGCTGTCGGAGATTACAATCGAGTGCATTGAGAACATTTCGTTCCAATCGTGGCATGGTGAGCGAACGATCAGAGGCTCTTTCTCTCTCCAGGCGAAGTCAACTGATCTTCGGGTCCACTATGATCCCGTGGCGTCGGTACATTTCGCGGTGCTATCACAAAATGGCTAACCCCTTGATCAATCGGACGGCTTACGGGCTGCGCGCTCCAGCCGCCGGTTATCGTCCACCGTTATGCCCATGAATAGCGCTTCCTCATCTCCCGCAAAACCAGACCCGATCGCGCTTCCGTTTACGCGCGAAACGGTGCTTCGTGTTTTGGAGTGGGGCGTTAGCCCCGATCAGTCACCTCACTCCCTTAAGCAAATAGCGGAGTGATGTGATCGGTTCTGGGGTGCTTTGCTGGAAGTTAACGCGCCAACCGAAATCGAGAAAATGTTGCCTGTTCTAACCGATGTGGAAACTCAATGGGATCTTTACCTCGCCAACAAATATTCGATAGAAGAACTACGAACCCGCTCATTTGAGGAAGAGCGGCTACCTACTGAATGGTTTCAAGAATGGCTCGCACAGGTAAAGGCATAACATTGCGCTCAACCTCGCTCACTTCTGGGTATCTTGGATGACCGCGCGGCGGCAATTTGAGCAACGCGGCTTCGGGTAGTGTTCTATTCTGCGTCATGATTGGTAAGTTCATTTCCGGGGGCCATCAGGTAATTTGCATTCCACTGCGACCCCAAAGTTAATATGTTTTAACTTCTTTGCAAAAAATACAACATGTGATTTATACTGCTGCCTCATAATTACAGGAGGCAACTGATGTTCCAAAATCTCACTGTGGGCATGCGGCTGGCATTGCTTTTCGCATTGTTGGTGCTGACGACGGCGCTGGTGGGCATCAGCGGCTTGCGCGGCACCCAATTCAGCAACGACAAGCTGCGAACAGTCTACGAAGACCGCACCGTCCCGCTGCTGCAGATTGGCGACATCATGGACGCGGCATTCCAAATGCAGGCACATCTCGCGCGCGCCGTCGTGGCAACGCGCCCATCGGATGTAACCCATGCGATCCAGGCAAACGTCAAGCTCGACGAAGAAGCCAAGGCCCAATGGAAGGCCTACTTGGCAACTTATCTGACGCCGGAAGAGAAGGACATCGCCGAAGCCTTCAGCCAGGCGTGGACAAGCTATGAAGAGCAGCGCGGCCAATTGGAGCGCCAGCTGCAAGACGATGCCAGCCAGGCTGCCGCCAAGTTGCCGCAAGTCGAGCAAGCCTTCAACGCCGCCCGTGGCCAACTGATCCGCCTGCGCAAACTGCAGGATGACGTCGCCCGTGAAGAATACGCCGCAGCGACGGCAAGCGCCGCGACAACGCTGCGCGTCAACACGGTGCTGCTGGTGCTTGGCCTGATCGCCGGTGTGGTGGCAGCGTGGCGCCTGATCCGCGGCCTGCAGCGCGAGCTGGGTGGCGAACCTGCTTACGCAGCCCAGATCGTGCGTGAAGTAGCGGCCGGCCACCTCGGCGTGGAGGTGACGCTGCGCGACGGCGACAAGGATAGCCTGCTGGCTGCCATGCGCACCATGGTCGACAACCTGACCAACACCGTGGGTGCCGTGCGCATCTCTTCGGACACCATCAACATGGCCGCCGACGAAATCGCCATGGGCAACAAGGACCTGGCCGAGCGCACTGAAAAGCAGGCATCCAACATCGAGGAGACGGCGGCGACGATGGAAGAACTCACCGGGGCCGTGCGCACCACCGCCGACAATGCAAGCGAAGCAAACAAGCTGGTGGCCGATACCGCAGTGCTGGCGGAGCAAAGCGGCAGGTTGGTGGCCGAAGTGGTCGGCACCATGGGAGCCATCCGCGACAGCTCGGCGCGCATTGCCGACATCATCAACGTGATCGACGACATTGCGTTCCAGACCAATATCCTGGCGCTGAACGCCGCAGTGGAAGCAGCCCGCGCGGGCGAGCAGGGACGCGGGTTCGCCGTCGTTGCGAGCGAAGTGCGCAGCTTGGCCCACCGCGTTACGCAGGCGGCGCACGAGGTGAAGGAATTGATCGGCGCTTCCGAGGTAACGGTGGACGAGGGCAGCAAGCAGGTCGACTCGGCGGGCAATGCAATGCACAAGATTGTGGACTCGGTGCAGCGCGTAGCATCGCTGATGCAGGATATCGCCGACGCCAGCCGCGAACAAAGCGCGGGCATCGCCCAGGTCAATGCCACCATCGCCGAAATGGACAGCGCGACGCAGCAAAACGCTTCCCTCGTGGAAGAAGCAGCGGCCACCTCAGCCTCTATGCAGCAGCAGGCACACGCCATGGCGGACGCCGTCAGCGTGTTCCACCTGCCCGGAAGCGACAACCGCCATGGCCTGCGCGTAGTCGGCGGCGTGCCAGCCACCGCCAGCGCGCGTCGTCAGCTCGCCGTGCGCAAGGCTGCCTGAAGCGAAAGCTTCACAGCATCCCGCATGCGGGTGACCGTGATGCCCGCTTCCGCCCCTTCGCTTTCATTACAAGGACTTGTCTATTTCATGAAAACAAATCTCCTGCAAGCTCAAGCTGACATGCGCTTCGCTTATATTGGTGGGGCCTCGGGAATGTTCGCGTCCGCGATAGCGTGGCTTGCTGCCGCAATCGCCGCGATTCGCATGTCGCCAGAGCAGGCTGTCTGGGTGCTCTTCATCGGAGCAACGTTCATTCACCCTGCGGCAATCTTGATCTCGAAGCTCTTCGGTCGTCCAGGTAATCATTCAAAAGACAACCCACTTGCGTCATTGGCTGGGGCCAGTACTCTATGGCTCATTTTCAACCTTCCACTTGCCTATGCATGTTCGCAGCCGCGCATCGAATGGTATTTCCCAGCCATGCTGCTTGTCATTGGCGGACGCTATCTGGTGTTCAGTTCAATCTACGGTATGCGTGTCTATTGGGTTTGCGGCTTGGCCTTGGCGGGAGCCGGCTTGCTTCTTGGACGGCAAAATGCTTCTCCAGCCTTGAGCGCGCTTTCCGGCGCCGCGATTGAGGCTGCATTCGCAGCAATTATTGCCGTCGTTAATCGCCGCGAGGTGCGTTCCAGCCCATCATTCCAGCCGACGCCTTCGGCGCTCGCCGAATAAGCGCGTTGCGATATGCCGACCTTTTTTTCAGGAGTCCTTTGATGTCCCCACGGCCAATAGTTGCCGCAGCGCTGTTGCTCCAGGCCTGCTTCGCATATGCTGACAGTACTTCCCTGGAAGGGCTGCTGGATGCAAAGTTGGCGCCGATGTTCAAGCCCGGCGCCCCAGGCGCTGCCGTCATTGTGATACGGGATGGCGAGACGGTCTTCCGTAAGGCATATGGCTTGGCCGACGTCGGCAAAAGGATCCCGCTGCAGGCGGACATGCAGTTGCGACTTGGCTCGATCACCAAGCAGTTCACCGCTGTGGCCGTCCTGATGTTGGCGGAGCAAGGCAAACTTTCGCTGCAGGACGACATCACGCGATTCGTGCCGGATTATCCGACCAAAGGCAAGTCGATCACCATACAGCATCTGCTGCAGCACAAGTCCGGCATCCACAATTACACGGCCATGCGTTCGTTCTGGTCCGTGGCTCGGAAGGACATGAGCGTTGCGCAAATGATCGATTTCTTCAAAGATGAACCGCTGGACTTTGCACCGGGTGAACGCTGGGCATACAGCAACTCCGGCTACTTCCTGCTTGGCGCCGTTATCGAGAAAGCCTCCGGCATGCGTTATGCCGATTTTATTGCCCGGAACATCTTTGAGCCGTTAGGCATGGTAGATACGGCTTACGAAGGCGTGGAGCGCAGCAACAAGCGCCGCATTCCAGGCTATCGCGGCGGCTTTCTCTCGGCTTACAGTCCAGCCGATCAAATCAGCATGTCATTGCCTTACTCGGCAGGTGCGCTGGTTTCCACTGTTGACGATCTTGCGCGGTGGGATGCCGCGATCAGCGCTGGCAGGCTGCTGACGGTAGAAAGCTGGAAGCGGGCTTTCACGCCATGCACTCTGCCTGCGGAGGCGGCATGCAATTATGGTTTCGGCTGGACCATTGGCAAGCTGCGCGGTCACCAGGAAATAGCGCATGGCGGCGACATCCCCGGCTTCAATGGCCACGTAGTTCGTCTGCCGGACGATAAAGTTTTTGTGGCTGTGTTGAGCAATGGCGATCGCGCTTTGCTCAATTCAGAAATGGTGGCGCAGCATGCGGCAGCCATTGCCATTGACGATCCATTCCCCGAGCGGAAAGTCATCGCTTTGCCGCCGGAGGAGCTGGAAGCTCTCGTCGGCACTTATAAACTGGCCGATAACAGCACACGTACGGTGCGCCGCAAAGGGGCAATCCTGACCTGGCAGCGTGAGGGCCGCGCGGCGACGGAGCTGAAGCCGTATGCGTCGGCCAGCTTCTTCATGGAGGGAAGGATGAATAGCGTTGAGTTCCGGCGCGACGCCGGCGGCAAAGTCACCAGCCTATTAATGCAGCAGACCATTGGCGACCAGGTGGCCGAGCGCATCGCGGATTAAGTATTCGGAGCGAACACGGTTTACCATACAACGTTTGGCGACATGCTGAACGGATTGCGCCCTGGTCCGCAAAGGAATCTTGGTCGTAGGTCGATTAAGCAGTCGGGCTTTAGAATTGGATAGGGAGAAATCATGAACGATTCAATCGGTTCCGTGATTCGTGCGCTTGATGATTTCACGCCGAATGGCGTGGGTGATGTCGCAAGGCTCTACGAAATCTTCGAGGGCTTCGCATCTTTACCGTCGCGTGAAGACGCAATTGATGCAATGTTTAGGCTGATGGAGCGATTTCCGGACACGGATCTTGGCTCGCCGGGCCCACTCGTTCACGAGTTGGAAGCCATTCCAGGGTACGAACCATTTTTGATTGACTCACTGCGCCGTCAACCTGCGAATTTGACTGTTTGGATGGCGAACAGTATTTTGAATTCCGATCTTTCGCCGCACTCTCGCGCCCTCTGGCTCGAACTGCTCCGAGAAGTACAACGAAATCCGAAGTCGAAGTACTCGACGCGCGAAGCCGCAATTGAGTTCCTGGAGTTCCAAAATGCGTAAGCCCAACATTTCATGCAACTGGCACGCTAAAGTGCGCCGCTAATTCAAACGCGTTGGACAACAGCTAAGGAAAATTAAATGACAATTGGCATATCAATGGTGATGCTTGCCGACGATGGCATCCCCGATCTGGCAACTCTCAGCAATTTCATGCGGGAAAACTACCCTGATCTTCCAGAGGTGAGTAATGCCGAAGCCGCGGAAGGTACTTATGCTTTTAGAGTAGGCGAGGCAGACGTTGTTTTAGGGAAGATGTGCGGCCCCATTCCGTGGTCAGACCTCGAGGGGCCCTGCGCCACAAGTATCCTTTGGCGCAACGCGGAAAGCGAAATTCAGGAGCATAAGACCCACATCATCGTTACCGTCTCCGCAACAACAGACTTGGTCTCTCTGTCCAATCTACTGACCCAGGCCACTGCCGCGGTGTTGGCTGCTTGTCCCAGCGCCATCGGCGTTTACTGGGGCAATGCAACGCTATTGGTACCCAAAGCACTTTTCGTGGAGTTCGCAACTGCGATTCTGCCTGAAGGGCCCCCGGTTCATATCTGGATAGACACTAGAGTTGGACGTCAGGAGAGCAAAGGGTCTGCTGGGTTTACTTCGGGACTGGAAGCTCTTGGATACATGGAGATCGAGACGGATGCATCCCCGGAGGAGCCCGGCGCACTCCGTGAGAGACTATATTCGCTGGCGGATTATGTGCTGAGCGCCGGAAGGACCATTAACGATGGTGATACTGTTGGTGAAGACGCCGGAGAAAAGATTAGGGTTGTATATTCGGAGTCAGTTTTCGGTAAAGAGAACACGGTAATGAAGCTGGTCTACGAGAAGCCATCAGCAAAGTCGAAATGGAAGTTTTGGTGAGGTCGCTCGCCATTTCCGCAAAAGTCGTCGCGTAGCGCTGTAGCATTCCGTTGCGCCCAACCCACTTCAGAGGAAACTCGTATGGGACTTCTAACCTTCAGCCTGAATTTCACCCTGGACGGCTGCGTTGACCACCAGGAGGGAATCGCGGACGACGAGACGCACGCCTTCTTCACCCGCCTCATGGACGAGGCTGGAGCGATGCTGTGGGGCCGCGTCACCTATGAAATGATGGAGAGCTACTGGCCGGCGGTCGCGCGTGGCGAAGTGGAAGCGCCGCAGGCGATGCGCGAGTGGGCACTCAAGCTCGAGACCAAGCCAAAGTACGTCGTGTCGTCGACGCGAACGGACTTCCCTTGGACTAACAGCCACCACATAGCCGGCGAGTTGCGCGCGAGCGTGCAAAAGCTCAAGGATGCGACGCCGGCCGGGGTACTCCTCGGCAGCGGCAAGCTCGCGAACGCGCTGGATCGGCTGGATCTGATCGACGAGTACACGTTTCTCGTTCATCCGAGGATCGCCGGCCATGGCCCGACCCTATATCAGAGCGGGCTGCCCAGTACGCGACGGCTTGAGCTGGTCTCCGCGAGACCGCTCAGCAACGGCGCAGTCGTCATGCACTACCGACGCGCGCGGCTCAATCCGAACGCGCCAGAGCGCACTGCTTAACTGTGGGGAGCTTGGTTACTCGAGCACTGGATTCACCCGCCAGACGACCGGGGGCTGGGGGTTGTCTGGTCGCGGCCGCAGAGGGCTGGGCCGTCGCCAGTGGTTCCCGCGATTAAATCAACAGCATAGGAGTTTTTATGGCAATACAATGGTCACAAGCCAGCGGCACAATCGATTGGGACGAGATGTCCGAGCTTTATCGCATCGCTCCTCTTGGGATCAAGAGCGGCGACTGGTTAAAGAAGGCCTATTCCAACAGCATGTTCACCTGTATCGCATTTGACGGCGGGAAGATCGTCGCAGCGGGACGCGCGGTTGCTGACGGCGTGGATTGTTCCTATCTTTGCGACATAGTGGTCCATCCGGCCCACCAGGGGACGGGACTTGGTAAGGAGCTGATTCAAAGGTTGATTGGCTTGTCCGAGGGGCACCGGAAAATTATTCTGTATGCTGTCCCGGGACGCGAGCCGTTTTACGAGAAATTCGGGTTTCGCCGCATGAACACTGCCATGGCGATTTTTGCGGACCCCCAAAGGGCGGCTGCAGATGGGTACATTGAGTAAACGGGGGAACCTCACCGCCTCTTTAGCCGATATGAGCATGAGAAATTGCCTTCATCCGATCAACATTGCAAACGCCACAGACGATAAGGCACTCTTTGAGCTACTTGCGTCTGAGCTCAATGCGAGACTCGAGCCGGTCTCGAATGACATGGAGGCGTTGCACGTCGAACTGATGAAACTACCGTGTGGGCTACGTGCCATGGGCGCAACACACATGCTTGATGTAAGCATGGCGTTGGAAGATCTTGGATGGCATTTTGGCCGCTGGCCAAGTCACGCTCTCGCGCAAGATACGCTTGAAGGTCTTAAAGAGCTGGGCGCACTCGAGGAGAGAAACCGATGAAACCTACGCGGACGGTTAAACACAAGCGAGAGCACCATGTCAGAAAACAAGACCAAACCGACTAACGTCAATGTGGATGCCTATCTGGCATCGAAAGCGGACGAGCAGCAATTGGTCGATTGCCGAAAACTGATTGAGTTACTCGGGCAAGTTGCGCGTCATTCGCCTCAAATGTGGGGGCCGAGCATTGTTGGATTTGGCAGTTACCGCTATACGTACGGCAGTGGAAGAAGTGGCGAAGCGCCATTGGCAGGCTTTGCGGTCCGCGGGCGGGAAATTGTGGTCTACTTGTTCGCGGAAGGTGAGGAGCAGGAGCTCCTTTTGTCGAAGCTCGGCAAGCATAAGATGGGAAAATCGTGCTTGTATTTCAAGCGTCTAGCCGACCTCGATTTAACGGTGCTTGAGGCGCTCGTGGGCAATTCTGTCGCGGAAGTGAGGCGGCGCTATGGGTAAAGCTAGGGAAAATGATGGGGCTGACGAAGACGAAATCGTGAAGGCGCATTCGGCCTGGATCGAAGCTGTCAATGCGGGCAATCTTCCCGTTCTGCTGGGCTTGATGACGGACGATGCGGTTTTTCTCAATCCCGGTCAGGCACCGTTCGGCAAGGAAGGGTTTTCGCCCAATTTCACGAGCGCTGTCGAGCGGTTTCAGGTCAAGTGCACCAGCGATATTGAGGAAGTCGTCGTTGCCGGTGATGTTGCCTACACGCGAAGCCGGGATACGTTGGCCTTGTCAGCGCGTTCAAGCGGGGACGTCGTGCGGCTCGCGGGGCACCGCTTGACGGTCTATCGTCAGCGGCCCAATGGGCAGTGGCTACTTGCGCGCGATGCTCACACCTTGTCACCAGTGGAGCAATGAAATTGCTCGGAATTTTCGTTACGCATCCGTGGCTCGCATTGGTGGTCGCGCTCGTCCAGGTGGCGATTTGGCGCTGGTCCCAAAGCCGGGTAGCATTGCTTGCTTCGGTTGCTTGGGTGGGCTATGCGGCATACGAATATCTGATGTTGGCGCGGGTGCTGTGTAAGGGAGACTGCAATATTCGGGTAGACCTGCTACTCATCTACCCACTGCTGCTTTTATTATTCCTGTTTTCGGTAGTGCACGGCATGTGGCGCCGGGCACGTTAGGAGTCACCATGCCAGCCATCGGATTCAGTCATTACAATTTGCGCGCCCCGCGGGCGCTGCTCGACCAGTTGCGTGATTTCTACCGCGACGTGGTTGGGCTGGAAGTGGGCGACAGGCCACCATTCCGCAGCTTCGGCTATTGGTTATACGCTGGAGGAAACGCGGTGTTGCATTTGTCCGAAGCGACATCCACCGAGGAGCGGCCGGCCCGGCCGGTCGGCACGTTTGACCATGCTGCATTTGCTTGCAAGGATCGTGAGGCGTATGAGAGTGAGCTCAAGATGCGCGGAATCCAATATCGCGTGGCAGTTGTTCCAGAGACGCGGATACTTCAGATCTTCTTCAAGGACCCGGCAGGAAACGGTGTTGAGCTCAATTTCGAACACCAGGGCTGAGCAATCGATGATCAAGGGAAGAGCGTTTGTCTTGTACGGAGCCGCAGGTTCCGGTTCCGTGGCGGTGGAAGCCGCGCTGACGCTGCTGGGGAAGCAGTTTTCGCTCATAGAGGGTGAAACCTGGACCTCGGCGGCGGCGCGAGAACGGGTGGGCGAGCAGAACGGGATGCGCCAGGTGCCGACACTGGTGCTGCCCACTGGAGAGACGCTGACGGAAAGCGCGGCGATCCTTATCTGGCTCGCCGATTCGCATCCGGAGGCGGGATTGGCGCCGGCCTTGGATGATCCGTTGCGCGCGCAATTCCTGCGCTGGATGTTTTTCGTCTCTTCGGCAATTTACTCGCTGCATTGGATCAAGCCGGACGTGGCGCGGATTGGTGCGCCGCAAAGTGTGCGCGATGACGTGGTGAACGCGGTGCACGAGCGCATTGCTTTCTGCTGGCGGACGATGGATTCCCAGCTCAGTCCTGCGAAGTACCTGCTTGGCGATGCTTTGAGCGTGCTTGACTTGTATGTAGCGGTGATTTCCCGCTTCGGGCCTTGGCGCGAGCGGTTCTACGAGGAAGCGCCAAAGATGACGCCAGCCATCTGCCGAGTCGATAACGAGCCTCGTTTGAAAGCGCTGTGGGAGCGCCGCTTTGCCTAAACTTCCGAAACAATTTCTCGTCGCAGTGCTCGCGTTATCACTTGGCGCGGGACTCGGATACCTGGTTGTCGATGCGCCGATCATTCCGGCTGCGCCGAAATTTGTCGTCCAGTGGTCCGTCCCGTATGTGGAGGATGTCGCTGCTTGGCTGCGTGCGAGAGACGCGGACTACTTCCTGGTTGCGGCGCTGGTGTTCATATCGATCATCCCGAACGTAGTACTGCTGGCGTTCCTGGTGGCGGTGGTGATGATATGGCTCCGCAGGCCACGCCTGGTGTTTTATGGCGCCCTGGTTTGGCCTTTAGTGCATTACCTGCTTGATGTGGAGCGGGTCATGCGCATCAAGACCCGGGCGGCGCAGGAAAACTTCAGCTTCGACACGGCGGCATACATCAAAGCGGAGCATTTGCCCACGAAGGCTGTCGGTATGCTGCTTGTTTACCTGCTGTTTTCGACGCTCGCCTTCCTTGTGTATCGTCGCCTGTCGCGCACCGGCAAGGTGCAGATATGATTCGCATCCAATGCGCCCGCTTCCCGGATGACCTGGACAATGTCATCGCGATATTCCGGGAATACGTGACAAGTCCAACGGTGGACCTAGGCTTTCAGGATTTTGAAAGTGAGTTCGCCCGGCTGCCCGGGAAGTATGCCGAGCCGGAGGGGCGCATCCTGCTGGCTTGGCAGGGGAGCAGTGTGGTGGGCTGCGTAGCGCTGCGCCAGGTCGACCAAGCGACCTGTGAACTGAAGCGGCTTTACGTCCGGCCCGCCGCCAGGGGCTTAAACCTTGGGCGCGAACTGGTGGAATGCATGATCCGGGAAGCCCGAAGCGCCGGTTATTCGCGCATGTGCCTGGACGTGTTGCCGGAGTTCGAGGCGGCGCAGCAGCTCTATCGCTCGCTTGGCTTCCTGCCAGCAGAAGCGGTGAGCTTCAACCCCGTGCCCGGCACGCAATTCCTGGCCTTGAATTTGTAAACCGGGCGCCGCAACCTGTTAAAGTTGAGGGATGTGCCAACTATTAGCAATGAACTGCAATGTCCCGACCGACATTGTGTTCAGTTTCACCGGCTTCGCCCTGCGCGGCGGGCAAACCGATACCCACCATGACGGCTGGGGCATCGCCTTTTTTGAAGGCGCAGGGGTGCGTCATTTTGTCGACCACCAGGCCGCCATCCATTCGCCCATCGCGGACCTGATCAAACGCTACCCGATCAAGTCGAAGAACGTGATCGCCCATATCCGCAAGGCCACGCAGGGCGAGGTCATGCTGGAAAACTGCCACCCCTTCGTGCGCGAATTGTGGGGCCGCTACTGGGTCTTCGCCCATAACGGCGACCTGAAAGAGTTCGAGCCCGTGCTGCACGGGCCTTATCGCCCGGTCGGCACCACCGATAGCGAGCAAGCGTTCTGCCTCATCCTGCAGGATCTCAGCGAACGCTTCGGCGATACCTGTCCGCCGCTGCCCATTTTGCGCGCACAGATCGAAAAGACGGTGCGCCGCATCGCGGCCCATGGCACCTTCAACATGATGCTGTCCGATGGCCGCGCGCTGTTTGCGCACTGTTCGACCCACCTGCATTACATCGTGCGGCAATACCCCTTCGACAAGGCCAAGCTGTCGGACGAGGACTTGAGCGTGGACTTTTCCCAGGTCACCACCCCGAACGACCGGGTGGCGGTGATCGTTACCCAGCCATTAACTACTAATGAGCTATGGACTGCCTTTGCGCCTGGGGAGATGAAATGCTTTGTGGACGGCCTGCCGCAGAAACGGGACTTCGAGCAAATTTAGACAGACATCGGCAAGATTTGATGCCAAAATGGCAGGACACGTCAGGAATTTCCCTATGATTGACCTTTCCAGCAGCGGCGCGGCCTCCCAAAGCCTCAAAGTTCGCGAATTTTATCTGGGCCGCCAGCCGATTTTGGACCGCAACCAGGCCTTGTTCGGGTATGAGTTGCTTTTTCGCAACGCGCCCGTAGGTCCGGCGAATATCGATACCAGCGCCTTGTCCGCGACCGCAGCCGTCATCGCCCATGCCGCCCAACTGGGCATGGAAAGGACGATTGGCGACGCCATCGGCTTCGTCAACGTCGATGCGGATGCCATCCTCAGCGATATCTTCGGCTTCCTGCCGCGCGAAAAACTGGTGCTGGAAGTCAGCGCTGCCAATACCCTGGCGCCGGCCGTGCTGTCGCGCATGTCGGAACTGGTCAGCCATGGTTTCCGCTTCTCGCTGGACGACATCGATCCCGAATCGCCGCAACTGCCGGCGCTGATGCCGATGGTGGAGTACGTCAAGCTGTCGATGCGTGACATGCCGCTGGATGGCTTGCTCAAGCTGGCGCCGCGCATCAAGCAGGACGGCAAGAAGCTGGTGGCCTGCAAGGTCGAGAACCGCGACGAATTCAAGAATTGCCTGGACCTGGGCTGCGATTATTTCCAGGGCTATTATTTCGCCAAACCGGTCATCATGAGCGGCAAGAAGCTGTCGCCGTCGCAAATGGCGGTGATGGAGTTGATGACGCTGGTGACATCGGATGCGGACAATGCCGAAATCGAGCGCGCCATCAAGAAGGATGTCTCGCTGGCCCTGAACCTGCTGCGCCTGGTGAATACGCCGGCGGTCGGCGCGCGCCAGCGCATCGATTCGCTGAGCCAGGCGGTGCATATCCTGGGCCGCCGCCAGTTGCAGCGCTGGCTGCAGATCATGCTGTATGCGGAGCCGGGCAAGCGCGGTCATTCGATGACGCCTTTGCTGATGCTGGCCACCACGCGCGGCCGCCTGCTGGAACTGCTGGCCACCAAGCTGCGCCCGGCGCACCGCCATGTCGCCGATATCGCTTTCACGGTCGGCATCATGTCGCTGATGGATACGCTGTTCGGCATCCCGATGCAGGAAATCCTGGCCCAGATCCCGATGGGGGATGAGGTGGGCGAGGCGCTGCTGTTCCGCGGCGGCTTCTTCGGCGACCTGCTCAAGCTGGCCGAGTGCATCGAGCGGCTGGAAGACATGGACAGCCGCATCCTGCCGGCCCTGGCCGACCTGGCGATTTCCACCGAGGAGCTGGTGGAACTGGAAATGTCGGCATTCGAATGGAGTGACAACGTGGTGCGGTACGCCCTGTAGAGGCTTGCGCACCGGCAGCGGCGCCGCTTTCGCGGCGCCGTTTTTTTTGCGGAGGGGAATAGTGTTAAGTGTTGCTGGCTTGAGCAAGTCTTATGGGTCGCGGCGCGCTGTCGATGGCGTGTCGTTCCAGGTGCAGCGCGGACAGACGGTCGGCCTGCTTGGGCCGAATGGCGCGGGCAAGTCCACCACGGTCAGCATGATCTGCGGTTTGCTTCATGCCGACGCGGGAACGGTCACCCTGGATGGTGAACCGGTAGGGCAGGGCGCCAGTGCGGCCAAGCGCAAACTCGGCTTGGTGCCGCAGGACCTGGCGCTGTATGAAGATCTGTCGGCGATCGAGAACCTCAAGCTGTTCGGGGCCCTGTATGGGCTGAAGGGCGCGGCGTTGTCGCGCCGGGCGGAAGAAGTGCTGGCGCTGGTCGGCTTGTCGGACCGGGCCAAGGACAAGCCATCAACCTTCTCCGGCGGCATGAAGCGCCGCCTGAACATTGGCGCGGCCCTGCTGCACGATCCGCAGTTGCTGATCCTGGACGAGCCGACTGTCGGCGTTGACCCGCAGAGCCGCAATGCCATCTTCGATACGCTGGAAGCGTTGAAGGCGCAGGGGCGCTCGCTGATCTACACCAGCCACTACATGGAAGAAGTGGAAAGGCTGGCCGACCATATCGTGATCATCGACCACGGCAAGGTGCTGGCGGATGCGCCGCCGGCGGAGCTGTACCGCAGGTTGCCGGCGCAGGCGGCGCTGCAGGTTGAATTGGCGCCATCGAGCCCGGCCGCTGCGGATGGCGCTTCCGGCGAAGGGGAGGCCGACGCGCTGGTGGCAGCGCTGGCAGGCTTGCCAGGCGTGGCGGGCGTGCGCCGCGATGGCGCGCAATTCGACATCCGCCTGCACGATGCCGCACACGCTGCACCGGTGCTGCGCTGGCTGGACGAGCAGGGCCACCCGATGGCCCATTTCTCGACTGCCCGCACCAAGCTGGAAGATATCTTCCTCACCCTGACCGGCCGTACCCTGCGCGATTAAGGACTACCGATGACAGCAATTCTCGCCATGATCCGCAAGGATCTGATCCTCTACCTGAACGACAAGCGCGCGCTGATGCTCAACCTGCTGATGCCGATCGTGCTGGCTGCGTTCTTCGGCTCCTTGTTCGGCGGTGCCGGCGGCGGTAACAACAGCAAGATCGAAATCGGGCTGGTGCAACAGGACAGCAGCACCATTGGCCGCAAGATCGGCGATGCCTTGAAGGCGGACGCCACGCTGACGGTGCTGGAACTCGGCATGCAGGAAGCGCAGGACAAGGTCCGCGCCGGAAAACTGGCCGTGGCGGTGGTGATACCGGAAGGCTTCGGCGATGCGGCCGGCAATGCACTGTTCCGTCCCGACCGCAAGCCGGAACTGCCGATGTTCTACGATCCTTCGCAGACGACCGTGCTGGCCATGGTCAAGGGCTTGCTGACGCAGCATGTGATGCAGGGCGTGACAGGGGAGGTGATGGGCGGCGCGTCGGGTAGCAAATTCACCGACCAGAGCTTGAAGGATTTGCAGGCTGCGCCGGGTGGCCAGGATAAGGCGGAATTGGTCGAGCTGTTGGGCAGCCTGAAGAAGTACCAGCAAAGCGAGGCGGCCAAGCCGGCGGCCGAAGGCGGCGCTGCAGGCGGGGGCATGAGCATGCCGTTCACCACGAAGGATGAGGCGCTCAGTTCGGGACCCAAATATAACGCGTATGCGCATGCGTTCGCGGGCATGGGGGTGCAGTTCATCCTGTTCATGGGGATCGACGTGGGCATCGGCATCCTGCTGGCGCGCCGCATGGGGATCTGGAACCGCTTGCTGGCGGCGCCGGTGACCTTGACGCAGGTATTGGTGTCGCGGGCCTTGTCGGGGGCGCTGATCGCTGCGGGGCTGATTGCGGCCATCTTTGCCTGCGCTGCGCTGATATTCAAGGTGGAGATTACCAACCTTGCGGGATTTGCGTTGGTGACGGTGGCCTTCGCGCTGATGACGGCTTCGTTCGGGCTGCTGATTGCTGCTTTTGGGAAGACGCCGGAGGCGGCGCGGGGGCTGGCAACGTTTGCTACCTTGATCCTGGTGATGCTGGGCGGGGCTTGGGTGCCGACTTTTGTGTTCCCGGCGTGGATGCAGCAATTGACGCTGGTTGTGCCGACGCGCTGGGCGGTCGATGGGCTGGATGCGATGACCTGGCGCGGGTTGGGGATGGATGTGGCCATGCAGGCTGCTGGGGTGCAGTTGGCGTTTGCTGCGGTGTTTGCGGTGCTGGCGATTTGGCGGTTTCGCGCCCAAAACCGGTAGGGCAGTGTCAGACCGAAGGGTCTGACACTGGTGTGCCGAAGCCGCAGGCCGTAGAACAGGCGGGTCTGACCCTGGTTTAGCGGTTCTAGAGGTTGGGCGCCAGCCACCGCTCCAGCTGCTCCTTCTCCACCCCACGACGGGCAGCCATATCGATAACCTGGTCTTCATTGATCTTGCCGACCGTGAAGTACTTCGATTCCGGGTGCGCGAAGTAGAAGCCGCTCACCGCCGCACCCGGGAACATGGCGAACGACTCCGTCAGCTCCATCCCGATCTCATTCGCGTTCAGCACCCGGAACACATCGGCCTTCACCGTATGTTCAGGGCAGGCTGGATACCCAGGCGCCGGACGGATCCCGCGATACTCTTCCTTGATCAACTGCTCATTGCTCAAGGCTTCCTCGGCGGCATAGCCCCACAGGTCTTTCCGCACACGCTCGTGCAGGTATTCCGCGAATGCTTCCGCCAGGCGGTCCGCCAGCGCCTTCAGCATGATCGACGAGTAATCGTCATGCGCATCTTCAAAGCGCTTCTCATACTTCTCGATACCCAGGCCGGCGGTGACGGCGAACATGCCGATGTAATCTTGCTTGCCCGAAGCCTTCGGCGCGATGAAGTCGGCCAGGCACTGGTTAGGACGCTGCACGCCATCGATCACGGGCTTCAAACCCTGCTGGCGCAAGCCGTAATAAGTGAACGCCACTTCCGAACGGGTATCGTCGGTATAGACTTCGATGTCGTCATCGTTGACGGTATTGGCAGGCAGCAGCGCGATCACGCCATTGGCGGTCAGCCAGCGGCCTTCGATGATCTTCTTCAGCAGCGCCTTGCCTTCCTCGAACACCTTGGACGCCGCCTCGCCCACCACCTCATCGGTCAGGATGGCGGGGAAGGGGCCTGCCAGGTCCCAGGTCTGGAAGAACGGGCCCCAGTCGATGTATTCCGCAATCGTCGCCAGGTCCACATTCTTGAACATGCGGCGGCCGACGAACTTCGGCTTCACCGGCGCGAAGTCCAGCTTCATCTTGTTGGCGCGCGCCGCTTCCAGCGAAATGGTCGGCAGCGCCTTCTTGTTGGCGTGCTGCTCGCGGATGCGCGCGTAATCGTGGTCCAGTTCTTCGATGAACTTGCCGCGCTGTTCGTCGGTCAGCAGCGACTGCGCCACCGATACGGAACGCGAAGCGTCCGGTACGTACACCACCGGGCCTTCGTAGTTGTGCGCGATCTTCACCGCGGTGTGGGCGCGGCTGGTGGTCGCGCCGCCGATCAGCAGCGGGATCTTCATCATGCGGAAGTGCTCGTCGCGCTGCATCTCTTTCGCCACGTGCGCCATTTCTTCCAGCGACGGCGTGATCAGGCCGGACAGGCCGATGATGTCGGCATTTTCCAGCTTGGCGCGCGCCAGGATCTCGGACGCGGGCACCATCACGCCCATGTTCACCACTTCGAAGTTATTGCACTGCAGGACCACCGAGACGATGTTCTTGCCGATATCGTGCACGTCGCCCTTCACGGTGGCGATGACGATCTTGCCCTTCGGCTTGGCCACCACGCCGGTACGGGCTTCTTCCGCCTTCTTCTCTTCCTCGATGTACGGGATCAGGTGCGCCACCGCCTGCTTCATCACGCGCGCCGACTTCACCACCTGCGGCAGGAACATCTTGCCCTGGCCGAACAGGTCGCCGACGATATTCATGCCGTCCATCAGCGGGCCTTCGATCACATTGATCGGGCGGCCGCCTGAAGCGAACACCTGCTGGCGCATTTCTTCCGTGTCTTCGGTGATGAACTGGGTGATGCCATGTACCAGCGCATGCGCCAGGCGCTTTTCCACCGGCGCGTTGCGCCATTCCAGGTTGGCCGCTTCCTGCTTGGCGCCGCCTTTCAGCGTGGCGGCGAATTCGATCATGCGCTCGGTGGCGTCTTCGCGGCGGTTCAGCACCACGTCTTCCACGCGTTCGCGCAGTTCGGCCGGCAGGTCGTCGTAGACGCCGATCATGCCGGCGTTGACGATACCCATGGTCATGCCGGCCTTGATGGCGTGGTACAGGAACACGGTGTGGATGGCTTCGCGCGCCGGGTCGTTGCCGCGGAAGGAGAAGGACACGTTCGACACGCCGCCGGAGATCTTGGCGTGCGGCAGGTTGTCCTTGATCCAGCGCGTGGCTTCGATGAAGTCCACCGCATAGTTGTTGTGTTCTTCGATTCCGGTGGCGACGGCGAAGATGTTCGGGTCGAAAATGATGTCTTCCGGCGGGAAGCCGACCTTCTCCGTCAGCACCTTGTAGGCGCGGGCGCAGATTTCGATCTTGCGTGCGTAGGTGTCGGCCTGGCCGGTCTCGTCGAAGGCCATCACGATCACCGCGGCGCCGTAGCGGCGGCACAGCTTGGCCTGGCGGATGAATTCCTCTTCGCCTTCCTTCAGCGAGATCGAGTTCACCACGGCTTTGCCTTGCACGCACTTCAGGCCCGCTTCGATCACCGACCACTTGGACGAGTCGATCATGATCGGCACGCGCGAAATGTCCGGCTCGGAGGCGATCAGGTTCAGGAAGCGCGTCATGGCGGCCTGGGAATCCAGCATCGCCTCGTCCATGTTAATGTCGATGATCTGCGCGCCGTTTTCCACCTGCTGGCGAGCGACGGACAGGGCTTCGTCGTACTGCTCGTTCAGGATCATGCGCGCGAACGCCTTGGAGCCTGTCACGTTGGTGCGCTCACCGACGTTGACAAACAGCGAGTCGTCGTCGATGGTGAACGGCTCCAGGCCGGACAGGCGCTGCGCCACCGGTACGTGCGGCACGGTGCGGGGCTTGGCGGCCGACAGCAGCTTGGCGACAGCGGCGATGTGGTCGGGCGTGGTGCCGCAGCAGCCGCCGGCCACGTTGATGAAGCCGGCGTCGGCGAATTCACGCAGCAGGCGCGAAGTGTCTTGCGGCAGTTCGTCGAAGCCGGTATCGCTCATCGGGTTGGGCAGGCCGGCATTCGGGTAGATACAGACGAAGGTATCGGCGATCTGCGACAGCTCTTCGGCGTAAGGGCGCATCAGGGTCGCGCCCAGCGCGCAGTTCAGGCCGATGGTCAGCGGCTTGGCGTGGCGTACCGAATTCCAGAAGGCCGGCACGGTCTGGCCGGACAGGATGCGGCCGGAAGCGTCGGTCACGGTGCCGGAGATCATCAGCGGCAAGCGTTCGATGTCCGGGCGCTCGTCGAAGTATTGATCGATCGCGAACAGCGCGGCCTTGCAGTTCAGGGTATCGAAGATGGTTTCCACCAGCAGCACGTCGACGCCGCCATCCACCAGGCCGCGCACCTGCTCGTAATAAGCCGCGACCAGCTGGTCGAAAGTGACGTTGCGCGCCGCCGGGTCGTTCACGTCCGGTGAAATGGAGGCGGTCTTCGGCGTCGGGCCAAGCGCGCCGCAGACGAAGCGCGGCTTGTCGGCGGTCGAATACTTGGCGGTTGCCGCCTTCGCCAGCTTGGCTGCCTCCACGTTCATTTCATAGGCCAGGTGGGCCATGAAATAATCGTCCTGCGCGATGGAGGTGGCGCCGAAGGTATTGGTTTCGATCAAGTCCGCGCCCGCCGCCAGGTAGCGCTCGTGGATTTCCTGGATGACGTGCGGCTGGGTCAGCGTCAACAGTTCATTATTGCCCTTCACGAACAGCTCACGATGTCCGCTGCCCTCCGGCGCCGCGAAATCGGCGAAGCGCTCGCCGCGATACGCCTTTTCGTCCAGCTTGTACTGCTGGATGATGGTGCCCATCGCACCGTCCAGGAACATGATGCGCTGCGCCAGGATGTCGCGCAGCTGGGCTTCGGTCTTGGAAACGGGACGGGTCGTGTTAGTCATTTTGAAATCGCGGGTAGGGCAACGTGGACCTGAAATTATACGGCAAAGCAGCATTTTCCCCCGGCAAGGGCCCGCCGCCGCCGAGATAAATTCGGCATTTGCTTATTACCCTTTTGGCATGAAAGTTGGGGTCAGCTCTGGCAACCGGAC
>CBFGQI010000012.1:0-70106 GCA_965650885.1 uncultured Oxalobacteraceae bacterium
TGTACGAAACTGTTGTGTAAATTTTTTACTTACACAATTTTTTGTCCTTTTGGTTCCCGGACCCCGGGGTGGACAAAAATTGGGTCAGAGGATGCCTTTGGCGCGCAGGGCGGCGATGTCTTGCTCGCTGCGGCCGAGGAGGTCGCGCAGCACCTCGTCGGTGTGCTGGCCCAGCAGGGGCGGGGCTTTGTCGGTCTCGGCCGGGCTGGCGCTCAGGCGCATGGGGTTGCGCACCAGCTTGACCTTGCCGGCGGTGGGGTGGGGCGCTTCCACCATCATGCCGCGTGCCTGTACTTGCGGGTTCTGGAAGACGTCGTGCAGGTCGTTGATCGGGCCGCAGGGTACGCCTACCGCTTCCAGTTGCTCGATCCACCAGTCGCGTGGTTTGGCCTTGACCATCTCGGCGAGGATGGGCACCAGCTCGTCGCGGTTCTGCACGCGCAGCGGGTTGGTGGCGTAGCGTTCGTGGTTCGCCAGGTCGGCTCGGCCGCCTACTTCGACGAACTTCTGGTATTGGCCGTCGTTGCCGGTGGCGACGATGATGTAGCCGTCGGCACAGGCGAAGGTCTGGTAGGGAACGATGTTGGCATGGGCATTGCCCCAGCGCTTGGGCGCTTTGCCGCTGTTCAGGTAGTTGGACCCCATATTGGCCAGCATGGCGACCTGCACGTCCAGCAAGGCCATGTCAATGTATTGGCCTTCGCCGGTGCGGTCGCGGTGGGTGAGGGCGGCCAGGATGGCGATCGTGGCGTACATGCCCGTCATCAGGTCGGTCAGGGCGACGCCGGCTTTCTGCGGGCCGCCGCCCGGCAGGTCGTCGCGCTCGCCGGTCACGGACATCAGCCCGCCCATGCCCTGGATCAGGAAGTCGTAGCCGGCGCGGTGGGCATAAGGTCCGTCCTGGCCGAAGCCGGTCACGGAGCAGTACACCAGGTCAGGCTTCACTGCCTTCAGCGATTCATAATCGAGGCCGTATTTTTTCAGCTGGCCGACTTTGTAGTTCTCCAGTACGACGTCGGAGTGCCTGGCCAGTTCGCGGATCAGGGCCTGCCCTTCCGGCTTGGAGATGTCGCAGGTCACCGAGCGCTTGCCGCGGTTGGCGGACAGGTAGTAGGCGGCTTCGGTGGTATCGGCGCCGGTCGCGTCCTTGGCGTACGGCGGGCCCCAGGCGCGGGTGTCGTCGCCGCTGCCCGGGCGTTCGATCTTGATCACGTCCGCGCCCAGGTCGGCGAGGTTCTGCGAGCACCAGGGGCCGGCCAGCACGCGGCTTAAATCCAGTACGCGGATGTGTCCAAGGGCCTTCGGGGTCATGTTGTCTTCTTCCTACTGTTTTCAGGGAGCGTTAGCTTAACGCATCCAACCATGTTAGTGTCTTAATCCATGTGGCCCTACCCAAAAATCGTTGCCCATCGCGGAGGCGGCACGCTGGCGCCGGAGAACACCATCGCCGGCCTGCGCGCCGGCTTGGCCTATGGCTTCCATGCGGTGGAATTCGACGTGATGCTGTCGTCCGATGGCATCGGTGTGGTTATGCACGATCCGCATTTCGGCCGCACGATTTACGGCGATGGCTATGTGCCCAACTTCACGGCGGCGGAACTGGCGAAGATGGATGCGGGGCGCTGGTTCGGCCCGGAATTCCGCGGTGAGCCGGTGCCGCTGTTCCTGGAGTGGGTGGATTACTGCAAAGAGCATCGGATCTGGATGAATATCGAGATCAAGCCGGCCGAGGGCCATGAAGAGGCAACCGGGCGCTGGGTGGCGCAGACGGCGCGCGCGCGCTTTGCGGCGGAGGTGCTGGCAGGGGATCCGGCGCAATTGCCTTTGCTGTCCTCATTCAGCATGCCGGCGCTGGCGGCGGCGCGCGATGCGGCGCCGGAGCTGCCGCGGGCTTGTCTTTTCGACAGGGTGCCTGCGGATTGGCGGCAAACGGCGCTGGACTTGGGGGCTGTCGCGGTCCACACCAACCATAAATACCTGACGCCGGAGCAGGCGAAGGCCATCAAAGCTGTCGGCCTGGGCCTGTTCTGCTATACGGTCAATACGCCCGAGCGGGCGCGCGAAATCCTGGCCTGGGGCGTGGACGGCTTCTGCACCGACCGCATCGACCTGATCGGGCCGGATTTCTCTTAGATTCGCTTAAACCGGTAAATCGGGGTCAGACCCGAAGGGTCAGACCCCTGGTCCGCGGCGGCTGCAGGCTGGGGTCTGACCCTTGGGTCTGACCCCGGTTTACCGGTTTTCCCCTCACAATCACGTATAATCAACCCTTTGCACCAGCTTGCAACCTACTCCAATACGACATGAAATCTGCTGAAATTCGCGAAAAGTTCCTGAAATTCTTCGAATCCAAGGGTCATACGATTGTCCGTTCCAGCCCGCTGGTGCCAGGCAACGACCCGACCATGCTGTTGACCAACTCCGGCATGGTGCAGTTCAAGGATGTGTTCCTGGGCCTGGACACCCGCCCGTATTCCCGCGCCACCACCGTGCAGCGCTGCGTGCGCGCCGGCGGCAAGCACAATGACCTGGAAAACGTCGGCTACACCGCCCGCCACCACACCTTCTTCGAGATGCTGGGCAACTTCAGCTTCGGCGATTACTTCAAGCGCGATGCCATCCAGTACGCCTGGGAGCTGCTGACCAAGGTCTACGGCCTGCCGGCGGAAAAGCTGACCGTGACGGTCTACCAGGAAGACGACGAAGCCTACGAGATCTGGGAAAAGGAAATCGGCGTGCCGACCGAGCGCATCATCCGCATCGGCGACAACAAGGGTGCGCGCTACGCTTCGGACAACTTCTGGCAGATGGCCGACACCGGCCCATGCGGTCCTTGCTCGGAGATCTTCTACGACCACGGCCCTGATATCTGGGGCGGTCCTCCAGGCTCGCCGGAGCAGGATGGCGACCGTTTCATCGAAGTGTGGAACCTGGTGTTCATGCAGTTCAACCGCGACGAAGCAGGCAATATGACCCGCCTGCCGAAGCCTTGCGTCGATACCGGCATGGGCATGGAACGCCTGGCCGCCGTGCTGCAGCACGTGCATTCGAACTACGAGATCGACCTGTTCCAGAACCTGATCAAGGCTGCCGCCCGCGAAACCGGCGCTACCGACTTGGAATCGAAGTCGCTGCGCGTGATCGCCGACCATATCCGCGCCGCTTCCTTCCTGATCGTGGACGGCGTGATCCCGTCGGCCGACGGCCACGGCTACGTCCTGCGCCGCATCATCCGCCGCGCGCTGCGCCATGGCCACAAGCTGGGCCAGTCGAAGGCATTCTTCTACAAACTGGTGGAAGACTTGAACATCGAAATGGGCACCGCCTATCCTGAACTGGCGGAAGCCAAGGAGCGCGTGGCCCAGGTGCTGAAGGCCGAGGAAGAGCGTTTCGGCGAAACCCTGGAACACGGCATGAAGATCCTGGAAGCGCAGCTGGCCAAGGATCCGAAGAACCTGGACGGCAAGACCGCCTTCACCCTGTACGACACCTATGGTTTCCCACTGGACCTGACCGCAGACATCTGCCGCGAACGCGAAGTGACGCTGGACGAGGCAGGCTTCGCCGCCGCGATGGAAGAGCAGAAGAAGATCGCCCGTGCCGCCGGCAAGTTCAAGATGGCCGCCAACGTTGAATACGCCGGCGAGAAGAACAGGTTCGTCGGCTACGACCAGCTGCAGCACAACTCGAAAGTGGTCGCCCTGTACGCCAACGGCGCGCCGGTGCAGGAACTGAAGACCGGCGAGGCCGGCATCGTGGTGCTGGACACCACCCCGTTCTACGCCGAATCCGGCGGCCAGGTCGGCGACCAGGGCTTGATCACCGGTGCCACCGGCCGCTTTACCGTGGAAGACACGCTGAAGATCCAGGCCGATGTGTTCGGCCACCACGGCGTGGTGGCTCAGGGTTCGCTGAAAGTGGGCGACGCCGTCGGCGCGGAAGTGGACCAGCACCTGCGTGGCCGCACCATCCGCAACCACTCGGCGACCCACCTGATGCACAAGGCCTTGCGCGAAGTGCTGGGTGCCCACGTGGCGCAGAAAGGCTCGCTGGTCGATCCGGACAAGGCGCGTTTCGACTTCTCGCATACCGCCCCGATGACCGCCGAGGAAATCGCCAAGGTGGAAGCCATCGTCAACGCCGAAATCCTGGCCAACACCGACACTTGCTCGCACCACATGTCCTTCGACGACGCGGTGAAGCATGGCGCGATGGCGCTGTTCGGCGAGAAGTACGGCGATGAAGTGCGCGTGATGGACATCGGCTCCTCCAAAGAGCTGTGCGGCGGCGTGCACGTGCACCGTACCGGCGATATCGGCCTGTTCAAGATCGTGTCGGAAGGCGGCGTCGCAGCCGGCATCCGCCGCGTGGAAGCGGTGACCGGCGAAGGCGCGCTGGCGCTGGTGCAGGGCATGGCCCGCAAGCTGAACGAGGCTGCCGCCGCGCTGAAGTCCAATCCGGAAGAGCTGACCACCAAGATCACCGCCGTGCAGGACCAGGTGAAGTCGCTGGAGAAGGAACTGGCTGCGCTGAAGTCGAAGCTGGCTTCCGGCCAGGGCGACGAGCTGGTGGGCAAGGCGGTCGACGTGAAAGGCTTGAAGGTGCTGGCGGCGACCATGGAAGGCGCCGACGTGACCGCGCTGCGCGAAACCATGGACAAGCTGAAGGACAAGCTGAAGTCCGCCGCCATCGTGCTGGCTTCCGTCAACGACGGCAAGGTGAGCCTGATCGCCGGCGTGACCGCGGACTCCATCGGCAAGGTCAAGGCCGGCGAGCTGGTCAACTTCGTTGCACAGCAAGTGGGCGGCAAAGGCGGTGGCCGCCCCGATATGGCGCAAGCCGGCGGTACCAACCCTGACGCGCTGCCCGGTGCGCTCGGTGGCGTTGCAGCATGGGTGGAGTCGCGTATCTGAGAGTAGCTGAAGGCCCGTGCTTGCTAGTACGGGCATTTCCGGCTTTGCAATTGCGTTGTGGGTTTGCAACGAGTTGCGAACAATTTTGGTGCAGTGCGTCAGACGGCCGAAATTGGAGTAGTATGTTGGAAATCAGTAGTACAGAAGCGAGATATTGATGAGCGAAACTCTTACTCTCGAGTCCGAAACAATGGAATTTCATAAGGACCTCGACGCGCGCGGCCTGAACTGTCCGCTACCCATCCTGAAAGCCAAGAAAGCCTTGGCGGAACTGGAAAGCGGGCAGGTATTGCGTATCGTGGCGACCGATCCAGGTTCGGTCCGTGACTTCCAGGCATTTGCCAAGCAGACTGGCAATGCGCTGTTGTCCCACATCCAACAAGGCACTGAATTTACTTTCCTGATGCGCCGCAAGTAAGTTTTTGCGGTATCCTTCCGGTTGCTGAATTTCGGCGCCGGATTGTACTTAAAAAACGCACGACCGTGCTTTTATTCGATCACTGATATCGAATTCCAATATAATCTAGCCCACAAAATTTACTTATCACTTTTTCAAAGGCACACCTATGAAAGTCCTGGTACCTGTCAAGCGCGTCGTCGACTACAACGTGAAAGTGCGCGTCAAATCCGACGGCACTGGTGTTGATATCGCCAACGTCAAAATGTCGATGAACCCCTTCGACGAGATCGCCCTGGAAGAAGCGACCCGCCTGAAAGAAGCAGGCAAAGTGACCGAAGTGGTTGCCGTTTCCGCCGGCGTGGCCCAGTGCCAGGAAACCCTGCGCACCGGCATGGCGATCGGCGCCGACCGCGGCATCCTGATTGAAACCGCGGTGGAACTGGAGCCGCTGGGCGTGGCCAAGCTGCTGAAGGCGGTGGCCGACAAGGAGCAGCCGCAACTGATCATCCTGGGCAAGCAAGCCATCGACGACGATTCCAACCAGACCGGCCAGATGCTGGCTGCGCTGCTGGGCTGGCCGCAGGCGACCTTCGCTTCGAAGGTGGAACTGGGCGACGGCAAAGTCACCGTGACCCGCGAAGTGGACGGCGGCCTGGAAACCGTGGCGCTGCAACTGCCGGCCATCGTGACCACCGACCTGCGCCTGAACGAGCCGCGTTACGTGACCCTGCCGAACATCATGAAGGCGAAGAAGAAGCCGCTGGAAACCGTCAAGCCGGAAGACCTGGGCGTCGACGTGACCCCGCGCCTGAAAACCCTGAAAGTGACCGAGCCTGCCAAGCGTTCCGCTGGTATCAAAGTGCCTGACGTAGCGACCCTGGTGTCCAAGCTGCGCACCGAAGCTAAAGTCATCTAAATTGCTAAAACCGGAACTGCAGGTGCCTGACCCGGTGGGTCAGGCACCGGTCTACCGGTTTCCATTCAAGGAAAGAATATTATGGTCGCTCTCGTAATCGCTGAACACGACAACGCTAGCCTGAAGGGCAGCACCCACCACACCGTCACCGCCGCCGCCAAGTGCGCGGGCGAAGTCCACGTCCTGGTCGCCGGTTCCAACGCCGGTGCCGCAGCCGCCGAAGCCGCGAAGATCGCCGGCGTCACCAAGGTGCTGCACGCCGACGCGCCGCACTTCGCCGAAGGCCTGGCCGAAAACGTGGCCGAGCAGATCCTGGCGGTAGCCGGCGGCTACACCCACATCCTGGCGCCGGCAACCGCCTACGGCAAGAACATCCTGCCGCGCGTGGCCGCCAAGCTGGACGTGGCACAGATCTCTGAAATCACCAAGGTCGACGCGCCCGACACCTTTGAGCGTCCGATCTACGCCGGTAACGCGATCGCTTACGTGCAATCGTCGGACAAGGTCAAAGTGATCACCGTCCGTACCACCGGTTTCGACTCCGCTGCCGCCGAAGGCGGTTCCGCTGCCGTGGAAACCGTGGCTGCCGCCGCCGATTTCGGCAAGTCCGCCTTCGTCGGCCGCGAAGTGGCCAAGTCGGACCGTCCGGAACTGACCGCTGCCAAGATCATCGTTTCCGGTGGCCGCGGCATGGGCTCCGCCGACAACTTCAAGATCCTGGAACCGCTGGCCGACAAGCTGAACGCCGCCATGGGCGCATCGCGCGCCGCCGTGGACGCGGGCTTCGTGCCGAACGACTGGCAGGTTGGCCAGACCGGCAAGATCGTCGCTCCTTCGCTGTACATCGCCGTCGGCATCTCCGGCGCGATCCAGCACTTGGCCGGCATGAAGGATTCCAAGACCATCGTCGCGATCAACAAGGATCCTGAAGCGCCGATCTTCTCCGTTGCCGATTACGGCATTGTGGGCGACCTGTTCGAGGTTGTGCCGCAACTGGTGAAGGAACTGGGTTAAAACCGGTAAACCGGTGTCAGGCCTGAAGGCCTGACACCTCGGCCCGCGTCCGCCGCGGCACCGGGGTCTGACCCTTTGGGTCAGACCCCGTTTTTCCGGTTTTCGGAGAATTGTGGAGACACCAATGAGCTATCAAGCCCCAATGAAAGACATGCTGTTCGTGATGAACGAGCTGGCGAACCTGGAAGCGGTGTCCGCGCTGCCAGGCTGTGAAGACGCGACTGCGGAAACCGCGGAAGCCGTATTGGAAGAAAATGCCAAGTTCGTCAGCGGCGTGATCGCTCCGCTGAACCACGCGGCCGACAAGGAACCGAGCTTTTGGGCTGACGGCAAAGTGACGACGTCGAAAGGCTTCAAGGAAGCCTTCCGCCAGTTCGTCGAAGCCGGCTGGCAGGGCTTGCAGCATCCGACCGACTTCGGTGGCCAAGGCTTGCCGAAACTGATCGGCACCCCGTGCGTGGAAATGCTGCACGGTTCGAACCTGTCGTTCGCGCTGGTGGCGCTGCTGACCGATGGCGCGATCGAGGCCCTGCTGACCGCAGGTTCCGACGAGCAAAAGGCAACCTACCTGGAGCCGCTGATCACCGGCAAGTGGACCGGTACCATGAACCTGACCGAACCGCAGGCAGGTTCCGACCTGGCGGCGGTGCGCACCCGCGCCGTGCCGCAGGCTGACGGCAGCTACAAGGTTTTCGGCACCAAGATCTTCATCACCTACGGTGAGCACGACATGGCCGAAAACATCATCCACCTGGTGCTGGCCCGCACGCCGGACGCGCCGCCGGGCGTGAAAGGCATTTCGCTGTTCATCGTGCCGAAGTTCATGGTGAATTCGGACGGTTCGCTGGGCGAGCGCAACGATGCGCACTGCGTATCGATCGAGCACAAGCTGGGCATCAAGGCTTCCCCGACCGCCGTGCTGCAGTTCGGCGACAACGGCGGCGCCGTGGGCTACCTGGTGGGCGAAGAGAACCGCGGCCTGGAATACATGTTCATCATGATGAACGCGGCGCGGTTCGGCGTCGGCATGCAGGGCGTGGGCCTGGCGGAACGCGCCTACCAGCAGGCGGTGGCCTTCGCCAAGGAACGCGTGCAGTCGCGCGACCTGAATGGTTCGCCGGCAGGCGTGGCGATCATCAACCACCCTGACGTGCGCCGTATGCTGATGTCGATGCGTGCCCAGACCGAAGCGGCGCGCGCGCTGGCTTACGTTGCCGCCGGCATCCATGACGTGGCACATCACCACGCTGATGCGGAAGTGCGCGCGGGCAACCAGGCTGTGTACGAATTCCTGGTGCCGATCGTGAAGGGCTGGTCGACCGAGATGTCGGAAAATGTGGCCCGCGACGGCGTGCAGGTGCATGGCGGCATGGGCTTCATCGAGGAAACCGGCGCGGCGCAGCACTATCGCGACGCCAAGATCCTGACCATTTACGAAGGTACCACTGCGATCCAGGCCAATGACCTGATCGGCCGCAAGACCGTCCGTGACGGCGGCGCGCTGGCCAAGTCCCTCATTGCGCAAGTGCGCGCGACCGCTGCGGAACTGGGTCACGTCAACAGCCCTGATTTCGCGGCGATCCGCAAGCACCTGGAGCAGGGCGCCAATGACCTGGAGGCGGTGGTGGAGTTCATCGTCAACCACGCCAAGTCCGATATCAAGGGTGTCTTCGCGGGCTCCGTGCCTTACCTGAAGCTGGCCGGTATCGTCTTCGGCGGCTGGCAGATGGGCCGCGCGGTGCTGGTGGCGCAGAAGAAGCTCGCGGCGGAAGAGGGCGATGTGGCGTTCTATCGTGCCAAGATCACGACTGCACGCTTCTTCGCGGACCACATCCTGTCGGGCTCCGTGGGCATGCGCGCCTCGATCGTTGAGGGCAGCGCCGGCGTGCTGGGGTTGGACGTCGAGCAGTTCTGACGGACCTAAACCGGTAAAGCGGTGTCAGACCCAAGGGTCTGACACCGGCCTGCGACCGCCGCGTACCAGTGTCAGACCCTTGGGTCTGACACTGCTTTACCGGTTCTGCCTTTCGTGCGCCAGGAGCCACTCCTTGCGCGCCAATCCCCCGCCATAGCCGGTCAGCGCCCCATCCTTCCCGACAATGCGATGGCAAGGAATGATGATCGCAATCCGGTTCGCCCCGTTCGCGCCGGCCACCGCCCGCACCGCACTCGGCGCCCCGACACGCGCAGCCAAAGCGGCATAGTGCGTCACTTCCCCAAATGCCATCCCCCGCAAGGCATCCCACACGCCACGCTGGAACTCGCTCCCCGGCGCATCGAGCGCCACGGTAAAGTCGCGGCGCCTGCCGTCGAAATACTCGCCAATCTGCGCCATTGCCGCCCGCGTATGCGCATTTTCGCCCGCCAGGATGCGCGCCTTGAACCTGCGCTGCAAATCACGGAATTCGGTTTCCAGCATGCGCCGGTCGGTGAACTCCAGCAGGCACACGCCTCGCTCGCTGGCGCAAACGAACATGGGTCCAAGCGGGGTGGCGAAGCGGTGCAGCACGAGCTGCCGCGCATCCTGACTGGGCGCGGCCCCCGTCATTTTCTTGTAGGTATAGGAAAAGCCGCTCAGCGATTCGTACCCGCTGTCCAGCGCGACATCGGTCGCGCTGCGGCCTTCCTTCAGCTCCGTCATCGCCTGGTTAATGCGCAGCATGCGCTGGTAGGCCTGGAAGCTGAAACCATGATGCTTCTGGAACCAGCGCCGCACCAGCTCCGGGCTGATGCCCAGTTCCCTCAACTCGGCATCCTGGATGCGGCGCTTGGGCTGCTCGCGCACCAGGGCGACGGCACGCGCCACCTGCGGCGGCACGTCGGGCGCGTTCTCCGTCGGGCGGCATACTTTGCAGGGACGGAAGCCCAAGGCCAGCGGCTCCTTGATGTCCGAAAAGAAGTCGACGTTCTCCGCTTTCGGTTTGCGGGCGCGGCAGGTCGGCAGGCAGAAGATGCCCGTGGTCTTGACCGCCGCATAGAACGCGCCCACATGTTCGGGGGAGCGGTCCACCAGCGCCTGGTAGCAGCGCCGGATTTCGCCTGGATCAGTGAATTTCATCGGCAAATAGAGGAGCGAAAGTTTGTTGGCACTGGACGGCATCAAGCTGCGCGCGCAAATTGCGCATGACGGCGCCGTGCACGAAATTACCCATACTGATGCGGCGCACGCCCAGCCCGGCCAGCGTGGCGAAATCCGGCAATCCCGGCATGCACATCACGTTGACGGCAGCATCGATTGTACCGGTTACCGCGCGGATGTCGTCCGGCGCCGTGATGCACGGCACGAACAAGCCATCCGCGCCGGCGGCCCGGTACATGCTGCCGCGCGCAAGGGTTTCCGGCAACGCGCCGGGATGCCCCAGCAGGAAGGTATCGGTGCGGGCGTTCATGAACAAGCCGGGGAAGCTGGCCCGCAGGCTGCGCAACTGCTGCGCCAGGTGCGCCGGGGGCAACAGCTCGCGCCGCCCGTCGTGGACGCGGCTGTCTTCGATATTGATGCCGGCCACGCCCAGTTCGGCCAGCTGCGACACGTTGCCGATGATGGCGGCAGTGTCCGTGCCATATCCTGCCTCGATATCGACGCTCAAGGGCAGGGCGGTACTGGCGCGGATGCGGCGCACCACCAACAGCAGTGCTTCGAACGGCATCTGCTCGCCGTCCTGGTAGCCCAGCATGGCAGCGATGGCGGCGCTGGAAGTGCCGATGGCACGGTAGCCCGCCGACTCGGCTGCCAGCGCACTCGGGACATCCCAGGCATTGGCGAGCAGGAGCGGGGCGGGGGAAAAGAATGGCGACATGGTTTTCTCGTTTGCAGTGGTTGATGGCGGAAGCTTATCGGCGCCCCCGCCACCGCTACAACCGAAAAATGGACGACTATTTTTTGCAGCCGCTGCCGCCGCTGCGGGCGTCTGCGGCGCCAGCGCACCGGTGGCGCGCAGTTGCTCCACTTCAAAGTCTGCGTCATCCATCAACCGTTCGCCGCCCGGAAAGCGTCCCAGGCCGAGCGTGCGTCCCATCGACAGCAACAGGCTCTGGCCCGGCGCGGCGCGCTCCGGCAGCAGGGCGTAAACGGGATCCTCGAAGGCTTGCTGCGGACTGACGATGGTCCAGCCCATTTCCTTGAACTGGGCAATCACATCGCCGAGCCATAGCGCATTGATCAGGTTGTGGTGCAGCAGCAGGACTTGCGCGATATCGCGCCCCTGCAATTGCCGCGACAAGGCGCGGTAAGCCTCGGCACGTTGCCGCACGTGCGCCAGGTAAGCTGCACGGATCGGCGCCACATCGGCATCCGGATTGGCGTTCAACAGCTTCACCAATTCCTCGTTCAGGCGCCAGTCGCTGGTATCGAGGCTCACGTAGGCGTTGCGGTAGCCTTGTTCGCGCAGGAAGTTGCGCATGCCATCGCGTTTTTCCGGCGTGTTGCCTTCGCGCAGATAGGTAAAGCGCAGCCATTTGCGGTAACCGGGCAAGGTGCCGATCAAGCGGTCGCAATCGAGCACTTCCTTCTGGTACGCGGCCATGTCGACCTTGTGCAGGTCCGGGTGGGTTACGGTATGGTTGCCGATCGCATGGCCCGCCTTGCTCCACGCCTCCAGCAGACGGAAGCCTTCCGGCGTATTCGCGCCAAAGCCGGAGGTCACAAACAGGGCAGCCTGGACGCGATGCCTGGCCAAAGCGGCGAGCAAGGCCTGGTTGCGCTCTTGCGCCGTCATGCGCGGCGTGCTGCCGATGTCCGGCCCGTCATCCAGCGTGATTGCGACCGTTTGCGCATGTGCGCAGCCGAATGCGGTCCACGCTGCGGCCATCACGGCCGCGGCCAGCAGGCGGCGCATCATCCGTCACCCAGCGCGTCGACGATGGCCTGGTAGACGCGCACCGGTTCCTCGGAAATGCGGTTCAGGACGTACAGGAAGTGGTCCTTGCCGAATACCGCGTACTCGCGCGTGGCGAAGCCGGCATCGCGCAGGTCGGCGATATTCTGTTCGCCCAGGCCGATCAGCGACTCGAACTCATACGGCCCGGCGCCGATGCCTTCCGAACGGATCATGGCCGACAGCTCGTTCTGGATCGCGCGGTCGTGCGTGGCGATCGAGCATTTGTGGCCGCTGCGCAGCAGCTGCGCAGCGTAACGGCGGTAGGCGGACGCCAGCTCCGGGCTGTTACGCGGATAGGCAATATCGACCGGCTCGAACATGGCGCCCTTGACGAGGCGGATGCGGCCGGGAAGCCCCATCAATACCGGCAAGTCAACTGCCGTGCGGTGCAGCTTGGCCGGCACCGTGATGCCGACGTTCGACAGCCCGTCGCGCTGGTGCAGCCGCGTATAGGTTTCGTAGATCCCGCTGCTGCGGTCCGACGCTTCCATCGAGATCATCACTTCCTGTCCGATCGCGTCGGCCGCGCGCGCAATGCGGCGGGCATTGTGGTAGCCCAGCTCCGGATCGACCAGCGAGCCAATGTGCGACAGGTCGAAGGAAACCGAGCAGTCGAGCTGCTGCTCGCCGATGGCCTGCACCAGTTGCAGGAAGACATCCGTCTCGGCGTTGGCGAATGCTTCATCGCGCACGCTCTCGCCCATGTATTCAGCCGAGGCGCGATGGCCGTCCTGGTTGATCATGGCGGCGCGCAGCACAGCGTCCGCCACGCTGCTGCCGGCAATATAGCGCCGCGAGACACGCTCCATGTAAGGGCGCAGCAGCGGATCTTCCAGGAAGCGCGCCTTGGCGTCCTCATTGACGGCCAGTTCGCGCAAGGCGCTGGCGGCGTTGTCCACCAGCGGCTGCCACTGGGGCGGGAAGGTGGGCGTGGTATTGTCTTTCACAGCGTCTCCTTGCAAGTTCGGGCACCGGCCAGGCAGGCGGCGCGGCACGTTGTATATTAACTAAAATTTCCATCTGGAGCCGACCATGGATTCCTCAACCCTGATGCTGTTCGTGCCCGCCTGTTTTGCGCTGAACATGGCGCCCGGGCCGAACAACCTGCTTTCGGTCAGCAATGCCACGCGCTATGGATTCCGCCGTTCCTGCCTGGCAGGCGCGGGCCGGCTGGTGGCGTTCGCGGGAATGATCGCGCTGGCCTCCGCCGGGCTGGCGGCGGTGCTGCATACCTCGGAGCTGCTGTTCTACGGGATCAAGACGGCGGGCGCGATTTACCTGTTCTACCTGGCCTGGCAGCTGTGGCGCGCGGCGCCGGGCGATGCGGCGGGAAGCGGCAGCGCGGCGGCCGCCGGCTGGTGGCAGCTGGCGCGGCAGGAATTCCTGGTCGCCGCCGGCAATCCGAAGGCAATCCTGATTTTCACTGCCTTCCTGCCGCAATTTGTCGACCCGGCCGGTGCGGTGGGAACGCAGTTCTTCGTGCTGGGGGTGTTATTCCTGCTGCTGGAAGTAGTGGCGATGGCCGCCTACGCATGGATGGGCGCGCGCATGCAGCGCTGGTTTGCGCAGCCGCGCGGAAAGAGGATGTTCAATCGGACTTGCGCCGGCCTGTTGGCCGGCGCGGGGATGGGACTATTGCTGTCGCGAAGGACGTGACGCTTAGATGCGGTCCAGCTGACCGTTCTCGCGCTTCACCTTGTCGCCCTTGCGCAGGTGCGGATCTTCCTTCAGGGTGACGGTGCCGGTCTTGCCGGTTTCGTACTTGACGGTCACGTGCCACTCCTTGACCTTGTTCATCTTGCCTTCGATGGTCTTGCCGGCGTAAGCGCCGCCGGCGGCGCCTGCCACGGTGGCAATTGCCTTGCCGCTGCCGCCGCCGACCTGGTTGCCCAGCAAGGCACCGGCCACGCCGCCGGCGATCATGCCGGTGGCGCCGCCTTCGCCGTCCTTCTCAACGATCTTGACCGCGGTCACGGTGCCGCATTCTGCGCAGATGGCCTTCTTCGGTTGCGCGTAAGCGCCGCTAACCGTTACGGCCAGGATGGCTGGCAAGAGGAATTTAGCTACTTTCATTGTGTTCTCCAAAAACGGTTGTGGTGACTGAAAGTATAGGCGAACAGTTTCCCGGTGGAATGGAGAATTGTGACAAGACGTTGCTAAAGCCTCAGCCGTAGACGCCGCCGGTGTAGAGCAGGTCGAACAGGCGGGCGATGGTGGCGATCAGGCCGAAGGCACCGAACAGCAGGGTGGCGACCAGCACCACGGCCAGCGGCCAGCGCGAGTCGGATTGCTTGCCGCTGCCCGGGTTGAAGGCGGCATCCCATTTCTCGTCGGGCATCAGGCCAAGCACCAGCGCTTCCAGGAAGCCAACCAGGATCGACAGGATCAGCGGCAGCAGCAGGAAATAGGGATCGGCCTTTGGCCACAGCGCAAAGACGGCGGCGCAGCCAAGCAGGCTGGCAGCGTGCAGCCAGCCCCAGATGTCGGCCAAGCCGCGCAGGTAGAAGCGGTGCAGGCCGATGCCGCCGCCCACGAAGGCGAGCAGGGTGGCGAAGGTTTTGTTCTTGTGTAAAACAGACATGTTTGCTGCCGAAAAGTCCGAAAAACCGGCAGTATCGCACAACAAAGCTGTTGCCGCCGAGGCCAGTTCAGGGGATAATCCCGGATTGTCCAATTCCCCACCAATTTGATTAATCTTGCCGGTTGGAGTTAAAGCGCGCTATAATTTGCGGCTTTTTCCGACTCAGCACACTTTTTTGGAATTATTATGGTCGTTATTCGTTTAGCTCGTGGTGGCGCCAAGAAGCGTCCTTTCTACAACATCGTTGCAACCGATTCCCGCAATCGTCGCGATGGCCGTTTCGTAGAGCGTATCGGCTTCTTCAACCCAATGGCTACCGGCCAGGCAGAAACCTTCCGCGTTGCTGCTGACCGTCTGGCTTACTGGCAAGGCGTTGGCGCTCAGCTGTCCCCAGCTGTTGCCAAGCTGGTCGCTGGCCAGAAAGCTGCCTAAATAAGCTTTGAGCAGCAAGACCGCATCTGGGGCGCAAGCCCCGGCTGACCTGGTTCAGGTTGGCTTTGTTTCCGGTGCCTATGGCATCACTGGCGGGGTCCGTGTCCGACCCTTCTCCTCCGAAGCAGATGCGCTGCTGCATGCCACCACCTGGTGGCTCGACAAGCCAAGCCTGCATGACGTTGAAGTCAAGCGGGCTAAGCTGCATGGTGGCGATGTCGTCACCCAGATTGTCGGGATGACGGACCGCAACGAAGCGGAAGCGCTGAAAGGCGCATCGGTCTTCGTGTCGCGCGCCGACTTCCCGCAGTTGGAAGAGGATGAATACTACTGGGGCGACCTGATCGGCCTGGCGGTAGTGAACCAGCAGGGCGAAAGCCTTGGCACGGTCGCGGATTTGATGAGCAATGGGCCGCAGTCCATCCTGCGCGTCGAATACGGGACTGAAGGAAAGGCGCAGGAGCGCCTGATCCCGTTTGTAGGCCAGTACGTTATCAAGGTGGACAAGGACGCGAAGCAGATCATCGTGGACTGGGGCCTGGATTACTAATCCGGAACCGCACATGCAATTCGACGTCATTACGCTGTTCCCCGAGATGTTCGCTGCCCTGACGCAGTCCGGCGTAACCCGCCGCGCGTTCGAGCAGAAGCGCTGGGGCCTGTCGCTGTGGAATCCGCGCGATTTCACCACCGACAACCACCGCACCGTGGATGACCGCCCTTATGGCGGCGGCCCCGGGATGGTGATGCTGGCCAAGCCGCTGGAGCAGACGATCGCGGCGGCGAAACAGCGCCAGGTCGTGTCCGGCCTGCCGGCGCCGCGCGTGGTGTACATGTCGCCGCAAGGCAAACAGCTGACGCACGAACGCGTGATGCAGCTGAAGCAGGAACCCGGCCTCGTGATCCTGTGCGGCCGGTACGAAGCGGTGGACCAGCGTTTGCTGGACCGCTGCGTGGATGAAGAAATCAGCCTCGGCGATTTCGTGCTGTCCGGCGGCGAGCTGCCTGCCATGGCCCTGATGGATGCCGTGGTGCGCCAGCTGCCCGGCGTACTGAATACCGATGCGTCGGCGGTCGAAGACTCCTTCGTCAACGGCTTGCTGGATTCGCCGCACTATACGCGGCCAGAGATTTACGAAGGCGAGGCCGTGCCCCCGGTGCTGTTGGGCGGCAACCACGCCGAGATCGAGAAGTGGCGCCGTGAGCGCATGCTGGAAGCGACTGCGCGCAAGCGTCCCGACCTGCTGGCAAAGGCCCGCGAAGCCGGCCTGCTCTCGAAGAAGGATGAAAAGTTTTTGGCGGGTTTATAAAAACCCGTTGTAGTACCGTGGCAGGCATGTTGCCTGCCGTGTTTAACCCCATCCTCTACCGGGCATCCTTGATAGCGCCGGCAAGATGGTTATAGGAGTCATTACAATGAACCTGATCCAGCAACTGGAACAAGAAGAAATCGCTCGCCTGGGCAAGAACATCCCTGAGTTCGCACCTGGCGACACCGTGGTGGTCAACGTGAACGTGGTTGAAGGCACCCGCAAGCGCGCCCAGGCTTACGAAGGCGTCGTGATCGCTCGTCGTAACCGTGGCCTGAACTCGAACTTCATCGTTCGTAAGATCTCGTCCGGCGAAGGCGTTGAGCGTACCTTCCAGCTGTACTCCCCGCTGATCGCTTCGATCGAAGTGAAGCGTCGTGGTGACGTACGTCGCGCCAAGCTGTACTACCTGCGTGAGCGTTCGGGCAAGTCCGCACGTATCAAGGAAAAGCTGCCAAACCGCAAGGCCGCAGCTGCCGAGTAATCCATACCCCGGTATCGGATTCGGAAAGGACGCCTTCGGGCGTCCTTTTTTTTTGAGTGTCCGACCCTTGGGTCGTACCCAAAGGGTCAGACCCCGGCGCAGTTGGTACAATGCCTCGTATGCCCAAGACTCCTTTCGACCCGACCCAACTGCCGATCGAAGCGATTGCCGGCGAAGCCGCCGTGCTGCTGGAACGCCTGGCGCCGGACTGGCTGCGCCGGCGTTTTGCCGAGCCGCCGGAATGGACGCCGGAACCGTCCGAACCGCCGCTTGGACTGCACCGCGGCGAACCGACGCCGGCCTCGGTGCTGGTGCCGCTGGTGCTGCGCGACGATGGCGCCCACCTGCTGCTGACGATGCGCACCGCCCACCTGAACGACCACGCGGGGCAGGTCGCCTTTCCCGGCGGGCGCGCCGAGCCGACCGACGCCGATGCCGTCGACACCGCGCTGCGCGAGACCGAGGAAGAGATCGGCCTCGATCGCCGGCACGTCGACGTGATCGGCACGCTGCCCCTGTATTACACCGGCACCGGCTACGCGGTGACGCCGGTGGTGGGCCTTGTCACGCCGCCGTTCGAATTGCAGGCCGACCCGTTCGAGGTGGCGGAAATCTTCGAAGTGCCATTCCAGTTCCTGATGGATGGCGCCAACCACCTGCGCCTGGCGGCTGAATTGCCGAATGGGCGCCGCACTTTCTACGCCATGCCATACCAGAATTATTTTATCTGGGGCGCAACGGCGGGCATGCTGCGCAACCTGTTTCATTTCTTGCGCGCATAAGCTATCGTAGCGGGCATTGTGGTACTGCTAATCAAAGGATTTAGATGACTTTTCTCTCCATTCTCGTGGCCTTGCTGTTTGAACAACTGAAGCCCCTGCGCGCGGACAACCCGATCTGGGCTGAAATCAAGAGCCTGGCCGTGCGCATGGAGCAGTGGTTCAACGCGGGGCATGCGAGCCATGGCCGCATGGGCTGGTTCCTGATGATCGGCGCGCTGACGCTGCCGGCCGGCCTGGTGTACTGGCTGCTGCTGCGCTATAACCTGGTGCTGGCAGCGTTTGCCTGGAACGTGCTGATCGTCTACCTCACGCTGGGTTTCCGCCACTACAGCCATTACTTCACCTCGATCCAGCTGGCGCTGAACGCGGGCGATGAAAGCCAGGCGCGCGCGCTGCTGGCCGAATGGTGCAAGATCGATACCGTGGGCATGGAAGTGACGGAGATTTCGCGCATCGCCGTGGAGAAGGCGCTGGTCACCACCCACCGCAATGTATTCGGCGTGTTCTTCTGGTTCCTGATGCCATTGGGCCCGTGCGGCGCCATCCTGTACCGGGTGTCCGAATACCTGGCGCGCGCCTGGAACGAACCTGAGCACATGCGCCAGGAAGCGTTCGGTGTTTTCGCGGCCAAGGCTTTCTACTGGATCGACTGGATTCCGGCGCGCCTGACCGCCGTGGCCTTTGCCGTGGTCGGCAATTTCGAAGATGCGATATACGCCTGGCGCAATTTCGCCCACCGCTGGAAGGATGAAGCAATCGGCATCATCCTGTCGGCCGGCGGCGGCGCGATGGGTGTGCGCCTGGGCACCCCGAACGAGAACGCGGCCAAGATCATCCCGTCCGACGCGGCCACCGTCGATATCAGCGACATGGAAGTGGACCAGCTGCCGGGCGACGAACCGGGCGTGCGTGCCCTGCAAAGCACGGTCGGCCTGGTGTGGCGCGCGCTGCTGCTGTGGATGATGCTGCTGCTCTTGCTGTCCGGGGCGGTGTGGCTCGGATAAAATGACCTGAACCCAGGGCCCCGTTCAAGTCTTCTATAAGATATAATACTTGGGTTCCTCACAGAAAGTGGTTTCAGGTATATGGCCAGCGAGTTCTTCATTCTTGGGCTTACGACCGACGGCAAGCAATTCCGCCCCAGCGATTGGGCGGAACGCCTGGCCGGTGTGCTGGCGTGCTTCCGCCCGGAAGGCTCCGGCGGGCGTCACGCCCACTTGCAGTTCTCGCCTTACGTCACCCCGACCGTTGTGAATGGCATCAAAGCCGTAGTGGTCAACGAGGGCTTGCGCGAGATCCAGCCGATGGCTTACAACTTCGTCAAGGAGTTCGCCAAGGATAACAAGCTGCAGGTGGTCGAGGCCTGTCTCCTACCTGACGAAAAGACTTGAATGGCGTAGCATAGGGTTTTGCCAACAAGAGCAGAACACTATGCAAATACGCTATGCCGCAGCGCTGCTGCTGGCCATCTCTCCCGCATTCGCGCAAACCCTTCCCGCAGGCGTCGTCAAAGGGCCTTCCGTCGAAGGCATCACCGAATACCGCCTGCCCAACGGCCTCAAAGTCCTGCTGTTCCCCGATGCGTCGAAACCGACGGTGACCGTCAACGTCACTTACCTGGTCGGCTCGCGCCATGAAAACTATGGCGAGACCGGCATGGCGCACTTGCTGGAACACCTGATGTTCAAGGGGGCGCCAAAGCACCGCAATATCCCGCAGCAGTTCGCCGAGCGCGGCATGGAGTTCAACGGCACCACTTCGCTGGACCGCACCAACTATTACGAGGTATTCCAGGCCAGCCCGGAAAACCTGAAGTGGGCGCTGGACATGGAAGCCGAGCGCATGACCAAATCCTTCATCGCGAAGAAGGACCTGGACTCGGAAATGACCGTGGTGCGCAACGAATACGAGAGCGGCGAAAACAGCCCGTTCGAAGTGCTGTACAAGCGCCTGGAAAGCGTGGCGTACGACTGGCACAGCTACGGCCGTTCCACCATCGGCAACCGCAGCGACATCGAGAACGTGAAGATCGAGAACCTGCAAGCTTTCTACCGCACCTACTACCAGCCGGACAATGCCGTGCTGCTGGTGGCCGGCAAGTTCGACCCTTCGCAAACGCTGGCCTGGATCGGCAAGACTTTCGGTGCCATCCCCAAGCCCAAGCGCAAGCTGCCGCAATTCTGGACGGTGGAACCGACGCAGGATGGCGAACGCCAATACGCGGTGCGGCGCAAGGGCGACGTGCAGATCGTGCTGGTGGGGTACAAGATCCCATCGGGCCTGCATCCCGATGCCGACCCGCTGGCCTTCACGGGCCAGGTGCTGGGCGATACGCCGAATGGCCGCCTGCACAAGCAATTGGTGGAAAGCGGCAAGGCGGCGCAAGTGTTCGCCTTCAGCCAGCCGGGGTTTGCCCCGAGCCTGCAAGTGTTCGGCGCGGTGGTGAAGATGGGGCAGCCGGTGGAGGCGGTGCGCGATGAATTGATCACGGCAGTGGAAGCCTTTGCCAAGACGCCGCCAACCGATGAAGAGATGGAGCGTACCCGCCGCGATTACAGCAATTCGATCGAGAAGGCTTTGAACAACCCGCAGCAGGTGGGGGTGGCGTTGAGCGAGCATATCGCGCTGGGCGATTGGCGCCTGCTGTTCCAGGGCCGCGACGGCTTGGCCGCGATCACCTCGAAACAGGTGGCGGAAGCGGCGGCACGTTACCTGAGGCGCGATAACCGCACCGTCGGCATCTTCATCCCTGACGATGCGCCGCAGCGGGCCGAGATCGGGGCGGCGCCCACGGCGGCCGAAGTGCTCAAGGACTACAAGGGCAAGGCCAGCGCGCTGACGTCGGAGAACTTCGACCCGAGCCAGGACAACATCATGGCGCGTACCGAGCTAAGGGAGCTCGGCGGCCTGAAACTGGCGCTGCTGCCGAAGAAGAACCGCGGCGAGACGGTGGCGGTCGACCTGCGCCTGCATTGGGGCGACGAGAAGAACCAGTTCGGCAAACAGGTGGCGGCGGCGGCGGCGGACCAGATGCTGACGCGCGGCACCAGCAAGTACACGCGCGCGCAACTGGCCGATGCGATGTCGAAGCTGAAGATGTCCGGTTCGCTGTACCACTTTGAAACCACGCGCGAGCACCTTTCCGCCGCGCTGCGCCTGGTGGCGCATGTGTTGAAGGAGGCATCGTTCCCGCAGGCGGAGTTCGAGCAGATGCGGCAGCAGTGGATCGTCGGCCTGGATGCGTCGCGCAACGATCCGCAAGCGTTGGCGGGCCGTGCGCTGGCCGAGTATTTCGACCACTGGCCGAAAGGCGATCCGCGCAGCGTGATGACGCTCGATGAACAGATCGACGCGGTCAAGGCGCTGAAGCTGGAAGACGTGAAGGCTTACCATGCCGAGTTCTATGGCGCGTCGCATGGCGAGCTGTCGGTGGTGGGCGACTTCGACAAGGCCGAATTGTTGAAGGTGGCCGGTGAGGAATTTGCCGGCTGGCAGAGCAAGGCGCCATATGCGCCGGTGCTGGACAAGCATGTCGAGAAGCCTGCAACGCGCAAGACGATCGATACGCCGGACAAGGAGAATGGCATGTTCGCGGCGCGCGTGAATATCCCGCTGCGCACGGATGATGCGGACTACCCCGCACTGGAGCTGGCGAACTTTGTGTTCGGCAACGGCGGCCTGAAGTCGCGCCTGATGGACCGTATCCGCCAGAAGGATGGCTTGTCTTACGGCGGCGGCTCGTCGCTCGACGCGGGCGACCGTGACAATGCGGGCGGCTTCACGATCGAGGCGATCGCGGCGCCGCAAAATATGGCCAAGCTGGAAGCGGCCATCCGGCAGGAACTGGAGCGCGCTGTGAAGAGTGGCTTTACGGCGGCCGAAGTGGCAGGCGCGAAATCGGGGCTGATGCAGCAGCGCGTGCAGAACCGGTCGAAGGATGACGTGGTGGCGGGGGCGTGGTCGCACTTCCGCTATCTGGACCGTACCTTCTTGTGGAGCAAGGAGCATGAGGCGAAGCTGAAGGCATTGACGGCGGAGCAGGTGAGTGCGGCGTTCCGCAAGCATATCGACCCGTCCAAGCTCTCGGTGGTGATCGCCAGCGACAGCTCGAAGGTGAAGCGCTGAGCGTGGAGGCGTCCCATGAGTGGTGCATCGGAATTGATTGCGATACAAGGCTGCTCCGCGGAACGTGCGGCGGACGTGATCTTCGTGCATGGTCTGGACGGGCATCCACTCGAAACATGGCGCCAACCTGGCCTGTTCTGGCCCGAAGTGTTGGCGGCCGAGTTCAATCATGTCGGCGTCTGGTCGCTTGGGTACCCGGCAAGCAAAAGCGAATGGACTGGTTCTGCCATGCCGCTGGCGGACCGCGCCACCAATGTCCTGACATTGCTTGCCGCGCATGGGATCGGCGAACGTCCGCTGATCTTTATAGTCCATAGCCTTGGCGGCCTTCTCGTAAAACAAATGATGCGGCATGCCGAGGAATTCAAGCAACCGGCATGGCTGGCGATCAGCCGTGCAACGAAGGGCATTGCTTTCCTCGCTACGCCGAACAGTGGCTCCCGCTTGGCGAACTGGTTAAGCTTCTGGTCCACGCTTCGGCCCTCGGCGGCGGCCAAAGACCTTGAATTGAACGATTCCCGGCTGCGGGAGTTGAACATCTGGTTCAGGACCAATCTCCACACTTTCGGCTGTCGCGTTCTCGTGTTTTGCGAAAAACTGCCGATGGGGCCTGTCATAGTTGTCGACGAGAGTTCCGCCGACCCGGGAATCCCGGGCGTGATTCCCATTCCCCTGGACGAGGATCACGCATCGATCTGCAAGCCAAAGTCCAAATCGGCACTACAACTGCTCACCATTCATCGCTTCGTTCGCGAATTGCTGCCAGCTGCTTCAGGCAATGCAGCGCCGAAACGGATCAACGAGCCGCAGAAGGCGGGCTACCTCGCAAATATCGGCGTTTGGAAGCCGAATGAGATCAACGCCTTGGCCTGGAGCCCTTGTTCTCGGTACCTTGCGGCCGCCTCGGATGACAGTTCGGTCCGCGTATGGCGGGAAAATCCCAGCGATTTGCTGTTGACGATCGAAGCACATGCGGATGCCGTAAAAAGCGTCTGCTGGTCGCCCGACGGTAAGAGTCTTGCCACTTGTTCGGTAGATGGGGCGGTGAAAGTCTGGAGTTTCCCGGCTGGTGCGCTGGAGTGTGAATGGCCTGGTTCGGATGACTGGGCGAGATCGCTTGGCTGGGCCGACGATGGGAACACACTGATCTGCGGTTATGCCAATGGGACTGTGCGGATTTTCAGCTATCGGGCAAAGAAGGAGGTGCGTCGATTCGCAGCGCATGAAGGCAGGATCAGGGGAATTGCAATTGCGCCAGGAGCCAAGTGGTTTGCAACTGCAGCGACGGATGGCCGCATCAGGATCTGGGACGTTCGCGGCGGCGAACTGATTTCCGAAATTGATATTGCTGGAACAGTCGCTCCGCGCGAGCGCGAGCGTGCGCAAGTGTTGTGCGTCGCGTGCTCGCCATCGCCAGCCGCCTACATTGCGGCCGGCCTGATATCAGGGCAGTTCATCCTGATCGATACGCTTACCTGGAAGGTCATCCGTGCCAAGCGTGTGTGCCGTGACTCGATCCTGTCATTGGCGTGGGCACCGGACGGGCAAGAAGTGGTTGTCGGATCCTCGGACAGGACAGTCACACATATTGATATCGCGGATCTTGTTCGGCGCAGCCTCCAGCAAAACCTCCTCGATTCCCTTGCATTCTGGTCGACGCCGGAAAAGAGAAAGCCTAGCCACCTGGGTTCGGTGAGGGCAGTCGCATGGTCTTCAAACGGAGCGATCGCATCCGGATCGACCGACCAGTCGATCAGGACCTACAGCAATGACGGTTTCAAGGAACTTCGTCCTCATTTGCTTCAGTTCCGATGCGCTGCACTGTCGCCGGACGGACGATACCTGGCTGCGGGCAGCATCGGGCGGCACGTTATGCTGACGGAGCTTTCGACCGGAACGCATATGTGGTCATATGAAGGAACGTCTGAAGTGATCGTCGCGACGTCGGATGGCAAAGAAGAGAGGATTGTCGAAAGGCGGCGCGAAGGGCTGGACGAATATATACGTTGCATCGCATGGTCGCCGGAAGGGGCATGCCTGGTGCTGGGTGGCGATGACCGGGTGGTTCGAGTGCTCAGGGCCGAGACCGGACTCGTTGACGAGCCGGTACTGGCGGAACAACATGACGAGCCGATTCGTTGTGTTGCGTGGTCACCAATCGACAATCGTATCGTTTCATGCTCAGGAAGCGTGGTCGTGATCTGGAACCGGGATACGGGGAAGGTGATCAGGCGCCGAGGACATCGGGGCAGTGTACTCGCTGTGGCCTGGGAGCCTTCGGGACGCAGATTCGCCACCTCTTCGGACGACCATACCATCCAGGTCTGGACGGACGGCGAACCATCCTTTTTCGCAGAAACCCCTCAGGAGGCGTCGCTTCTGTCGTGGTCGCCGGATGGAAAATTCATTCTCAGTGCCGGGCCACAAAGCCAGGTGACGGTTTGGGATGCGGCATATGGGCGCCGGGTCACGGAGTTTCCAGCCGGTGGTGCGCGCACAATCAGCTGGAGCAAGGACGGGGAGTTTTGTGCGATCGGCGCAAACACTGGCAAGGTGATTCTGGTTAAGGTGCAGGCTTGGCAGGTGCTTGATGAGATGCCGTCCCTGCCGTCTACGCACCGCAGCTTATGCCTGGCATTTTGCGACCAGCCATTGGCTGCCAGCACCGCCCTTACATCGGAACTGGAACTGCGCGTCACCAGGCTGGATTGAGATAATCAGGGCGTAGATAGTTCGGCGACAAAGTCGTACATGTCGCCACGGAAGATCGAGCGGCAGAATTCCACGGCGCGGCCGTCGCGCAGAAAGCCAAGGCGTTCGACGGCCAGGCCGGCGTCGCCTTCCTTCGCCTGCAGCAGCCTGGCCTGTTCGCCGGTCAGCAGCAAGGCCGACAAACGCTGGAGCGCCCGTACTGGACGATGTCCCGCCGCTTCCAGCGCTTCATACATCGACACATCCACCGCCTCCAGCGCAGGCAGGGCATCGGCCACGATGGTCGCGTATTCCACGCACATCGGCACATCGTCCGCAAAGCGGATCCGGTGATAACGGTACACCGGCGCGCCGGGGCTAAGCCGCAAACGCAAGGCCTCTTCCGGCGTGACCGTGCCCTCGGCCTTCTTCAGCCACACGCTGCGCGGCGTCCGCCCGCGCGAGCGCATGTCCTCCGAAAAGGACGTCAGCTTGGCGAAATTCTTCTCGATCCGGGTGTTGATGAAATTGCCCGACCCCGGCCGGCGCACCAGCAAGCCTTCTTCCACCAGGCCATCGATGGCCTTGCGCACCGTGATGCGGGAGATGTTCAAGTCCGCTGCCAGCTGGCGTTCCGCCGGCAGGGCTTCCTCCGGACCGAAGACCTGGAGGTTGATCGCCTCGCGCAAGGCCCGCTGCAACAGCTGATAAAGCGGCTGGCTACTGGTCTGCACCAGGTCTTCCATGATTTGCGCGAGCGTTGCCATGTGGTCTCCCTTTGTGGTGCGGCCGATAATACCAAAAAAAGACCTTCTGACCAGAGGTATGCATTGAGCCGAATCACGCTTCCCCATGAGATAGCGCTAACAATGCCGTTTTCTGGACAAAGTGGTATGTCTTTTCAGTACAACATGTGAAAAAAATATGAAAATTGGTAGTGTTCTGGTATTCAAACGGGGTATATTGGCGCTCGATTGGTTTTGTAGTGGAGTAGATTTTTAAGTTGAGACCGGATCCACGGGATCCACACCATTGGGGGAGTAAATGAAACACAATCAGGAAGCAGTCAAACCGCGCAACCTCACCGTCCTGACGCCGATCGCCACCGCGACCGCCGTGCTGGCACTGGGCCTGGCAGCACCGGCCTTCGCGCAGCAGCAGGAAGCCAAGGAAGGCGAAAACGTGGTGGTCGTTACCGGTATCCGCGGTTCGCTGCAGCAGTCGCTGTCGGTGAAGCGCAATGCCGCCGCCAACGTGGAAGTGATCACCGCCGAAGACGTCGGCAAGATGCCGGACAAGAACGTGGCCGACTCGCTGCAGCGCCTGCCCGGCGTGAACATCTCCACCTCGGCCGCCGGCTCCGGCGGCTTCGACGAGAACGACCGTGTCAGCCTGCGCGGCACCGCACCTTCGCTGACCCAGACCACCATCAACGGCCACTCCCTGTCGTCGGGCGACTGGTTCGTGCTGGACCAGGTGGGCGGCGCCGTGGGCCGTACTGCTTCCTACTCGCTGCTGCCTTCCGAGATCGTGGGCCAGGTCGTGGTGCGCAAATCGCCGACCGCCGACCTGGTGGAAGGCGGCGCAGCCGGTACCGTGGACGTGATCACCCGCAAGCCGCTGGACTTCAAGGAGCCGCTGGTGCTGGAAGGTACCGTGCAGGCCGTGCACTCCACGCTGGCCGGCAAGACCGACCCGCAAATTTCCGTACTGGCTAACTGGAAGAACGAGACCGGCACCCTGGGCGCCCTGGTGCAACTGTTCTCCGAGAAGCGCAGCCTGCGCCGCGACGGCCAGGAACTGCTGCAGTGGACCCAGATCTCCCCGACCAGCGACCTGGCCAAAGCCAAGCCGGACCTGGCCAACGTCTGGTACCCGCGCCTGATCGGCTCTTCGCTGTTCGAGCAGGAGCGCGAGCGCAAGGGCGGCATGGTCAGCGTCCAGGTCAAGCCAAGCCGCGACTTCTCGCTGGAAGCCAGCTACTTCAACTCCAAGCTGGAAGCCTCGAACTACAACCGTAACTACATGACCGACATGGCGGCCAATGGCGCCATCGGCGGCAACGTCATCCCCGAGTCCTACACGGTTCGCAACGGTACCCTGACTTCCGTCGTGTTCCCGAACAAGGGCACTGCGGCGGCCCCGCTGCGTTACGGTATCGTCGACGACATCGTGCGCGAAGGCGCCTTCGCCAAGACTGAGTTCGGCGACATCGCCGCCAAATGGCGTCCGAATAACGACTGGACCATCAGCGGCTCCATCGGCAAGACCAAGGGCAGCGGCGAGACCCCATCGCAAGGCGTGTACGAAGGCGACGTCAACAACTCGGGCGTGAGCTACCAGCTGAACGGCCTGGGTTCGCCTGCCACCGTGAAGTTCCCAAGCATCGACACTTCCAAGTTTACCGGCACCATCCTGGACTGGGTGTTCGGCTACAGCCCGGCCACCACCGACGACGAGGAAACCTATGGCCAGCTGGACGCCGCCTTCAAGCTGGAAGCCGGCCCGCTGCGTGAGATCAAGTTCGGCCTGCGCGGCACCAAGCACAAACGCAGCAACTTCGCCGTGGCACAAGGCCCCAACTGGTCCAACACCGAACCGGGAACCGCCAACACCAACCCGGCATGGAACGGCACCACCTATCCGGGCGACTTCGGCAAGGACCTGGGTGGCGACTTCCCGCGTAACGTCTGGCAGATCGACCGCTCCATCCTGCAGGAGTGGGGCAATGTGCACTCGAACCGCAGCATCGAGCGCACCTATTACCCGGATATGTTCAACCTGGAAGAAAAAACCAAGGCCATCTACGCCATGGGTGAATTCGAAGGCGATATGTGGAGCGGCAATGCGGGCGTGCGCGTGGTACGTACCGAAGGCGAGTCGAACGGTTACCAGATCCTGCAGAACCAGCTGCCTGGCCAGAACCTGCCGGCCTTCCCATGGGGTGGTTTCGTGCAGCAGACCCGCATCGAAAACAATGGCACGGAAGTCCTGCCAAGCGCCAACCTGCGTGTTGACGTAAGCAAGGATGTGGTGGCGCGCTTCGGTATTTCCCGCACCATGACCCGCCCTGATTTCGGCGCGCTGGGCGGCACCGTATCGCTGACCGACGAAACCCATACCGGCAACGGCGGCAACGCGGCACTGAAGCCAACGAAGTCGAACAACCTGGACGCAACCCTGCAGTGGTACTTCGCACCGCGCGCCCTGGCTTCCGTCGGCATCTTCTACATGGGCCTGAAGGACTACGTGGGCTATGGCACCAGCCGCGGTACCTTCATCGACAGTCGTGCTTCGCAGCAGAGCGGCAAGCCGGTATTCGCGGAATACGTGATCACCTCGCCAACCAATGTCGATGCGGACGTGAAGGGCGTGGAATTCAACCTGCAGATGCCGCTGGGTTCGGGCTTCGGCTGGGACGCCAACGTGACGCTGGCGGACTCCAAGCAGAAGTTCGGCACCTGCCCGAACACGCAGACTTCCACTTCGGCCGACCCCTGCGACATGCTGGGCGCGTCGAAGACTACTGCGAACATCGGCGCGTTCTATGAGAACGACAAGTTCAACGTGCGTGTGAGCTATGCGTGGCGTTCGTCTTTCCTGGCAGCCCAGGACCGTGGCACGCCGCTGTACATGGATTCCATCGGCACCCTGTCGGCGTCCTTCAACTATTCGATCACGAAGAACCTGACCTTCACCCTGAGCGGCCAGAACCTGAACGATCCGATCCTGAAGAACTACGTCTACAATAAAGACCAGCCGGCGCGCTTCTACGCCAACGGCGTGCAGTACTACGCGGGCCTGCGCTTCAAGTATTGATCGCTTGATGCAAGACCGGAACCCCGCTGCGGCGGGGTTTTTTTATGAGGGGGTATGTCGGATGGATGCAGTGCGCTTTCAGCAAGAGGTGGTGGCCCGGCAGCAGCCGGCAGTCCTGCGCGGCCTGGTGCGCGACTGGGCCGCCGTGCGCGCCTCGCGGCAGGGGCCAGAAGCGCTGTGCGGCTACCTGATGCAGTTCGACCGCGGCGGCGTCTGCGATGCGGTGATGATGCCGCCGGAAGCGCGTGGGCGCCTGTTCTATACGCCGGACATGAAAGGCTTCAACTTCGCCCGCAGCAAACGCACGGTGTCGCAGGTGATCGAACAGGTGGCGCGCTATTCGCAGTTCGAGCGCGCACCAGCGGTGGCGATGCAAAGCGCGCTGCTGGATGAATGCCTGCCTGGCTTCGCCGCGGCGAATCCGCAGCCATTGCTGGACGCCATGGCGCGGCCCCGGCTCTGGCTGGGCAATGAGGTCGTGACGCCGGCGCATTTCGACGAGTCGCATAACCTGGCGTGTGTGGTGAGCGGGCGGCGGCGGTTTACGCTGTTCCCGCCCGGTCAGGCGGCCAACCTGTACATCGGGCCCCTGGACTTCGCCCCCACGCCGACGCCCATCAGCCTGGTGGATTTCCGCGCGCCGGACTTCGAACGCTACCCGCGCTTCCGCGAAGCGCAGAAGCACGCCATCGTGGTCGAGCTGGAGCCGGGCGATGCGCTGTACCTTCCCTCATTTTGGTGGCACCACGTGGAATCGATCGGGGTGCTGAATGTGATGGTCAATTATTGGTGGAGTGCGCCTGCCGCGCCGGGCCTGGACAAGGCTTCGGTGCTGGCGCTGGCCACTGAGGGGAATGAAGCATGAAACGATCGATCCTGGCGGCTCTGGCCGCTGCCACCGCCGCTTTCGCGTCGGGCGCCGCCGATGCCGCGCCGCGCGTGGCATTTGGCCCTTACCAATTCTTCGGGCTGGCGCCGGCCGGCACGGTGCCGCGCGCCAGCGCCATAGCGCCCGATGGCGCACCGCTGGCAGCAGGCACCGCGCTGAGCTGGGCATTCGCCAACGGCGAGTGCGGCGAAGAAGTCTGGCCTGGCAAGGTGCCGGGCCAGGCGGTTGCTGACGCCAACGTCGCCAATGCGGCAAACGACTACATCATCTCGACGGGCGGGCAGGGTGGCGTCTTCACCTGTGGCAGCGATACCGGCATGGAGCGCTTTGTGGCGCGCTATATGTCGCCACGGTTGGTAGGTTTCGACTTCGACATCGAAGCGGAGCAAAGCCCGGCGCAGATCGAGTCCCTGATCAAGCGCGTGCGCCACGTGCAGCGAAAATACCCCAAGCTGCGCTACAGCTTCACCGTGGCGACCCACGCCGCCTCCGACGGCAGCAACCATAGCCTGAACAAGACCGGCGAAACCGTGCTGGCAGCCCTGCGCCGCCACGGCGTGCGCGACTTCGTGTTGAACCTGATGGTGATGGATTACGGCCCCGCCAGTAAGCAGGCGTGCGTGCTGCGCGGCAGCGTCTGCGATATGGGCGCCTCCGCCATCCAGGCAGCGCGCAATGTCGAAAGCAAGTACAGGGTGCCGCTGTCGCAAATCGCGCTGACGCCGATGATCGGCGTTAATGACGTCGTGGAAAACGTCTACACGCTGGAAGACGCGCGGCTAACCGCCGCCGCCGTGCATCGACTCGGCCTGGCCGGGCTGCATTTCTGGTCGCTCGACCGCGACAAGCCATGCAGCCAGCCAGTCGCCGGCGCGGACGGCAATTGCAGCACCATGCCCGACGTTGCGCCCGCAGCCTACCACCGCGCGATGATCCCCACCGCCGCCGCGGTCAACGTCGCGACCGCCGCCACTGCAGCTACCGCCGCCTCGGCCGCCGCTGGCGACACCGCCGCCGCGACTGCCATCGCTGCGACGCCCACCGCCACCTGCACGACGGCCACGGCAACTAGCGCCGGTGGCACCGCGCCAGGCGCCCCGGCGATGGCCTCCACGCCGGCATTGCAGGGCGGGGCGGGCCGATGACGGCTGGCACTGGCCGCTACCAGTCGCTGGATGTCCTGCGCGGCCTGACGGTCGCGCTGATGATCATCGTGAACACGCCGGGAAGCTGGAGCCACGTCTATGCGCCGCTATTGCACGCGCCATGGCATGGTTTCACGCCGACCGACTGGGTCTTCCCCAGCTTCCTGTTCGTCGTCGGCAACGCATTGGCCTTCACACTGCCACGCCACAAAGGCACGGGCGACGCGGCATTGCTTGCTAAGATCGCCAAGCGCAGCGCGACCATTATTGCGCTTGGTTTGCTGCTCGCCGTCCTGGCCAAGGTGGGCAGCCCTATGAGCGATGTTCGCCTGCCCGGGGTATTGCAGCGCATCGGTCTTTGTTTCGGCATTGCCGCGCTGGTACTGCACTATTTCGGCGAACGGGGCGCGCTCATTTTCAGCGCCATTGCGCTCCTGGGCCACTGGCTGGTGATGGCTCTCTTCGGCGATTACACACTGGAAGGCAACGCAGGCCGCGCCATTGATCTATGGCTGTTCGGCCCCGCCCACCTGTACAAAGGCGAAGGCATCCCGTTCGATCCCGAGGGCATGCTCGGCACTTTGCCCGCCACGGTGAACGTGATCGCCGGTTATTTCGCTGGCCGCTACCTGCGCGACAATGGCGCCACCGCGCGCACGCTCGGCATAATCGCCGCCAGCGGTGCTGCGCTCACCGTGCTGGCCCTATGCTGGGCGCCGCTGCTGCCAATCAATAAGAAACTATGGACCGGCAGTTATGTGATGATTTCCACCGGCACCGCACTGATCGCCCTTGCGCTGCTGGCGTGGATCATCGAGGTGCGCGGAGCGCGCCGCTGGTGCTACTTCTTTGAAGTGTTCGGCAAGAACACGCTGTTCATCTACATGCTCTCGCAAATCGTTGTTGTCGCGCTGAACAAGTCGGACACCTACGCACCAATGGCAGCAGCACTCCAGCCGATTGGCAGCCCAGAAGCCGCATCATTGGCATTCGCCGTCCTGTTCACGCTCGCCTGCTGGCTGGTCGGTTACTGGCTGGACAAGCGGAAGATCTACATCAAGGTGTAGTGTTCTGGAACTCGATGCGGTTGTTCTCGTACTTCCATTTTGCATAAGGCCCGAACACCCGCAGGTTTTCCGGATGAACGTAGCCCTTTTCCGCGCGCTTTAGTCGCCGCGCCAGCGTCGCATCGGCAGGCGCGCCGTTGGCGGGCGAGAATACGTCTCGCCGCACACTCCCTTTATCGTCAACGCCACGCCTGATCATTGTGAGCGTGCGGGAAGCCGGGTCGAAGTACATACGCATGAGATCAGTATTCATGTCTTGCATGTATAGTCCGCCGTTACGCCACTGCGCGAAGTAATAGTCATCGCACGCGTCTTTCGGAAACCGCTTCCATTCACATGCGAACAGGATCACCACATGCCGATCGTCCAGCTTCCTGATCGAGAGATGGGCTTTGCTGTAGATCCAGTTGCCCACGGGCGCCATGGTGGACGAGGTGAGGTGATATTCGCCTTCGACGGTGGGTACAATTCCCTGTGCGGATGCGGCGGCGCAAATGCTGAATGCTATCAACGAGATTGAATGCTTCATGATTTCCTTGTGCTGCGCGTTTCGATCGCCACGCATATCTCATTTCCCAACCACGCCTCTGCGATCAATTTTCCGCGGTTCCATTGTGCGACCGCTGTTCTATGGTCCATGCATCCGAAGGAGGTAGATGGGCCGGCACAGTCGATGATCTCCTGAAGATTTTTTCCTACAAATCGGTTATCCGGACCAAATTTCATCGCAAGTTCAGACTCCGCCTTTTCTCACGTACGTGGCTCAGGAATATCGATGCTGCCAGCAATAGTATTGCGAATGCGAGTCCAACAAGAGTGCCCATATCGTTCAGCCTAGCCATCGTTCCGTTCGACGTACACCTGTTGCCAGACTTTTTCCATATGCCGCCTGAATTCCTCGTTGTCGGTCGCTAACAGCGCCTTGTCGGCATTGTAGGTTCCGCCCATTGGTTCCTGGCCCTTGAACTTGATCAAGGACTCGCCACGAATGGCGAACTTTTGCTTTCCCTGACGCAGAATCACTTTTACGGTGGAGGGATCAATGCCTCCTCCGCAAAACGTCTTGTAAGCGACTGTGACTTCTGCGCGGCCGTCTCCATCCAGATCGGTGATTTTCGTCGCATGCGGGAAGAACGATGCAGCGCTGTCGAGTCCTGGACAGTGCACTCCATCCCTGATGACCCAGTTAGCAATCCATTTGCCGCCGGCTCGGTCGTAATAAGCAGCAGCCAGTTCGATGCGCTCGATTCGTCCGTTAGCCGACCTGATCCATTTCTCGGTCAATACCAGGATATGTTCACCGAGAGAGTCGAGTACTCGTTTGCCGAGAACGACGTTGCCGGCAGTGATAAATTTGAGCCGTTCGATATCGGCATGCGTAATGGCCGAATGAGCCAGCTCGCTCGCGTGGGCGATTTGGCTGAGGAGCAGCAACGGACCGACAAAGTACTTAGCACTCAATGCCATCTTGGTCATTCGAGTTGTATCGAAATTCATTTTTCAACCGGTGGCAGAATTCGGCCCTCGCAAAGGCCGCTTTGCGGTTAGGGTAACAACAGGATCTGTCTTGCGGCTTCGGATGAACGGCAGGGGCTATCCGATTAGATCATTGCACGAGAGACAGTTTTCCACCTTCACATAGACCGGATTCGACTTCGCCATGCTTACCGGCAGTCATATCCCTGCAAACCAGTTCCAGCTTTCCGCTCTTGTTGCGCTGGCGGGTGTACAGGTTGTTGAAGTTGTAGGGCATCAAAGTGCCACCGGATGCGACGTCGCCTTTCCATTGAAACGTGTAGCCGTCTGAATTGATGCTCACGCTTGGTTCGGGAGTCGGGCTTCGCAGGAGGCTCAGGTTCTCTATAGCGGAGGCCGACCAGATCTCGCGCATTGTGGCGGTCTGGCGGTCGTACAAATAGTATTCATACGATTTGTAGGCTTGCCCTGGCTTGTATTCGAATTTCGGGCAGGTCTTCCTGACCACAGCGTGGATGCTTGATGCGTTGATGACCTGGATGTTATAAGCAGGGCATAGATTGTTAGCGGCCTTGTCTTGCATAGCGACGTTAAAGGTGTGAACGCCCGCCGAACTCCGAAAAGATAAGTTGCCCGACTTCGGATCGAGGACCATCAAGATCCTGCTCTGGTAGTGCGCAATCATTTGCAGCCGTTCGGGCTTTGTCGAGTCGGAATAAAGTCTGATACGCTTCCAGCGCAGCGAATCTTCAGGGCTCTGGCGGATCTGATCAGAGCGCGCGCGCCCCTCCCGTTCCGCCATCTCGGATGGGTCTTCGCCCGTCGGTGTGTTTGCGCAGGGATCGCTCGTACACTGATGGCCCGATGAAATGGTTTGCTTTGCTTGCTTCGCGGATTCCACCGAAAATCCGCTAAGGGAATTGAGGCAGAGTAGGAGGCAAATGATGGTCTTATCGATTTTCATGATCGGTCAGTCTAAGGTGACTGAAGAACGGGCATTTCTGCCAAGGCGCGGCACATCGCCAACCTGAACTTGTCTTTGTTGTTCCAATCGTGAGAGCCGATTTCGGTGCGATGAATCTTTTCCTTCGTCCATGCTGAGATTCCATATAATTTCAACGTGCCGTGGTGGACATCATAGAGCAGTGCACCGTCGAAGCCGCGCTTGTGCTGTTGGTCACGGTATTTCGACAGCGTCTTGGAAAAGGCAAGCCGTTGCTTCTTATCGGAGATGCTGGCCATCGCCTTGTCAGAAGAAATCGTAGCGACTGGCTCCTGCACCGTGCTGGCTATGTTCAGCGTATAGTCGTCGCAATCAAAATTGCCGACCGAATTTTGATACTCGTCCAAGTATTGAGCTACCTTTTGCTGCGCGCCCCTTGAGCGGTCCGTACCAAGGATTAATAATTGCAGTCCGTCGGGCGATTCAGCAAGGGATACGCGGGGTACAGCGGCCAGCAGTGAGATCGAGATTGCAGTTACTAGATTCATGTTTAGCGTGTGCTTTCGTTGTTCGACGCAGCGACTTTAATGTTCAGCAAATTTTTATTCGTTTCATCGATATCGAGAACGGCAAGTTCCCCTTGCGCCTTGGCGTACTCTGCGTATGTCGCAGGGATGTAGTATGCGTGAATGCGCTGTTCCATCTTTTTTCCATTCAGCGTGAAGGTGTTGGCGTTACCTTCGTCCTTGTAGCGCGAAACTTTAAGGGCGTCGCCTTGATTACCGAAAGTCCGGTGGCAAGTTCGCCGCATATCGTGCCAATGAACCTTCGTTGTGGGCGACGAAGTCACGCCACGTATTCAGCAATTCAGAAAAATACTCAGCAGACGAATAGCGATCGAGCAAATAGACAACTTCGACGTCAGCCACGTTCATCTTGGGAATGAGTGCAGATAGCACGGTTATCGCGCCTGGTCGTTATCCCACTGCCAGATCGTTTCGCCGTATTGCCCTTCGAATTTCGGCAATGGTTCACCAGCACGGAAGTAGCGCCTCGACTTTTCTAGCGCTGGTGAGAAATAGAAGCCGGCTACTTTGCACGTCTCGCCGCCTGCTTGCCGCAGCGTTTGTTGAGTCACATCGGCAACTTGAGAAGGAAGGTCTACTTCCTCGAATTCATCAGGGATCTCTTCTACAAAATGCCAAAGGGCAGGTCTGGTCGTAAAGGAAAGCTGCGACACGGCCGATGGGGCCAACTCTGCGTCAACGGCGCCGCCAGGGATACGAATCCAGTTTGCAAACAGCGCCGCATGCTTGGATTTGGTCGCGAAATCAAGCATCGCCACGTCATCGAACCAAAGCTTATCTCGACCGACCCAATTTAACGCGTCCCAGCCGATCTCACTGAAGATACTTGCTTCTTTCAACTTGAATCCATCATTTCCAGAAACCGCGAATTGCAGTGCGGCTTCCGGCATGTTGGCAGCAATATAGACGCCTGTGCGTGATGGCACCTTACCAGTTTCGCCAGCAATATCGTAACGGATTCGGAATCTCGGAATCTGTGGCGATTCGGCTTTGAACTGCGGGAAGCAGTAGGCAAAGCCAAAATCATCCCAGCGAGGTAGAGGCTCAGGGCTGAACGTATCATCAATCTTTGATGCGAGCCCGTTAATCAAGGCGACTACCTGATTGTATTGTCGTTCTTCCTCGGCGGTCAGCCACTGCATCGAGAACTGCTCAATTCCCCGTAGTTTTTCGTCGGTCGCGGTCATCTTGTATTTGCCGAACGCGCGCATCGCGATATCTTTTGCGATGGAAGCCTGAAGATCCTTTAGCATGGGCCAAGCATTGTCCGCCCAATTCTGGGACGTGTTGCGAGTTCCCCACTGCTGGTTTACGAGCAACTGATCGCGATCCTGTGCGTTCGCGGTCTCAAGCAGAGGATCTATCACACCATCAATCGCCTGGGTGACGACTGCGTGGAGTCTTTTCAAGTGTTCCATTGAAGTGTATTTGTACAGCATGGCCGCTTGGCGCGCGTGCCAAGGCGAAAGAGATGACGTGAGCATAGATCGCATCTTAAGGTAGTTGATTCATCAATTAGTTACTTGGCCAGGCAATGCCGGGAGCCCGATCTTAGAGGCCATTCCCGCGCCATCGAACTCGGTATAACCCCAGCCGGTTTCGAATGGTCCGGAAATATTCGGATGATTGATGTTCTGGCGTATCGATAGATGTTTGTCGAAGAACGCCTGCTTCTGCATTTGATTCATGTTTTTTGTAGCGGCATTCACTTCATCTTGTGTCAAAGGCCTGCCAAGCTTTGGATTCTTACCATTGCGCCCTTGCACAGGATAGTACAAAACTGAATCGTTTTTTCCGTTCCCTCGTTCAACATTGAAAACGATTTGCTCATAGCCTCCCTCAAGGTGTTTTCCGGGAAGGTTATCCTTGAACTGGCTAGATGCCTTTCCCCGCCAAGTATTGAGCGATTCCCCCGCTTTGATATCGTAAATCACAAACTGGCCGTTGACATTCCAATCGGGCCACACCGCCAAGAAGCGCCGCCAGGCGTTCTTTGGGTTTGAGTCGGCCTGGAGCTTATCGAATACTTCTTTGGTCACCCAACAATCGCTCATGGCACGGCTATTCGGTGCAAGTATTCGATACAGCCTTGCGGGACCACGAATGACGTGCGCTTCCAGCGTATGAAACGACCTTATCGATTGATCGGAAAGGTATGGAAAGATGTCTTTCTCTGGCCGAGGGTTGCCTGCAGCATCAACCTTACTCGAGGCTTTATCCACTGCTGCGCGATATCGTTTCGGGACGGCCTGTGTTATGACCTTGTCCCCTGTTTCGCTTAACCATGGCGCACCGCGTTTTCGCATCAATGCGACGGCTGCGGCTTCCGGGAGCGGACCTCGATAGTGGATGTTAGCTACGTTGACTATCCCGTGATTTGATTGCAGTGCCTCACGCTCCAGGCGCAGTACCACGGCGTCGATAATGTCTTGCACTGGCTTGATTGCTTTGCCGATGTAGTCGTTTGCTAGCAGGCGAATTCTTTTGACGTCTTCTAATGTGCTCTTGGCTTTGCCACCAATCGACGGGACGTACTTAACCTTATTGACTAGCCCTTCCAGAACGCTAATCCCTTTGTCAAATGCTGCAAGTAGGGCACCAGTATTAATCTTTCCACCTACGGCTTTGATCTTCATGGCCAACCAGAGGAAGATCTGATCGATCTTGTGTGACTTGAGATATTTCTGCACGTCTTTCCGTCTCAGGAAGCTGATCACCCAGTTCATTGCGGCATCGATTGCCTCGAAAACCTGTTTGCCGCCAGAGCGGCGAATAAACCCAAAGAAGATCTTGAGTGTGCCTTTGACGAGCGAACCAAGTGTCGGAAACAACCCGATTAAAGTCAGCACTAATGCGACCCACGCCCAAGTATCCTTATAGTCGTGGGTTAGTTTCTTACAGTTTGCGATCAAATCCCGTATGTCGCATACTTGGTCGACAAGGGGAATCATCGATATACCTGCATCGACCATGATCTGTGCTGTCGAACGGTTCTCGTTGAAATCTCCTTCGATCGCTTCCCAGAACCATACGAACGGATTCGTGCTGGGATCTTGGGACTTGACTTCATCTCCGGTTGCCCACGCCAACGCATCGCGCATCTGCGTAGTGTTAATTTCTGCCATTCAGTTGTTCCTTAACGACGACTGCGCTTAGCCAAGGATCTTTTCGAGAGGCTCGTATGGCTTCTCTTCGATAGGCGTCCGCGGTTTGTACACAACTTTTTTTACTGGTTTATTTTTGACGTTCTCGTGATGAGCTTTGCCGCCTTGATCGAGCGTTCCTGTGAGCATCGATGCGCCATCGAAATGAATTTCGTAATCGACATCGGCAATTCCTTCTGCAAACTCTGGGTCGATGTAGTTCAATGCAATCCAGTGCTTCGCCTCTTCGCTCAGTTCACCCGGAAGATTTTTCAGGTTAGCAGCCTTGGATGCTCCGCCCTGGAAATCGTGCTTTGCCGCCTTGACCGTAAAGTTGCCAGGGCAGGCGAAAGTGATGTCGCCGCCTTCCAGCGTGATCGAGGATTGGCCGGCATGCAGGACGATCTTCTTGTTGGCCTTGATCTCGATGCCGTCGTTGACGGATAAGACCACTACCTCTTTGTCGGCAAGGATTTCGAGCTCGCCCGTATTGGCTTGCAGCGAAACGTCGCCATTTCCGGCGATGGCCTTGATGCCGCCTTCGCGCGAGAACAGGGTAGCGGCATTGGCGGCGACGCTGGAGAAGCTGGCGCCGGCTGTCATGTGCAAGTCCGATCCGCTAGTCCAGTGCAACTGCTCGCCTGCGAACAGCAGGGTGGAGGCGGGGGTGGAGAGGTTGATGCTGTCCACGCTGTCGATCACGGCGATGGCACCGCCGAAACGTTCGACCGGCTTGGCGGGGTCTAGGTCACGCGCGCCGTCCTTGGCACGCTGGGCGGCTTGGCCATTGACCGCGCCGCCGTATTTGCCTTCCTGTTTCGGGTCGAGCTGCTTGAGCAAATCCTGCTGGGCCTTGATGGCATTGGCGCTGTATAGCGCTTGCTGTTGCTTGGCTGGTTTGGCCAGGCCGTCGGCCAGCTTTTCGGCTGCGCGCAGGCGCTCCACCGCATCATCGGCTTCCAGTTGCGTGGATGCGATGCCGCTGCCTTGGGCGCCGCGGCGGCTGGTCGTGAGCAGCAAGCCTTCGCCCGAACGCAATACGGCCCAGGCGTCGGTGCGCAGTTCAAAGCCGGTCCCGCGGTGTGCGCCGCGCGTGGCGGAGTCGGGCGCCTGCTGCACGATGTAGCCGAGATTGAGCTGGCTGGCGGCGGTGCTGCTGGCGAGGCGCATGCGCAGTTGCTGGCTGGTGTCGTCGAGCACCCATTGGTTGTAGCCGCCGCCTTCCAGCCCGTGGCTGTGGATGCCGGAGATGACGCCTGCGTGGTTGGCGCTGGAATCGATGCCGGCGGAGAAGGGCGGCTTGTCGCTGCCGGTGTAAAGCTGTGCCACCACGATCGGACGGTCGATATCGCCTTCGATGAAGTCCACCAGCACTTCGGTGCCGATGCGGGGCGTGAACTGGCTGCCGAAATTCGGGCCGGCCAGCGCTTCCGCCACGCGTACCCAGGTGCCGGAGCTGTCGTCGCCGGGGGCGTTGCCTTCGGCTTCGGTGTTGTGGTGAACGCCGCCGGGATTGGCGCCGGCGCCGCGCTGCCAGGGGAACTGGATGCGGATCTGCTGGCCGCGCTGCGTGGTGTTGGCTGCTCCGGGCAGGCCTACCACCAGGGCGGTCTGCGGACCGAGTGCGGCACCTTGCAGGCGCTGCGCGGTAGCTTGCGGCACCAGCGGTACGGCGGCGCGCACGCAGGCGAAGCGGTTGCGGTAGGTGCCGGGGGCGACTCCGGGACCGGCTTTCAGCGCGGGTGTGAAGTTGTTGCGGGCTTCGTGCTCGACCCACAGTGTAGTGAATTCGTCGCCATCAAAGCGTTCGTGCCCTGTCAGTGCGAAGTTGCTGCCGGCGGCCAGGCGCCGGGCGGAGCCTTCGCCGGTGAACAGCTTGTTTTGCAGTTCGAGCGCTTGCAGCATCAGGAGGCTGTGCCCGTCCGCCGCGCCGCTGCCGGTGTAGCTGCGCTCTTCGCTGCCGTCATAGATCGCCATGGATGGCAATTCGCCGGTGTCGAGGTTGCTGGCTTGTTCGGCGGCGGGGGCCAGTACCTGCGCGGGGTCCCAGCTGGCGATGCTGACGGCGTTGGGGGCGATCGCGCGGCGGGCAGAAAACTGGTCGATGGCGTCGTCGCGTTCCGTGGCACGTACGCCATGGAAGCGCAGGGCTTGCACGGCGGGGCGCACGGCCTGGCTGTCGAATACGACGACGCGGTGGCGCGACTGGCCGCCCTGCGTGGCTTGCTCGTCCTGGTCGTGCTCGAAACGCCAGTTCAAGCCTTCCGACGCGAGGATACGGGACAGGAATTCGAAATCGCTTTCGCGGTATTGCGTGCAGGTGGCGCGCGGTACCAGCTCTTGCGTTGCGTCGAAGTCGAGGCGCACTTGCGGGTAATCGGCCAGTATTTCCTGCACGATGTCGCGCACGGACTTGTCCTGGAAGATGTAATTGTCGCGGCGCAGGCGCAGCAGGGCCAGCGCGGGTTCGAGCCGCAAGCGGTAGCGCGCCACGCCGCCATCGGCCCCGAGCCAACTGGCGTGCGTGCACAGGCCATGCCAGGAACGGCGGCTGCCGTCCGGTTGCAGCAGGCGGACAGTCAGCTCTTCGCCGATGAACTGGCCGAGATCCAGGCTGGTGGAGGTGCTGAGCGCATCGATGTCGAAGCAGAACAGCTCATTGACGCCTTCCCGGCCAATGAAACGTTCGGCCATCAGGGTTTCCGGCAAGCCGGACTCCTGCGCGGAGGAGAGCGTCAACAGGCGGCCGTGCTGGCTCAGGCCTGTGCCAAACAGCGAGCGCATCACGGCAGTGTGATCGTGATGTGGGCTTGGCGCGGTGCCATGCGCACGACGTCGTTGTAGGCGCTCACCTGCTGCTCGGTGTGGCTGGAGAGCGAGGCGCGCATGCCGATGTAGGCCAGCACGGAAATCAAAGCGAACACGGAGCACAGCACCCACAGCGGCAAGTCGCTGCGCAGCTTGTGCATCACCTGGTCGGGCCGTTCGGCGTGCGGTGCAAAGCCGGGGCGGCGGCCCTTGAGGTGGGCGATCTCGTCGCCCAGGCGGCTAGTCAGGTAGCCGAGCTTTTCCGAGCCTTCCAGGATGTAGCGGCCCTGGAAGCCGAGCAGCAGGCACATATGGAACACTTCCAGCGCCTCAATGTGCTCGCTGCCGCGCGTGCGCAGCGCTTCGAGGCGGTTGAAGAAGTTCTCGCCCGCCAGCTGGTCGCCGAACAGGGCCAGTTGCAGCGGCTTGAGCTCCCATGCGTCGCGGATGGAAAAGTGCGAGCGCAGGATGATTTCGTCCACCGCGGCGCAGAAGGCGTATTTGGCGGCGTCGATATCGTCGGCGGAAGCGCCTTTCTTGCGCGCGTTGCGGCCGAAGTCGTCGAGGAAGCGCGTCATGCGGGACTGGAATTCGGCGTGGTCTTGTGGCGCGCTGCCATTCTTCAGCATGAACAGGGCGTAGAAGCCGTCGTACATCAAGTCCAGCAAGGTGCTTGCGGTGGCCGGTGCCGCGTTGGTTTCGGCAATCAGGGAGGGCGGGGCGATGGTGTTCATGTTCTGCTCAGGATCAGGAGTTCACGGCAATCAGTTCAAGGCGCAGCTCGCGCATGCCGGCCGGCGCGTAGATTTCGATCGATTGGGCTTGCAGCATGCGTTCGTATAGCGCGCCCTTGGCTTCGAGGACGAAATAGCAGGTGTCGGGGCGCACCGGCACGGCGGCCGGGACTTGCGGCGCGTGGGTCAGGCGCACGCCGGGCATGGCGGACAGGACGAACTTCTCGACGTCGTCCGGCGCGCCGATCTTGAAGCGCAGCGGCACCGCTTCCACCAGCTCGACGGCCGGCATGTCGGCGGAAACGGCCAGGTAGAAGGTGGTGTCTTCGCTGATCTTGCCGGAATCGAGCATGCCGCGATGGTGGGCCGGTTTCGGCTGCGATAGCGCGATGGCGAAGTAGCGCGAGGAGATCACTGTATCGAGCAGTTCGCGCACGATCATGTACAGCTGCGCAAACGCGGGGCCGGGGTCGTCGTGGCGGTAGGGCGGCAGGTCGGACAGCGACCAACTGCGCGAGTACGTCATCAGCGCTCCGGCCAGCGACAGCAACTGTTCGTACAGGCGCTCGGGATGCAGCTCGGGGTTATGGTAGTAGTGCGACAGCGATGCGAATGCCGTGCTGGCGGTGTGCAGCAGCCAGAAGGTGGACATGTCCCCGCTGCGGAATTCGATCACGTTGCGGCTTGGTTCGCGGTGATGGCCGTACAACGCGTTGACCTTGGCTTGCAGTGCATCGAGCAGGCGGCGCAGTTGCAGGAACAAGGGCTGCGCGGTACGGATGGTCAGGCTGGGCGGGACGAAGCCCGGGTCGAGTTCGAAGCCGCCGGTGGACAGCCGGCGCAGCCGCAGCAGCGGCAGGCATACATAGCCTTCGCGCGGCTCGGCATCCGACATCAGGCGCAGCGATTTTTTCAGGTAGGCCAGTTCGGCTTGCGCGGCCTGGGTGTACAGGTCGGGTGTTTCGACGTTCGCTTGCGCGAAGCGGGCGCCGTTGGCCGGCTGTCCCGATTGCGCGAAGTTGCCGCCGAAATGCTTGAACACGGGTAGCGCGGCGTACCACGTCACATTGTGCTGCGATTGCGCCAGCTGCCCGAGGTCGATCGCTTCGGGCAGGCTGTCATTGCCCGGCGCCTCGATCAATTCGCCGTCCGGCAGCACCAGCGAAAGTTCGAGCAGGCGCAGCGTGTTGTGCGCCAGTGCCTCCATGTCGATCGCCAGCCGGTCGACGCCCCACGCATACGGATGGACGGCTTTTACGCTGCGATGCACACGGTGCTCGTGGTAGCGGTCCTGCTGCTGGAAATGCTGGGGGCGCAGGAACAGTCCCTCGCCCCATAACACCTTGCTGGCCATTTGTAGTCCTTCTGCTAATTGTTTTCTGTTAAGTGCCAGAACAATAACACTTTCGCAGAAAGCCTGTAACGGCGGGCTCAATCGTGCGCGGGGGTGTGGAAATTGGAGAGATTCAATTGTGCGCAGGTAATATTTTTCTTCTGCTAACGTTCGACCCGAGCAATTATTGTAAAAAAGCTATTGTCCGTCCCAACGAGGTTCTTATGAAGAAAATTACTGTCATTTCCCGAATTTTGTGCATCGCAGCAATCGCTGCTTCGCTGTCCGCTTGCCAGACCATGGAGGCGCCCAAGGTCGCCGTGCCTGTGAAGCCCAAGCTGGAAGACCTGCTGGCCAAGGCGAGTGAGGCGAAGGCCGCCGGCAAGCAGGAGCAAGCCATCACCCTATGGAAGGAAACGGCGCAAGCCTTCCCGGCCGACAAGGCCCCATGGGTGAACATAGCCCAATCCCGCTATGACGCAGGGCAGTATGGCGAGGCGATCGTCAGCGCCCAGGAAATCCTGGTGCGCGATCCGTCCGACCAGCTGGCCAACAGCATCATCGCCATTTCCGGCTTGCGGCTGTCCACCCGCGCGCTGGCTGACCTGAGCCGCCAGAACAACCTGGCCGGCTCCATCCGCACCGAATCGCAGGACCTGGCCAAGCTGCTGCGCGAAAGCCTGGGCGAAACCGTGCTGGTACCACCCGCGCCGGAAAAGCCGGTCAAGCCGGTACGCACGGCGACCCGCAAGCCGGTGCAGCCCAAAGCATCCACCCCCAGCGCCGACCCGTTCGGCGCACTGAAATAACCCACCAGTCCAAAGAAGGAGAAGCCATGTCCAAGAGCGAAAGCGTCCAGAAGCGCCTGCAGAAAATCCGCCCGCCACGGGTCCAGATGACCTATGACGTGGAGATCGGCGACGCGATCGAAAACAAGGAGCTGCCCTTTGTGATGGGGGTTGTCGGCGATTTCGGCGGCGATTCCGAGGTCGAGCAGAAGCGCCTGAAGGAGCGCAAGTTCGTCAACATCGACCGCGACAACTTCGACGAGGTGCTGAAGGGCGTTGAACCGCGCGCCACCTTCCGCGTGCCCAATGAGCTGGGCGGCGAAGGCCAGTTCGGCGTGGACCTGAAGTTCAAGGCGATGTCGGACTTCCGCCCCGAGGCCGTGGTGCAGCAGGTCGATCCGCTGCGCCAGCTGCTGGAAGCGCGCAACAAGCTGGCCGACCTGCGCAACAAGCTGGCCGGCAACGACAAGCTGGAAGACTTGCTGAACGACGTGCTGCGCAGCACCGAGAAACTGGCCGAGCTGGGCCAACCTTCCGCCAAAGGAGAATGAGATGTCGGCCCAACTGAATGCCGGTGGCGCGCTGGCCACCACGGAACACACCCTGCTTGACCAGATCGTCGAGCAAAGCAAGGTCGCCAAGTCGACCACCGAACATGCTCGGGCGCGCGACATCATCGCCGAACTGGCGCAGCAAGTCATGGCCGGCACCGTGGTGGTGTCGGACAACCTGGCCGCCACCATCGACGCCCGCGTGGCGGAGCTGGACCGCCTGATCTCGTCGCAGCTGTCGGCCATCATGCACGCGCCGGAATTCCAGAAACTGGAAAGCAGCTGGACCGGCCTGCATTACCTGGTCAAGAACAGCGCCACCGGCACCAACCTGAAGATCAAGATGCTGAACGCGACCAAGAAGGAACTGGTCAAGGATTTCCAGGGCGCGCTGGAGTTCGACCAGAGCGCCATGTTCCGCAAGGTGTACGAGGAAGAATTCGGCACCTTCGGCGGCGCGCCGTTCGGCGCCCTGGTCGGCGATTTCGAGATCACCCGCCAGCCGGAAGACATGTACTTCATCGAGCAGATGTCGCACGTGGCGGCGGCGGCGCACGCACCGTTCATCAGCGCCGCCTCGCCGGAGCTGTTCGGCCTGGAAAGCTATGCCGACCTGGGCAAGCCGCGTGACCTGTCCAAGGTATTCGATACCGTCGAATACGCCAAGTGGAAGTCGTTCCGCGAGTCCGAGGATTCGCGCTACGTCGGCCTGACCTTGCCGCGCTTCCTGGGGCGCCTGCCGTTCAACCCGGCCGATGGCGCCACGGTGGAGGGCTTCAATTTTGTCGAGGACGTGGACGGCACCGACCACCACAAATACCTGTGGTGTAACGCCGCGTACGCCTTCGGCGTGCGCCTGACGCGCGCTTTCGAGGATTACGGCTGGTGCGCGGCGATCCGCGGCGTGGAGGGCGGTGGCCTGGTGGAAGACTTGCCGACCCATACCTTCAAGACCGACGAGGGCGAAGTCGCGCTGAAGTGCCCGACCGAAATCGCCATCACCGACCGTCGCGAAAAGGAGCTGAGCGACCTTGGCTTCATCTCGCTGGTGCACTGCAAAAACACCGACTATGCCGCCTTCTTCGGCGCCCAGTCGGCGCAGAAGGCGCGCAAGTACAACACCGATGCCGCCAACGCCAACGCCGTGCTGTCGGCCCAGCTGCAGTACATCTTCGCCGTGTCGCGCATTGCCCATTACATGAAGGCCATGATGCGCGACAAGATCGGCAGCTTCGCCGCCGCGTCCAATGTCGAGGATTACCTGAACCGCTGGCTGACCCAGTACGTGCTGCTGGACGATAACGCCAGCCAGGAACAGAAGGCGCAATTCCCGCTGCGCGAAGCCAATGTGCAGGTGTCGGAAGTGCCGGGCCGTCCCGGCGTGTACCGCGCGGTGTCCTTCCTGCGTCCGCATTTCCAGCTCGACGAGCTGTCCGTTTCACTCCGTTTGGTCGCGGAGCTGCCGCAATCGACCAAGTCTTAATTTTTATCATTCAACACAGAAAGGAATACCATGGCAATCGACGTTTACCTGCAAATCGACGGTATCAAAGGCGAGTCCACCGATACCACCCACAAGGATTGGATCGAAGTCAAATCCGTCCAGTGGGAAGTCCTGCAGCCTAAGTCGGCCACCGCATCGACTGGCGGCGGCCACACCGCGGAACGCACCGAGCACCGCGACATCGTAGTCTCCAAGCTGGCCGACCTGTCGTCGCCGCTGCTGCTGCAGAACTGCTCCTCCGGCAAGACCCTGCCGAAGGCAAAACTGGAGTTCATGCGTGCCGACGGCCAGGGCGACCGCGTCAAGTACTTCGAGATCGAACTGGAAAACGTGCTGATCTCCAGCGTGGCACCGGAAGTACGCCAGGGCGACATCCTGGGCGAAGACGTTTCGCTGAAGTACTCCAAGGTGAAGTGGAAGTACACCCAGCAGAAAGTCAACGGCGGCACCGGCGGTAACACCTCGGGCGGTTGGGACCTGTCGTCCAACAAGGTAGCCTAAGCGGGGCATTGATGACGGTGAGGGGATTCGCGCCGGGGCTGATGGACCGGCTGCTGCTGCCTGGCGAACCTGGCGCCGGCAGCGCATCGGTCTACAGGATGTCGCTGGAGGAGATGAAAGACTCCGTCGCGCGCGACCTGGAAGCCCTGCTGAACACCCGTACCGTCATCCCTGAGCATTTGTTGAAGCGTTTTCCGGAGTGCAGCCGTTCCATCGTCAGCTATGGGCTGAACGATTTCGCCGGCATGTCGCTGGCGAGCCCGAACGACCGCGCCGCCATCTGCCAGGGGCTGGAGCGTGCCATCGCGCGGCACGAGCCGCGCCTGCGCAATGTGCGCGCCACGCTGGAACTGCAGGATGGCGGCATCGACCGCCTGAATTTCGCCATCACGGCGTTGCTGGTGCTGCATGCGGCGCAGGAACCCGTCAATTTCGACGCGGTGCTGCAGCCATCCAGCCTGCATTACACGATTAGCAAGGCGCGCCGCGCGGCGCTGCCGGGAGCTTGATTTGGAAGAGTTACTGCCGTACTACGAGCGCGAACTGGGTTTCCTGCGGCGCTATGCGCGCGAGTTCGCCGAGCGTTATCCCAAGATCGCCGGCCGCCTGCTGATCGGCGGCGAGGTATGCGAAGACCCGCATATCGAACGCATGATCCAGTCCTTCGCGCTGCTGAATTCGCGCGTGTCGAAGCGGCTGGACGACGATTATCCAGAATTTACCGAAGCACTGTTCGAAGTGCTTTACCCGCATTACCTGCGCCCATTTCCTTCGTGCTCGATCGCGCGCATGGATTATGCCGCCACGGCAGCGCAACTCACCGCCGCCAGCGAGATCGCGCGCGGCACGGTGCTCAATACGCGGCCGGTCAACGGCGTGGCCTGCACGTTCCGCACGGCGTATCCGGTGACCGTAGCGCCGCTGGCGCTGAGCCGGGCTTCATTCACGGCCGCGCTGCCGGCGCCGGAAGCGGTGCAATTGCCGCCCGGCGCCGGCGCCGGCCTGGCGGTGACCATCGAGTCGCTCGCCGAACAGGCAGGTTTGCCGGGCATGGGCGTGGCCAGCCTGCGTGTGTTCATCGACGGCGAGCCTTCCTTCTGCGCCGCCTTGCGCGATGCACTGTTCATGCGCAGCGCCAAGGCATGGGTCGAGTGCGACGACAATGGCCGCTGGCTGCCGCTGCCCCGCATCCCGGTGGCGGCCGCCGGCTTCGGCGAGGAAGACGGGCTGATCGATTTTTCGGCGCGCTCGCACCAGGCATACCGCCTGCTGACAGAGTATTTCTGCTTCCCCGAGAAATTCAATTTTATCGACATCGACCTGGCCGCGCTGTGCGCGCAATTGCCGTCCGGCTGCAAGCGGCTGACGCTGCATATCGCCATGACCGGGCTGCGGCCCGATTCGCACGCGGCGCGCATGCTGTCCACGCTATCGACCAACAACCTGCTGCTGGGCTGCACCCCGGTGGTCAACCTGTTCCGCCAGCGCGGGGAGCCGATCCGCATCACGCATACGGCGGCCAGCTATCCGGTGCTGGCTGATGCGCGGCGTGCCTATGCCTATGAGGTGTATGCGATCGATGCGGTGCGCATGGTGCGCCAGACGCCGCAGGGGGAGTCGGTGGTGGAGTTCCGTCCCTTCTATTCGCTGCGCCACGGCGAAACGCCGGAAAAACATGGCCATTACTGGGTGATGCGGCGCGACGAACAGATGGCGCAAAAGAGTCCGGGCTACGAGACCGAGATCACCGTGGTCGATATCGATTTCGATCCGGCGGAAGTGGAGACCGATACCCTGAGCCTGCAGCTGACCTGCACCAACCGTGATTTGCCGGCATCGCTGGCCTATGGCATGCGCGGCGGCGACCTGTTCCTGGAGGGCGGTTCCAGCGTGCGCAGCATCAGCTTCCTGCGCAAGCCGACGCCATCGCTACGCTTCGAGCGCGGGCACGGGGCGCACTGGCGGCTGGTGTCGCATTTGTCGCTGAACCATCTTTCGTTGAGCGGGGGCGGGCTGGAAGCGTTCCAGGAAATGCTGGCCTTATACGACTTGCCGCGCTCGGCGGCGACGCAGCGCCAGATCCGCGGGCTGGAATCGGTGTCGTACAAGCCGGCCAATGCCTGGCTGCCGGGCAACCCGTTCGCCTGCGTGGTGCGCGGCATGGAAGTGCGGCTGTCGGTCGATGAAGAAGCCTTCGTCGGCAGCGGCATCCATGCCTTTGCGCAGGTGATTGAACGTTTTCTCGGCCTGTACGTGCATGCCAACAGTTTTACGCAACTGGTCGTCGTGGCCGGGAGGACAGGGGAGGAGCTGCTGCGATGCACACCGCGAAGCGGCGATTTGAGCCTGCTGTAATCGAGCGCCTGTTCGCCGAACCGTTCCGCTTCCAGTTCTTCCAGGCGGTGCGCATGGTGGAACTGTGGCTGCGCCGGCATGGCGTGGCGCAGGAGGGCGCGGTGGCGAATTTCATGCGCTTCCAGAATCCGCTGACGCTGCGCTTCCCGGCAAGCCAGCTCGATTCGCTGCGCCCGGAACCGCGCGAGATCCTGCCGACGGCGCCGGCGCTGGCCGAGGCGCTGCATGGCAAGCAATTGCGCTACCTGCGCATGACGCCCAATTTCATGGGCTTCCTGGGCAGTTCCGGATCCCTGCCGGCCCATTACACCGAGGCGATTGCCGCCCACCAGCTTTACGAAAAGGATGAAGGGCCGCGCGCCTTCCTCGACGTGTTCTCCACCCGCTCGCTGTCGCTGTTCTACGAAGCGTGGCGCAAGTACCGGCTTGAGCTGAAGTACCAGGTGGATGGGCAGGACCGCTTCCTGCCGCTGCTGCTGGCACTCGGGGGCTTGGGCAACAAGGCGCTGACGCAGCGTTTGTCCGGCGGCCGTGAGCATGGTGCCGGCGCGGTGCGCGACGAATCGCTGGCCTTCTTTGCCACCGCCTTGCGGCAGCGGCCGGCTTCCGCCTCGACCATGGCGCGTGTGCTGGGCGAATACTTCCGGGTACCCGTGGCGGCGACGCAATTCGTTGGCTGCTGGTGCGAGGTGCCGGCGCAGCAGCAATCCGTGCTGGGCGGCGTGCAGGCGCAGCTGGGGGCCACCGCAATGATCGGTTCGCGTGTCTGGCAGCGCGACTTGCGCATGCGCCTGACCATCGGCCCGCTCGGGCGCGCCGACTTCAACGCCTTCCTGCCGGGGGGCAGTGCTGCGCTGGCGTTGGACAAGCTGTTGTCGATGTTCACAGGCGTCACGCTGGAATACGAGATCTGCCTGGTGCTGCGCGCCGAGGACGTGGCCGGGGCGTCGCTCGGTGCCGGCGCGCGCCTGGGTTGGGACAGTTTCATGCCGGACGAAGGCGCGAGGGGAGACCGCGCCGACGTCCGCTACTTCATCCATGGATTAACGATATAAGGACAGCTCAATGAGCATTAACCTGAAGACCCTGATCGGGAAATTGAACGATACTTGCCGCAATGCGGCCACCCGCGCCGCCAGCATTTGCGTCGGCCTTGGCCAGTACGAGGTGGACCAGGAGCATCTGCTGCTAGCGCTGCTGGAGAACCCGCGCAGCGACATGGTGCTGCTGGCGCGGCATTTCGACGTCGATACCAGCCGCCTGCAAGCCGACCTGCAGGCTGAAATTGCCCGCTTCCGCAGCGGCAATGCGCGCACGCCGGTGTTTTCGGCGCGCCTGCCCAAGCTGTTCGAACACGCGTGGCTGATCGCTTCGCTCGACCTGCAGGCGGGGCAGCAAGTCTTCATCCGCAGCGGCCACCTGCTGCAGGCGATGCTGACGGATGCCGAGCTGTCGCAACTGGCCTATCGCAGCTCCGCCCTGTTCCACCGTTTCGAGGCGGACGATATCAAGCATCACCTGGACAAGCTGGCCGCCGCCTCGGAGGAGGCTGAAGCGGCGGCCACGCGCGCCGCGGCGGCAGGCGGCGAGGCGCCCGGCGGCGATCCGGTCGGCGAGATGCAGCAAGCGGCCGGCAAGACGCCGGCCCTGGACCAGTTCACCACCAACCTGACGGAGCGCGCGCGCGCCGGCAAGGTCGATCCGGTGATTGGCCGCGATGCCGAGATCCGCCAAGCCATCGACATCCTGATGCGCCGCCGGCAGAACAACCCCATCCTGACCGGGGAGGCGGGCGTGGGCAAGACGGCCGTGGTGGAAGGCCTGGCCTTGCGCATTGCCCAGGGCGACGTGCCGGACGTGTTGAAAGGCGTCGCGATCCATACGCTGGACATGGGCTTGCTGCAGGCCGGGGCCAGCGTCAAGGGCGAGTTCGAGAACCGGCTGAAGAACGTGATCGATGAGGTGCGCCGCAGCCCGACGCCGATCATCCTGTTCATCGACGAAGCGCACACCATGATCGGCGCCGGCGGCCAGGCGGGTCAGAATGATGCGGCCAACCTGCTCAAGCCGGCGCTGGCGCGCGGCGAGCTGCGTACCATCGCCGCCACCACCTGGGGCGAATACAAGAAGTACTTCGAGAAGGATGCCGCGCTGGCGCGGCGCTTCCAGGTCATCAAGGTCGAGGAGCCGAGCGAGGAGCTGGCTTGCGCCATGTTGCGCGGGATGGCGCCGCTGATGGAGCAGCACTTCAATGTACGCATCTTCGACGAGGCGATCACCGAGGCGGTGCGGCTGTCGCATCGCTACATCATGGGCCGCCAGTTGCCAGACAAGGCGATCAGCGTGCTCGACACCGCCTGCGCGAAGGTGGCGCTGGGGCAGAGCGCCACGCCCGCGCTGATCGAATCGCTGCAGCGCCGCCTGGAGCGGATGGCGGCCGAAACCGGTGCGCTGCAACGGGAACGGGCTGCGGGCGGCGCACATGAAGCGCGCTTGCAGGAACTGGCGGCCCAGCGTGCCACGGCGCAGGACGAGCTGGCGGCGCTGCAAGCGCGCTGGGAGCAGGAAAAGGCGCTCGCTGCGCAAATCGGCGAAGCCCGCGCGGGTCTGGAGCAGGGCGGGGAGGCGAGCCAGGCGCATGACATCCAGGCACTGCTGAAGGAGTTGCGCGCGCTGCAAGGCGAAGCGCCGATGGTGCCGGTGCAGGTGGACGGCAATGTCGTCGCCGAAATCGTCGCCGGCTGGACCGGCATCCCGCTCGGCAAGATGGTGAAGGACGAAATCCAGGCTGTGCTGCGCCTGCGCCCGGCCCTGGAAGAGCGCGTGATCGGCCAGCCACACGCCATCGAAGCGGTCGCGCAGCGCGTGCGTACCGCGCGCGCCAACCTGGACGATCCGAACAAACCGAAAGGCGTATTCCTGTTCGTCGGCCCATCCGGCATCGGCAAGACGGAAACCGCGCTGGCGCTGGCCGACGCGCTGTATGGCGGCGAGCGCAAGATGGTGACCATCAATATGAGCGAATACCAGGAAGCGCACAGCGTCTCCGGCCTGAAGGGCTCGCCGCCGGGCTATGTGGGCTACGGCGAAGGTGGCGTGCTGACCGAGGCGGTGCGGCGCAACCCGTACAGCGTGGTGCTGCTGGATGAAGTGGAGAAGGCGCACCCGGACGTGCTCGAGCTGTTCTTCCAGGTGTTCGACAAAGGCGTGATGGACGACGCTGAGGGCCGCGAAATCGACTTCCGCAACACCATCATCATCCTGACCTCGAATGTCGGCTCGGCCACCATGATGCAGGCCTGCCTGAACAAGGAAGACGGCGAGCTGCCGACGCCGGAAGAGCTGGAAGCGGCGATCCGCCCGCAACTGGTGAAGGCCTTCAAGCCGGCCTTCCTGGGGCGCCTGAAAGTGGTGCCGTACTATCCGCTCGGCGACGACGTGTTGGCCGACATTATCGGCCTGAAGCTGGACCGCATCGGCCAGCGCGTGGCGGCCAACCACAAGGCGGCATTCCATTACGACGACGCGCTGGTGGAAGCTGTGCTGGCGCGCTGCACGGAAGTCGATTCCGGCGCCCGCAATGTGGACAATATCCTCAACGGCACCCTGCTGCCGGAGATCGCGGAGGCTGTACTGGCCAAAATGGCCGAAGGCAGCGCGATCGGCCGCATCGAAGTCACGGCCGACCAGCAGGGAAGATTCAGCTACAGCGTGGTCTAGTTGGAAGGGGGGATGCCCAGCATCTCCTCGATGTGCTGCAGCGAGCCGGCGTCTTTTACGACGCTGCGCAGCCAGGTGTGCAGGTCCTGCTCGCCGGCGTCGGCCGCCTTGTCGGCGAAGTAGGAGACCGGGCTGTGCGGCTCGGTGCGGCGGAAGAAGCTGGCGATCTCGCGCAATTGCGCAATCGCCTGCGCACGCGAGGCCACCGGACCATGTCCATGGCCGGCCGTATGCATGCCGGCGCCGGACCCGACTGCCGGGGCGATGATGATCTGCTCGCCGGGCGCCGCGACGCCAAGCGGGGTGGCGACGGTTGCCGGCAAGCCGGCGTGCGAAGGCATGGCGTCGATCATCGCCTGCACCGCCTCGCGCGCCGCGGCAAATCCAGGGGCATCGTCGCCCAGGCATTCGTCGGCAGCCTGTTCCAGCTCCCGCAAGGCATCCATGCAGTAGCGTGCATCGGTGGCGAACTGCTCGCGGAAGCGTGGCGAATTGCGCGAACGCGCCGTTTCCATATCGGCCAGTTTCGGCCAGTCCGGGTTGCGTGCATGTTCCGGCAGGCCGGCCTGCTTGCGCGCCATGTCGAAATCGATGGCGGAGAAGGCGGTGCCTTGTCCTTCCGTCAGCGGCATTTCCCGCAGCAGGGCAGGGGTGCGGCCCAGGATCCAGGCCAGGTTGCCGATACGCTGCTCGACGTCGTCGCCGTCCGGTTGCGGGTACAAACCCTGGTCCCAGTATTGGCGGCACAGGCCCGCCAGCAAGCGGAAGGCCTCACCCAGCCCTTGCATGCGGTGCTGCTTGGCGGCGGCTTCCGCCAGCCAGACGGCGATGCGCAAGTCCTTGCTCTTCTCCGCCAGCAGTGTGCTGCAACGCGACACCACGAAGGACCAGTCGGCCTCTTTCAGGTCGGTGACCCACTCGCCCTGTTCCAGCGAAGGGTCGTCGAAGCGGCGTGCCTGCGCGATGGCGTCGAAATCGCTCGAGAAGGACAGGTCGGCGCCGGCCGGTTGTGCCGGCGAAATGGGCGCCAGCAGGGATTCTGCATTGAACATGAGGTACTCCTGTGTTATTGCGCCATGCGGAATTCGATACGGCGGTTGCGCGCGCGGCCTTCCACCGTGTCGTTGCTGGCAATCGGGCGGTCGGGACCCTGGCCCGATGCGATCAGGTTGTCGGAAGGGATGCCCTTGCCAGCCAGGTAATTGCGTACCACTTCGGCCCGCGCCTGCGACAGGTTCTGGTTGCTGGCGCGCAGGCCAAGATTGTCGGTATGGCCGATGATCTCGACTTTCTGGCCTTTCATTTTCAGCATGGCGGCCCCCATTTCATCGAGGATGGTCTTGCCGGCCGGGGTCAGCACCGCCTGGCCGCTTTCGAATTCGACGATGCGGTTGGCCAGGGTACGGTCCAGCACACCCTGGTCCGCTGCGGAAACGCGCAAGCCATTGTTGACGGTATAGGTGGGATTCAGGCTGGTGGCAAAGTCGCTGGCGATGCGCTGGCGCACCGCTTCGTTGGCAACTTCGCCGCGCACGCTGACGGTGGTGCCGTCGACCTTGAGCTGGCCGCGGCTGACCTGCTTCAGGCCGGGCGTGATCAGCTTCTGCACGTGGCCGCTCCAGTTGGCCGGCGTGCTGACCTGGCCGATGGCGATCTGGTCCAGTACTTTGTCGGCGCCGTAGACTTCGCGCAAGCGCGTCAGCACGGCAGTCTTGCTGGCCTCGTCGGCCACGGTGCCGCTGGCCACCACCTGGCCGGGCAACTGCGCCTGCGCCGCCGCGGCGGCAAACAGAAGAAAAAGGGGGACGTAACGCATTTCAGTTTCCGATAAAGGAAGTGCGCAGCGAGTCGCGCGCGGATTTCAGGGAAAGGCCGGGCTGGGCGAGATAGGCGGACACCTTTTGCACCGCATAGTCCTCGTTGACCTGCTCTTCGACCCAGTCGAGGTCATCGAAGCTGATGTGGTGGTCTTCGCCGACGCGCGGATCCATGATGCCCAGCAGCGTCTGCGGCGACGCCCCGCTGAAACCCAGCACCAGCACCGGCTTGCCGTCCAGGCGTGTGACGAACAGGGATAGTTCGAAATCCGCCCGCGCCAGGAATGGCGTGACCACGTGCATCCAGAACGCCGCCACCAGGTAGCGGTACATCGGATCGGTCGGCAAGGGCAGCACCAGGCTCTTTTCCAGCCGGCTCGAGCTGCTGGCCATCACCGGCTGCAGCAGCATGCCCAGGGCCAGCAGCACTTGCCGCACGCTGCCGGTGAAACCGGCCTGCGCCAGCATGGCATCCAGTGCACCCACCGTCTGCAGTTCGAGGAAGTCGGCAAAGGCCGCATCGTAGGCGCTGGCACGCAAGTCCAGCTCCACCGTGTTGCCATGCAATGCGTGCAGCGGCCCGGTGGCGTCCTGCGCTGCCAGCACGCCGCCGCTCAGGTTTTCCAGGCGGTTCCACAGGCGCGTCAGCACCAGCGGGCTGTTGGCGGCGAAGGACGAAGGTTCGTCGAGGTCGACGCTGCCCGCCATCAGGAAAGGGAAGCGGCGGCTGGACTGGTCGCTGCTGGCGGCGATATGGCCGGCGATGGCTGCGCGCCGGCGCGGGCCGAACAGGGCGAAGTGCAGCGGCTGCACGGCGTCATACGTCAGCTTCCAGCGAGCGTCCGTGCTCAGCATGTCCATCGATCGCGCCAGCCAGTCGTCCAGCACCTGCAGGACTTTCGGGTCGCTGCCGCCTTTCACAAAGTCGGCGCGGCTCGGGATCTTGCCGAAGTAGCCAATCGCGGCGGCGGTCGGTGCGCGGCTCATTGTGCACCTCCGGCAGCGGCGTTGGCCGCGGCAATAGCGGGGGCGCCGGACGCCGTCGCCGGTGCCGCGCCGCCGACCACGGTATCGGGCAGCCGCAGCTTGCGGAAGCCCTGGCTGGCCTGTGCCGGCGCGGCAGCTGGTGCCGCAGCCGCAGCCGGCAGCAGGCGCAGGTTGGCCGCCACGGTCACGCCGCCATTGGTCCAGTTCAATTCAAAGCTGCCGTCCGGGCGGCGTTTGCGCTGTGCGGCGTCGATCATTTTCTTCAGGCCGAAATGGCCCAGCTCTTCCAGCACCACCACCTTCCTGCCGTCCGGCGTGAAGGCCGTGATGCGCGAACCGGGCACACCCTGCGGATTCGGCCATACCATCGGCACCCAGGGCTGCTGCTGGCCTTTCCAGCGCACCGCCTGGCCGTCGATCTCGATGGTGTACTCCGACACCCCGGCCACCGCCACGGTCTGCAATTCGAAGCGCGTCTGCGCCTCTTCGCCGCTGGCCTGGTTGGCGACGCCGTTCGCGCTGAGCGGCGCCACCCAGCCCGGGAAGGCGCTGGCCACCGCCGGCGACAAGGTAATGCCCATATTGGCCCAGGTCTTCGCGCTCAAGGTATCGCCGCGCCGCATCACCAGCGGGCCGACGGTGGTGTTGAAGAACTTCGCCACCGCACCATCCGGACCGAACACCGTGCCGATTTCGGCGTTGCTTGCCTCGACGCGCGACTCGGTCGCGAATGGGTACTTCGCCTGGAGATCCTTGCGGAAAGGCTCCAGCACCTGGGCCGCCCAGACCTTGTTGATCTCCGCCTCGGTTGGCTGCACGATGACCGCGAAAGTTTGCATCAGCGGCCGCACCAGCAGCGGCCGGATGGCCTGCTTCTGCTGGTCGCTCATGCCGACCAGCATTTGCTCGTCCACATAGCGCAGGGCGTCGGCCAGTTCGGAGCCGCTGCCATCGAGCGTCTGTTGCATCAGCTGCTTGGCGCCGGGCCCGGGATCGCCCTGGTTGCGGATCTGGTTGAAGCGGGCGCGCAGTTTGCCCAGGCTATCCATGTAGCCGCGCATCAGCGACGCGTCCTTGTCCTTGGCCACCACCAGCTGGGCCACGCCCGCGAACTCGCGGCCGACAGGGCCCAGCGGCAGCGGCGCGCCAGGCGGTGCGTTGGCCGGCAGCGTGACGTTCACCTGCGACGGTTTCTGGCGCAGGATGGTTTCGCGGAACCAGTCGCCCACGCTGCGCGAGGCGCGCTGCAGGCCTGCATCGAGCAGGGAAGGGTTGTCCCACGACGTTTCCTGGTACACCGTGTTCACCAGCTTGGAGATCGGCGAAGCTTGCGGATCGCCGAGGCGGTTCATGGCGCCCGCTGCCGCTTCGAAGCCGCTCAACTCCCTGATGGCGACGCCCTGCAGGAATTTCTGCCATTCCTTGGCGTAGTCGTTCTTGTAGGACTCGACCAGGGCTTTCTGGATCTGTTCGGGGCTGCCTTCCAGCGTCAGGTCGTCGCGGCTGGCTGTCTTCAGCACCCAGTCCGCGCTTTGCAGCTCGCGGTTGGCGGCTTCCTTGAAGGCGTCACGCACATAGCCCTCCCATGCGGCGCGGGTGAAGGCGCCGGAAATCGAATAGCTTCCCAGCACCAGTTCGCGGTCCTGTTCGCCGACGATTCGCGCCACCGTCATGGCGGGGTAGCGGGTCGCTGCGCGTGCCTTCACGTCGGCGTACACACGCTCGCGTGCGGGCATGCCGCGCACCACGCCGCGCAGGGTGTTGCGCGACTGGTCGACCAGTGCCAGGCGGTTCTCCACCTGCGGCCAGGATGGGTCGTTGATTTCCGCCAGGTAGAAAGCGATCAGGCGTTCGGCGCTGCGGATCATCTGCTCGCGCGGCATGCTGCCCCGGTTCGCTTCCAGCCAGACGCGCCAGAAGCGGGTCAGCTGGTCGTTCAGGTGGCTCGCTTCCGCGCGCGATTTATCGCCCAGCATCAGGTAGGTTTTCAACGCGTTGTAGGCGTCTTCCACGTTTTCCGGCGAGGCGTCCTTGAACTGCTGCGTGCCCCCGGCCTGCGCTACGGCCGGTGCAGGTGCAGCGGTGCCCGGGGCGCCGGGCGCCGCGCTGGCAGCCGCCGTGCGTACCAATGGCTGCAAGCGGTCGGCATTCGCGTTGACTTCGCCCAGGAAGCTTTCCAGCGACTGGCCGACGGGTTTCAGCATGACTTCACGCACGCCGGCGAAATATTCCTCGCGCAGTTTTCGCTCAAGCAGCTCGCCCTGGTACAAGCCCAGGCTGACCGACAGTGGGCGGTCGTCGCGGAAGCGCGCCAGTTGTTCGATACGGTCCTGCAGGATCTCCAGCGCTTCCAGGCGCGCGGCTAGCTCGGGGCGCTGCTTCTGCAGTTTGACCACCTTGTCCAGGTCCGCCTGCACATTGGCGACCAGTTGGCGGTTGCCCATATAGGACCAGCTCCAGCCGCCCAGCAGCAGACCGCTGAGCGCGACGGCGCCGAAGAAGGCCGCGTAGCGCATGCGGATCTTGGCCGGGCTGGCATACTGGGCGACCAGGTTCTTGTCGGCGAAGATCACGTTGCGGAACAGCTTGAGCAGGAAATAGCCGTGCTGCTGGTCGCTGTCCTGATGTTCCTGCCGCTGCAGGCTCAGGTCAAAGCGCTGCGCAACGCGGTGCGAGGTGGCCGACACGCCTTCGCCCTCCTGCAGTGCGCTGGTGAAGTAGAAGCCGCGGAACACCGGCTTGAACTGGAACGGGTTCTCTTCGAACAGCGTTGCGATGAAGGTTCGCAGCGGCGCCTTGATGGAGTTGAACTCCAGCGGGAAGGTGAACACGCCGGAAGGCAAGCGCTCGCGCCATTGCAGGGCCATATTGGCCAGGCTCATTTCTTTCAAGCCTTCGTACAGTTCCTCGAAGCGTGCGTCGAATTGCTGCAGCAATTCTTCGTTCGGCTGGTTCTTGCGGTAGGGCAGGGTGGCGCCCCAGACGCGGTCGCGCTCTCCGATTTCGGCATCATGGAAGAAGTCGCTGAACCCGTTGATCAGGTCCGCCTTGGTGAAGATGATATAGACCGGGGCATGCACTTCCAGCTTCTCGGTCAGCTCCTGCACGCGCTGGCGCAGGTTCTTGGCCAATTCGATGGCGAACTCCGGACGCTTGCCGGTCAGTTCCGCAATGCTGACCGCCATGATGATGCCGTTGATCGGGGCTTTCTTGCGGTATTTCTTCAGCAGGCCGAGGAAGCCGAACCACTCGGCACGGTCCTCGTCATTGACCGCGTAGCGGCCGGCGGTATCGAGCAGGATGCCGTCCGTGGTGAAGAACCAGTCGCAGTTGCGGGTACCGCCCACGCCTTGCACGATGCGGCTGCCGGCCAGCGGAAATTGCAGGCCGGAGTTGGCGATCGCCGTGCTCTTGCCGGCCGCCGGGTTCCCGATGATCATGTACCAGGGCAGTTCGTACAGCGCCGCACTGCCGGAGCGCAGCCCCAGTTTCGAGGTCTTGATGGTCTGGATGGCTTCCAGCATGCGCTTGCGCAGGGCTTCCGTTTCATGGCGCGGCGCGGCTTCGGCCTTGGCGGGCGCCGCCACGGCTTGCTGCTCCAGCATATTGCCCAACTGGCCGGCGGCGCGGCGTGCGCGGTAGCGGCGCCACAGCCAGACCATTGCGCCAAGCAGCAGCGCGCCGCCCAGCACAATGAAGGCCAGGGTGTAAGGCAATTCCAGCAGCACGGCCACCACCAGCAGGAAGGCCGCGAAGGCGATCCAGCCATACATCAGGAAGGCGGTGCGCGAAGTCAGGATGTCCCGGATTCTGTGCATCATTTCTCTACTCTTGCAAGGTTAGCTAAGGGATGGCGCTTTGCTGCCCGGGGCCGGGATAGGGCCGACCAGCAAGGCGAAACGTTGGGTTGGTTCGATGTTCGACAGGGCCAGCGCGAAGCCGGCGCTTTCGCTGGCTTGTGCATGGGCCAGGCCGATTGCAGCGATGGCGCCGACAGCGCCGGTGTATCCGCAGGCCGCGCCGATGCAGGCCAGCGCGGTGTCGGCATCAAGCGCGGGGGCAGCGGTGCCGATGCACTGCATCAGGTCAGCCATGTGCGCGCCGCGGTGGTCGGTGTCGGCGGCGACATAGCCAGGTTCCACGCCATCGGTCAGTGCCAGTGCTTCCTGCGCCAGTTCGGCAAGCGCAGGCTTGTCGCCTTCGGCGCCGGCTTGCAGGGCGAGCAGGCGCAATGCGTCGTGCGCGTCATCTGCTGGAAGCAGCAGGATGCCGGCCGCACCCTCTGCGGGCATGCGGCCATCCGGGTTGCGCGGTCCGTACAGTTTGCCGTTGATCGCCAGGCGCTCAACGGCCTCGGTATCGATGGATGAATCACAAGCGAGCAGCATGGTCATGGATGGTTGCGCAGCCACGGCGCGCAGCGCAGCGAGGGGCGATGGCGTGACCGCGCCGGTGGCGGCATGCTCCGCCAGGCACTCCTGCGGCCAGCCCGCATCGGCGGCGCAGTGCAGGAGCCAGCGCCTTGCCGTTTCCTGCAGTGGCGCCGGCCAGTCAGCAGGGAAGAGCGGCAGCAGCCGCAGCACGCTGTCGCTGCCATATGCCTTGGCGCGTGCGGCCAGGCGCGCCGCGACGTCCCCGCCCAGCGCCATCGCGCGCAAATGCTGCGGCCCGGGCTTGCGTCCGGCCGGCTGCTGTGCCGCCAGCCATTGCTCTAGCGGCGCGGTGTCCAGGCCGGGCACGCGTCCGGCGAGCAAAGGGAAGCCTTGCAGGTCCGTGAGCTCGGGATCGAGGTCGAGGCTCGCCGCCCCGTCCGCGATGGCGGCGGCAAGCTCGCTGGGCGAATCGCCGTGCACCAGGCGCAAGGCGGCGCCGCCGATGCCGAGCGCCGGCCAGGCCGCCGCCGTGCCGCCGGTCCCGCCAGCGCTGCCAGTGCCGCCAACGTCTCCACTGCCGGAGGCGCCGCCCGCGCCGATGGCGCCGGAACTGCCGCCTGCTCCCGCCTGGGCGTCCGTGCCGGCCAGCGGCGTCGACGCCGCGCGGGCAGCGGGGTTGGCCGCCGCCGTGGCGAAGGATTTGTTGGCAAGCCAGACCGCGGTGAGCAGCGACATCGGCATGACCAGCATGGCCAAAGCCAGGTCGCCCGTATCGGGCATGCGCGTAGTGCTGCGCCAATACCAGACGGCGCCGGCCCAGCAAATGCCGAATACCCCGATCACCAGCAAGCTGCGTTTCAACCAGTTCTGCATGAAGCCTCGTGCTCCTATTTCTTCCTTACCCCGTCCACCCGCAACTCGGTGTGGCCGAAATCCATCATCTTCCAGCGGCCGCCCCAGGTCAGGCCCAGGCTCTCAGCCACTTCCCCGAACAGCTGGTAGCCGCGCATCGCCCACGGGTCACGCTCCGAGATCACCAGCTTGCCGTCGCGCAGGAAAGCGCAATCGGCGGCCAGCCCGTACTGGTGCCAGCTCTGGAAGGCAGCCGCATTGGTCACGCTGCTGCCCTGCGCCGCCAGCGCATCCTGGCGTTCGGGACTGCGGTAGCCTTCCAGCAGCGCCATGTCGTAGCCGTGGCGTTCCTTCATGATGCGGAACGCCTGCAGCAAGCGTTGCGCGTAATCCTTTTCCAGCAGCGTCCAGTCGCGGCTGGCCGAGACCAGGCCGGGACGCACGGTTTCCACTTCCGGCGTCATGAAGAGCATGGGCGGCAGGGGAGGCGGGGGCACCAGCTGCTCCCCTTGCAGCAGCGCGGCCACTTGCTGGTTGGCCTCGCGCACCGGCATATCGAAGCCGCCGACCATGGTGCGGCTGCTCGACATCCACGCCACCACCGCCGGCAGCACCATGATCACAACGGCTGCCAGAACCGTCCAAAGGTGTTCGCGCAGGAAGTTGCCACCCTGGCGCACCGCCATTGCCGACTCGGTTCCCAGCGACTCGGCCTGTTCGCCGCTGCGGCGGGCAAATTCCTGCATGCGCCGCTGCAAACGGCTGCCCGCCAGCTCCAGGCGGCGCGCGACATACGCCCTCCCGGCGGGAAACAGGACCATCCAGCTCAACGCGCAAGCCAGCAGGAAATAGAGCAGGAGAGCAAGGAAAACCACATTGACCTCTGGAATTGAAATTACTAATTTGATAACAATGAAGGCGCGTGTCGTCTTAGCAATTAATTATTGCGGGAAAGTATATCTTGAACTTCTGATAAGCCGCGTTCGCTTGGATTTCAATCGTGCGGCCCGCTGTTAAAGGGTTTCCGCTGAACAGTGCGCGGCCTTTCCCACGAATAAAGTAAAGTATTGACAACCTTTATCAGGAGTAATCCATTGTCCTCAAGCAACGAAACCCGGAAGCCGGCAGGCCGGCCCAGCTTGCTTTCGACCGAGCAGCAAAATGCTCTTGAGAAACACCAACCGCAGGCTGCCGTGGCCGCGCCCCAAACGGCTGCCGCGCCACGCCGCAAGCATGTGTGGGCCGTGGCTGCGCTGTGTGTGTTCGCCATCGCCGCAGCTTTCGCCGTAGTGCAGTTCGGCGAAGCGGAACAAGGGGCCGTCACCGTGGCCACGGCTCCGCCTTCATCGGCCTCCCTAACGGCTGCGCCGGCCGCCCCAGTGCCAGCAGCCGATCCGGCGCCGGCCGCAGCCAGCCCGCCGCCAAGCGCGGTGGCGGACAACGCAGCCCTTCCCGCCGCTGCGGCACCAGCTGTCGCCGCCATCGTCGACGAAGCGCCGCCACCGGCCAATGCCAAGCCGACGGAATCGCTCGCGCAAATGCTGGAAAGCGGTGTTCCCCCCGCCGCCAAGCGCCCCGCGCCGCAGGTCGTGCGCAAGCCTGTGAAACCGAAGCCGGCCAGCCCGCCCGACCGGGCGATCGCCGCCGCGCCGGAACTGGATAACGACGTCGAGCTGCTGGCAGCCCTGGTAGCGCACGCCAAATACGATACGTCCGCCAATGCGCGCCTGCCATTGCCGAAAGCGCTCGAACAATGCAAGAAGCAGGGCAAGCAGGACGCCGCACGCTGCCGGATCCGTGTCTGCGAAGGCCGCTGGAAGAAAAACGAATGCCGCGCTTACAGCCGCAGCAAACTCGAAAGGGTGGCGTCCGGATCATGAGCCAGCAGATCGTGCAGCAAATCCATGCGGCGCTGGCGCGCTTTGCCAGCGACAGCCGGCTTTACGAATTGACGCTCGAGCAGGAAGACGGCCTGGGTTCCGGCGGCCTGCTGGTGGAAGCCTTCCTGGCCGACGACTGCCTGCAGGAAGTTGGCGCGCGCGACGTGATCGCTCTCTCCACCAGTGCGCACATCGGCATTGGCCGATTGCTGGGCCAACGCGCCACCTTGCACGCCAGCCTCGCCGACGGCAGCCGCACCAGGTTCCACGGCTTCGTCAGCCACGCTGCAATGCTCGGCAGCGAAGGCGGCCTGGCACGCTACCGTCTGCGCATGGCTCCGTGGCTTTGGCTGCTCACGCAAAGCCGCAACAGCCGCGTATGGCAGGATGCCAGCGTCGCCGATATCGCCGAATCCATTTTCCAGCAGTACGCGCCGCACGCCCGCTGGCGCTGGAGTAAAGGCATGGCGGACAGCCCGCAGCGCAGCTATTGCTGCCAGTACCGCGAATCCGATTACGACTTCGTCCGCCGCCTGTTGACGGAAGAGGGCATCGCCTGGCGCTTCGAAGACACGGAAGATGGGCAGGAACTGGTGCTGTTCGACGACAGCAGCCAGCAAGCCGCGCTGCCTGAAGACGCCAGCAGCGCCGCCGGCGCAGGCTTGCGTTATCACGCCGCGCGCGCCGGCGAAACAAGCGACACCGTCCAGTCGCTGCGCCACCAGCGTGCATTAGCGGTCGGGTCTACGGCAGTCCTGAGCTACGACTACAAGGCAAAGCGCACCGTAAGCGCCAGCATCCCTGTGCGGGCTGGCAGCTATGGCAAGAGCGCTCCAATGCTGGAAAGCTGCGATTACGCCGGCCAGTACTTTTACCCCAACGGCAGCGAGGCGGAACGCTACGCGACACTGCAGATGCAAGCCCACGAAGCGCGCGCCAACCAATGGCAGGCCCGCTCCACGGTGCGCACACTGCGCGCCGGAACCCGCTTCACGCTGGCACAAGGGCCGCTCGACGAAGGTGGAGGCGAATATGCCGTGCTGCGCGTGTGCAGCGTTGGCGTGAACAACCTGCCGGGCCAGGTACAGCACGGCCTGGCCGAACTGTTTGGGCCGGTCCCGGAGCTGCTGGAACAACTCGCTGCGCCGCTGGACGGCTTGCCGGAAGACTTCCCGGCCGTGCTGGCGCAAGCGCGCAGCAGTGGCTACGCCAATAGCTTCGAAGCACTGCCCGCCGACATGCCGTGGCGCCCGGTGCATGCCGGCGGCATCGCCCGCCAGCACCCGCGCCCGACGGCGCATGGCTGCCAGAGTGCCATCGTGGTCGGTGGCGACAACGGCGGCGGCCCTGGCGGACCTGGTGCCGGCGAAATCCATTGCGATGCGCTGGGCCGCGTGCGCATCCGTTTCCATTGGCAGGACAACGCCGATGCCACGTGCTGGGTGCGCGTGGCCCAGCGCTCCGCAGGCGGCGGCATGGGCAGCCAATTCCTGCCGCGCATAGGCCAGGAAGTGCTGGTGCAGTTCATCGAAAACGATATTGACCGCCCGATCATCGTCGGCGCCCTGTATAACGGGCAGGGCGAAGGCGGCACCATGCCGACGCCGGGCGGCCAGGCCGCACAAGCCATGGACGGCCTGTTCGCGCCCGCCCACGACCACGGACCCAGCGCACAAGGCAACCTGGCCGGCGGCCACAGCCCCGTATGGCATGGCGCGGCCGCAGCCAGCGGCGACCACCGCAATACGGCGGCGCAATGGGGCGTAAGGAGCAAGGAATTCGGCGGTGGCGGCTACAACCAGCTGCTGTTCGACGACACCGACAGCCAGGGCCGCATCCAACTGCGCACCACCCAGTCGGCGACGGAACTGAACCTCGGGCACCTGCTGCACGGTGCCGACAACTTCCGCGGCAGCCTGCGCGGGCAGGGTGCGGAACTGCGCAGCGATGCATACGGCGCCGTGCGCGGTGGCTCCGGCTTGCTGGTCAGCACGTACAAGCTGGCGCACAGCGCCAGTCAACGCGAGCCGGCGGGCGACAATACCGCCGGCATCGCCATGCTCAAGCAGGCCGTCGCACTGGCCGACACTTTCAATGACAGCGCCCTCAGACACGGAACCGTACCACTGGCAGCCCACGTTGGAGCGCCCGAAGGGAAAGGCAGCCGGCTGTCCGCGCAGGAGGCGCCGCTGCGTGCCCTGCAGACCGCTGTATCCGGCATGGTGGATAGCGCTGGCTTCAGCAAAGCCCGCGACGCGGCCGGCAAGCGGACGACGGCAACCGGGGCGGACAAGCTGCCGCACAGTGCCGATCCGGTGGTCGCCATTTCGGCAAAAGAAGGGTTGGCGCTGAGCGCTGCGCGCGACCTGCAATTCGCCAATGGCGAAGTCGCCGCCTTCAGCAGCGGCAAGGACACCCAGCTCTCGAGTGGCGCGCAGATGCGCATCCACAGCAACCAGGCGATCGGAATGCTGGGCGGAGCGGTCGGGCCGGGCGAACAAGGGCTCGGCATACAGCTGGTTGCCGCGCGCGACAATCTGGTCTCCCAGGCGCAAGCAGGGGAAATGAAGGTGCAGGCGCGCGACGACGTCAACATCAAGAGTTCCAACGCCCATATCGACTGGGCTTCGGCGAAGAAGATCTCGCTCTCGACTGCCGGCGGCGCCAACATCACTATCGATGGCGGCAACATCACCGTCCAGTGCCCGGGAAAGCTCCAGATCAAAGCCGGCAAGAAGAACTTTACCGGCGCGGCGGAACGCCACTACTCCCTGCCGGTGATGCCGGTGACCGTGCCCGCCGTTGTCGTAGGCCGAAAGCTGGAAAGCACCTTCGCGCTCGACCAACTGGCCACCCTGGCGCAGAACTCGTCCAAGGTGGAGTTCGTGTTCATGATGGTGCCAATATTCGGCTATGACCTTCCCGCCAAGTCCTATATCAAACTATATGACGCCTTGCGCAGCGGTTCGGTCAAGAACCCGGACATCAAACTGATGGATGGCTGCCATTACCCGGCCGAATTCGATAACGAAACACGCAAGATCCACGTGCACAAGGCCGCAGCCGAACGCGCTGCAAAAAGCCGCGGTGATTCCTGGGAGCTGGTCGCGGCATTGCTGCATGAATTTGGCCACTATATCGACCTTATCCTGCGCAAGGACTTCACACCGAAGGACGAGGTAACGGCCGACGCTGGAGGCGAAGAGGGCGCACGGTTTGCTTACCAGGTGGCGTTCTATGACTTCACCGGCAGCAGCGAAACAGCGTATGCCGACTACTCGGGCCCCGGCTACAGCGGCCCACTGAAAGCCAACTACGCAGTTGTGCGTGCCGAGATCCTGAAGCGGCAGGGCAAGGACGCGCAGTCCAGGGAAGGGAAGGAAGGCAGTACGGAGCAATTCGGCGCTGGCATGGGCGAGCACCACAAGGAACACCCCAGCAGTTCCTTTGGACACCAGTCGATTGAATCCGTTCTGGAGCGTGCTGGATTCAACGAAAATTTACGTAAGCGCATTTACTTCGGGAATTGGCTCCGCGACTTTTCACAAATGGTTGATCCGGCAATCGTGCGAAAGCCCGGGGCGCCGAAAAGCTTTCCAGAGAAGATCTCGCGTGCCCACCTCACGAGATTGGTGGATGTACTTGCTGAGAGCGAATTTGTGGACCGGCCTGCGGAAAAGGCCATATATACGGTTACTGAGCGCAATCTCGGAGTATATCGACCAGTTGAGCATATTGATAATCCCACAAGCCACTCCCAGAACGCCCCTAATCCCAAGGATATTGATCCCGACTTTCAATCGCCTCCAACCAAGCAGGACGTAGCGATTGATCCCGTGAAATCAATGAAGCACTACATTGCCGCATCACGTACTTACATGTGCGAACAACTGGAAAAAGCTGTCGCAGCGGGGCCGAGCAATCAGGGATGTATTCACTTTGGCGCCGCCCTTCATGTTCTGGAAGACTATTTCGCGCACAGTAACTTCATCGAGCTAAGTCTTCGAAAGGTAGGATTCAAGGACGTGCTGCCCTGGACGTCTCCGGCGGCAGGAAAACATGCCTATCCGGTCGTTACAGGTATGTTCGATAAGGATGATGTTATCGCGAGCACTGCCGGGTTGATTGCGGAAACGCTATTTAAGGTTCAGTGGGAATTCAAGGCGAGCAAGCCCTACGAACGGACCAAGGCGGACAAGATCATTCTAATCCTATTAGAAGAGCACAGAGACCGCCGAATGTTGGAAGGGTATAAGGCCTATCTTGCCGCGCGAGACAAATGGGCGTCGATTCCTGGGCATCAATATGCGGAAGGAGCTTTGCATTACACTTTGGGTATGGTCGGGAACGTGTTCAACTGGGTATACTCGACCTTGATAGTCCTTATAGGCAACAGTATCGACGAAGAGCAGGTAGTGCGCATGGGAGATCCGAACAAGAACGGCTCCACTGATCCGACACATTCGCAGCTGGCTAAAGACCACGACAATCACCCGTTCCATATATTGGCTGCTCATTTGGCGCGCCATGCGGTACTTGAAGTTGGGAGGTCAATGGCACAACAATGGTTTGGTACGCCAAATTTAGGATCGATATCTTCGCCTTCAGCAGTTGCTGCTGCTTTCTTATGCCATCCTGAAGAATGTACTTGGCAGGATTCGATTGTACGGTCGTGGGGGACTGCAAACCCCAAGGCGGTTGCGCGCGGAGCGTCGGCTACAGAATGGGAAGCACTTGAGAAGGCGCATAAGAAGGAAGTAATGGATCAAATCGAGCGAATGAGCAGTGCAAGTAAGCGCAGTTGGAAGTACGTCAATAAATATTATGAAGATCTGTTCGGGTCCAAGGAAACCGTAAAATGAAGAGATTGGGTTTTTTTGCAGCGGCTTTACTGATAGCGATCTGTGCACAGGGGCGCGTCAGCACGCCAGAGATCGTCCTGCGCGATGATGAATTGATCTTTAATGGCAGCGCGCTCAGAATCGGACAGGGGCTTGAGGAGTGGGATCGCGTATTGCCAGGCAATCGGCGTTGTGAAGGAGGTCAGGTTGTACGGGCATGCGTTTGGGACTCGATAGGTTTCCGCGTGACCATGCAAGTTGAGAATCCCGTAAAAATTGCCTCGGTAAGAATCTATCTGGTTCTGCCGAATCCTGACGGTTATACAGTTATCTTACCTAATCAAGCATTCGGTGGTAGCGTGGAATTGGATGGATTTAACGTTACCTCGAAGACGCGTTTCTCGGATGTACAGAAAGGCGTGCGCAGAGATCGGAATATTCGTTGCGGGCTTCGTGAGTGTGTTTCACCGCACGGCGCCCTGGGCAAGGACACGTCGATCTATTTTGGTCTATCCAAACACAACGAGCATGGCGCGATTACTGCGATCGAGCTGGGTGGCGACGTACTTTAGGCGAAGCCTGGTACGAAGTGCCGTCATTGCATCGCTTGTTATGATGGCCCTGCCAGGAACTGCCCAAGTTACTAGCGATTCGTTGCTCGTTCGGGTCAACGATGCGATGAGCAAAGCTGCAGCTGCGTCCGGCATCGTCAAGGAGTATGGCGAACCTCGTCGAGTTCTGAAAGGCGCTAAGCCAGAACTCGTGCTGCGAGATGATCAGCTAATTTTCAATGGTATGCCGCTGCGCCTCGGCCAGGCGCTCGAGAAATGGGACACGGTATTGCCAGGAACAAGGCGTTGTCAAGGTGAGAAGATAATTGATGGTTGTGTGTGGGACGATGCTGGAATTCTCGTCGTCATGCAAAATACTGATCCGACTAAGATCGGGTCAGTGAAGATTTACCTGAAATTGCCGGATGAGGAAGAGCGAGAGCCACTTCAGCCGACACATGCATTTAACGGATACCTGGAGTTGGATGGATATGGTATGGACACGGAAACGCAGTTTTGGGAAGTCAGGAAGAGCGTGCGCAAGGAACGCAATATTCGCTGCGGATTACGGGACTGCGCCGCACCCCACGGTGCCCTTGGAAAAACTACGGCCATCTACTTCATGCTTTCCAAGCCCAATGAAAATGGCACGCTCCGAGCGGTCGAACTTGGTGGCGGAATACTCTAACGCTGGGGTGTTGAAATGCTTAAGGTAGGACTGGTTGCTGCGCTCTCGCTATTGACAATTGAGCACGGAGCCGAGGGTAGTCCAGCGAGGTGCCAAACCTGAAGTGGTCCTGCGCCAGGATCAATTGACGTACAACGGAAAACAGCTGAAGCTAGGCCAATCGGTCGAAGCTTGGGACCAGGTCCTGAGCGGGCAGCGCCGCTGCGAAGAAGGCGAGCGTCCAGCGAGTTGCGTCTGGGACGAGCTTGGACTGCAGGCGGTTCTGGATTTCAAGCGTCCTGGCAAGGTAAAGGCGTTCTACGTGTTCCTTCGATTGCCGGAAATGACGCTGGACACGTCATTCCAGCCCCGTAAGCCTTTCAGCGGGTAGCTCGAACTGGACGGATTCGGCATCGATGGCCAGACAGCCTTCTGGGAAGTCCGAAAAGCCTCCGACCCCAAGCGAAACCTCCGCTGTGGCTTGCGCGACTGCGCACAGCCGAAGGGCGCTTTCGGAAAGGGCGTTGGCATCTACTTCGACCTTTCGACAGCCGATGAAACTGGCAAGGTCAGCGCCCTGCAGTTGGACACCTACTGAATCGATGCCGGCACCGGTAATCAGACCAGCCCTTTGTTATGCGGCCCTGCTTCTTCTTGGGCTGCATGGGCCCACATACGGTGTGGCGCCAGCTATCGTATTGCGCGACGATGAGTTGGTCTTTGGAGGCAAAGCGCTTGGAATCGGCCAGCAATTCAAGGATTGGGAGCGTGTCCTGCCCGCCAATCGGCGTTGTGAAGGCGCTCCGATCATACGTGCATGCGTTTGGGACTCGATCGGACTTCGGGTAACGATGCAAGTCGAGGCTCCAACCAGGGTTGCGTCGGCCAGGATATACCTCGTGCTGCCCGATCCGAAAGACTACACGATTATTCTTCCTGCCCAGGCTTTCACTGGCCGCCTCGAGCTGGATGGATTCGCTATCACGTCGAAGACGCGCTTTTCGGATTTGCGGAAGAGCACCCGGCAAGACCGAAATATTCGCTGCGGATTGCGCGAATGCGTATCGCCGCACGGAGCATTAGAAAAAAGCACATCGATATATTTTGGCCTTTCAGAACACAACGAGAATGGCGCAATCACCGCCATCGAGCTTGGCGGGGACGCATTGTAACGCTTTGCCTCGGACTCTTGCTGGATTTGCGTACTACGCAATGCGAGCAGATCGTGCAAAGGTAACCAAATCATCCGGGTAGTACTGAGCATCGCGGAAGGTGGAGTCGTCGATCTTGAGTGCCACCGTCATTGCACCGGCCTCCCAGGCCCAGTAACCTCTGAAGCCTTCGCTGCGCATATGGGCCTCGAAGTAGGGCTCGTCGCGGCTCGTCATATACCAATCGGCGAGGTATTCCGCCATCAGGGCTTGGCGCTCCGGTGCCAATGCGTCATAGATCTTCAACGTTCTGGAATAAGGAAGCTGGCGTGTGCATCCCATCGGGGTTGAGCGTCCTGGCAAATAGACACCCAACAATCGTTCGAGCATGCCGTCTGGTTTTGGACATTCGAAGTCAAGGATGGTGGCTATTCGGCCTAACATGCGTTCACAGCCAAGCAGAATCGCAAAGCTAACCAGTCGATTCGCATCGTGAAACTCGGCGTCTCCCAGCGTAATGTGGGGTGACCTGTAGGTCGGACCCTGTTGCTCGTTGTACTGCGCATTGTGCTTCGCGTAGACCTCGAAGTATTCAACGGTCGCCACATACAGGTCGCGAAGTCCGGCGATCGGTGCCCCAGCAGAGTACTGTAATGTCAGCAGGTTAAGTGCGTACCCAGCGCGGGCGCCGGTCATCCTCATTAACATTGCCGCGTCTTTGTCTGCTAGCCATGCGCGATCGGTCAGACGGCTTTCAGCTTTGGGAATGCGAGCCAGAAGGTCTTCCGCCTCGGACGCATAAGCTTGGTAGTTCAGCAGCCTCTCGCGCTTCCTGGTTTCGAATTCGGCTGCTGGAAGGATGGTCGATTTCATTCTAAGTGCGCTCCAGTTTCCCATCGCGGCCAAAATTGTGCCCCTGTTTCATCAGCTTGAAGCCTATCTTGAGCGCATCGTCCACTGCCGGGACGCAGCCGATCAGGGTGATCACCAATTCGACCCAACCGCCGACAGCGGCAGGCGTCTTCGCGATCTGGATGATGGCGAGATGATGTCGCGTGCGTCCATGACCTGGTTTTGGCGAGGCGCTGTCCGCCGATCG
>CBFGQI010000013.1:0-69598 GCA_965650885.1 uncultured Oxalobacteraceae bacterium
CCGTGCTCAACTTTGGAAAAAGCTCATCATGATCGACTTCGACTACGCGGCCCTGTGCCGCATCGGACTGAACAACACCATCATTTCCCGCCTGGCCGACGCCAGCGCTTGCCCGGCGGGCGGCCGTTTATGCCGCATCATCGAATACCAGCGTGACCGCGTGACCCTGCACGACGGGGTCGCGGAATTTCCCGCGCGCGCCTTGCCGGGCGTTCTAGCGGAAACGCCGCTCTGCGTCGGCGACTGGGTCATCGCTGGAACCAATCCTTTCAACGAGGTGTGGATAAGCCAACGCTTACCCCCAGTCAACCAGCTCGCCCGCGCCGGCTCGCCGCCCATCGCCAGCAATATCGATACCGCGTTGCTGGTGATGGGTTTAGATGGCGATTTCAATTTGCGCCGCATCGAGCGGTACCTGGCTCTTGCCGCCGCGGCGGAAATTACCCCATTGATCATTCTCAGCAAATCGGATATTTGCGACGATATTGACGGGCCTATCGCGGCGCTGACCGCCCGCTTGCCGCGGCATATCCAATTCCTGGCTATTAATGGCACCAGCGCCCATTCGGTCGCGCAACTGAATCCCTGGCTTGGCGCCGGACAAACTATTTGCCTGCTCGGTTCATCGGGAGCCGGCAAATCGACATTAACCAACGCCTTGACAGGAGCGATCCAATCTACCGGCCCGGTACGCGAGGGGGATAATCGGGGGCGCCATACGACAACGGCGCGTTCCATGCATTTTTGCTCATCCGGCGCCTGCATTATCGATACGCCAGGATTAAGGAGTTTGAGCCCGGATTCAATATCGTCCGCATTCGACGATATTGAATCCCTGGCGGCGGAATGCCAATTCCGCGACTGCCGCCATGAGCGGGAACCGGGTTGCGCTGTTATTGGTCAAGTCAATGCCGACCGATTGGAGAATTACCACAAACTGCAGCGCGAAGTTCGCCGCAACCAGCAGACAGCGCTCGAACGCATCGCGGAGCGCCAAAAGTGGAAAGCCCTGATGAAATCAGCTGCTGCGCGCAGCCGGCAGAAGCGGAGCTAAGTTGACTTAAACCAAATTGTGGCATGAATGCACTAGTTATTAGCATTCATGCCACATCTTGAGCGGCGCCCTCACGGCTCCGGGACGGTGGCTTCGATATTATTGCCGTCGAAATCCAGAATAAATGCGCTGTAAAAATTCATATCGCTGACGCGCGTACCAGGCGGCCCATTATCCTCGGCACCGCGATCTATGGCCGCATAATAGAAGGCATTTACCGCAGCCCGATCAGGTGCGCTCAATGCCAAATGAATTGGACTGCGTGCCGGCTCATGCCCATTTTCCCAATAACTGGGAATTTCCGAACCGATCCAGATAAACGGATGGCCTGACGGCGTGGCATATATTGCCCAGTCCAGATCCGTCACCGTCCGGCGAATTCCGAGCGGTGCCAGGCAGGCGTCATATAACGCTGCACTGCGCACAAAATCTGACACCACCATTCCCAAATGGTGAATCATGGAAACCTCCGCCGCTCGGCCGCCGGTTAATTCCAGGTATCCAGACTAACACTGCCGCGCTAGCGGGGGCGCACCTCAGAAATAATGCGTATAGGCAGCTGAAAGTGCCCCAAAACTTCGTCGGCCATATTCCACGGATGGCGTCCCGCCACGGCGCGGACCAACCAGGCTCAGGTGGCTGTACTGAACCGAAACTGCATGGCCCTGCGACGGCTGGTAAGCCAACCCGACCCTGGCTTGGTAAGCAGCACCGCTGCGCGAGGCGGGGCCAAGGCATTCGCAACCGCTGCTGAAGCGGAGCAGCGGCAACTCCGCCCGGCCCCAGCCGACCCCGATACCGGCAAACGCCCGCAGGCTGGACGTCAGCGCATCATGGCGGTAGATGTTTGCCAGGACCACATCATATTTGCCACGCGCCGCACCAGGTTCCCGTACCCCACTCAACTCGATCGTATCGACCTTGATACGGCCGTGGACGAATTCGAGTTCGAAGCGTGCGTGTTCGCTTTCCCGGCCAACTGTCAGGCCAGCGTGGTTGCCCCGTTCAAGCCCGAGCAGACCCTCGGACTTGACCCCGCCGAAATCGACGGTTGCCGGCCAGTCGTCAAGCGTGTTGGCGCCCACGTGGACGGCCATATACCAGGCGGGCGGTTCGGCCGCGATGGCAGCGCTACAAAAAGCCGATGCCAGCAACAGACTGCAGAAAGCCTTCATGTGACCCTCCTTTGCAAGTCAGGCGCCAAAAACGGTGCCAAATGCCGCGTTCAGATCTGCCGCCGTGGCGGCGCCGCCATGCCCTATCCCAACCAAGCTCACTTGCGCAAGATAATGTTGTTCGACCGCTTCAATGAACCCTGCTTGCGAAGTGCTGTGGTAGCTGCCTGCCAGCGACTGCACCAGTGCCTGCACCGAGGCGTTGCCTTGGTTCGCCACCAGATAGCCTTCCACATCGAATGCGAAGGCACTTTCCACCGTTGTGCTGAAGCGGGCGCCGAGGTCCTTGAAGCCTTTGCCGGCCAAGCCAAGCGTCTGGGCATCGGCCTGGGTCAGCAACTGGGTCTGCCCCATGGCGTTCTGGTACAGGTGGATATCAACGCCAACGCCGGAGCCGGCGGCTGCCGCCGTGAAGCCCGTACCGTTAGCCAGCTGATAGCACGCATACGGCATGCTGTCGCCGCTCGCCGCGAAATACCAATCCTTGGTATAGGGCTGGTAGTAAGCATTCAGCTGGCGCCCGCCTTGCGCGGCTTCCAGCGCATCGAACCGCGCGCCTTCCAGCAGGTTGCCGGTACCTTTAGCGAGGTTAGCGGCTTCCTGTGCATTGGTAGTGTAGCAGCGATCGCCATTGGCCAGCAGCACGCTGAATACCGGCGTTGCGAGATGCTGCGCCAGCATACCCGGGTCGACGATTACGCCATTTGCCAGGCCGTCTTCATCGCCCCAGCCGCCATCGGTCAGCGTGATAACGATACGGTCAACGCGCCCGTCGCCATTGGCGTCAACCAGGGTGGCTCCGTTGTCGAAGGTATCCAGGCGCTGGTCGTCGAGGAAGCTATACCAGCGCTGGCCCTCCTTGTCCCATTTGATGAAATCGTTCGCCACCACGCCGCCTGGGGCGAGGTCAATCACGACGCGGGTTTGCAAGCCGGCGATGGTCGGATCCATGTCGGCCAGCGTCGCGCTGCCTTCCTGCGCTTTGACGGAGAAGTTGAACATGGGCGACGCGGCCAGCGTATTCGCATCCATGGGGGCCGGTGCTGATGACAGGCTCAGGTCGAGCAGCTGGGCGCCGGCGGTGAGGGTCACGGCGGCACCGGGCGCTGCGGCATCGGGGGTACCGGCCATGACCGCGCCGAACGAAGCGTGCGAAGCATGCTTGCCGAGCGCATATTCGGCCAGCGACGCGAGCGGCATTTGCGCCACGGCGTGCTGTTGCCAGTCCATAATGCCGTCGCGGTTAAAGTCGCCGCCATTGGCGGCCAGTTCGATCGATGGCGCCACCCCGTCGACGTCGGTCACAATGGTGACTTTGACCGGCGATTGCGCTACAACTTTACCGTCGGCGTCCAGCACTTGGGAAATGAAGGTGTATTCACCGTCATCCAGGTTTGGCGTGGCGAGGTTGACCCTGCCGGTCTGCATCGCATCGGCGCCGATGCCAACCGAGGAAAGCACAACGCCGTCCAGGCTAGTCAGGCGTGCCGTTCCACCCGGGCTGAAATAGCCTGCACCGTTAACCGTAAATTCAGGCTTGATAATGCTGGTGATGGCGTCGGCATTGCTCTTGCCATCATCGGTTGCCGGGTCGAGGACCGCACCGAAGGGTTGCTTCGGGGGCTCGACTACCACGACAGGCGGCTCCACCACAACAGGCGGCTCGACCACGATTGGCGGCTCCGGGTCAACCACGATCGGGGGCTCCGGTGGCACGACTACGACCGGCGGCTCCACCACCACTGGCGGTTGCACGACAACTGGAGGCTGCACCACGACCGGCGGTTGCACCACAACCGGTGGCTGCACCACCACCGGCGGTTCTACCACAACCGGTGGCTGCACCACAACCGGCGGCGGCACCACGACCGGCGGCTCAACCACTGGCGGCGCAACGTCGTTATCGCTGATCGTACCCGTTGCCGCAACGCCCCCCACCGTCAGCACAAGGCTTTCCGCCGTCTCGACGGCAGTGTCGTCAACGGTTGCGACAAGAACGGAGAATCCAGTCACGCCGGCAGGTACCACAACTATGCCGGTCGCTGGGTCACCACCTTTCCATGCCACGCCATCGCTGAAAGACAGGCTCCCATAATCCTGCCCAGATGCGGTTCCGCCCAACCCGAGCGCAAACTCGGAGGGCGCGACACTGGCTGCATTCAGCACGACATCATATTGCAAGCCCACCCCCTCAACGACAGTATCAGGGTTGGCGATCGCGACGCTCACCACGGCCAGGCTATCGTTGTCGGTGATAGTGCCCGTCGCCGCAACGCCGCCAAGAGTCAACACCAGCGTTTCCGCAAGTTCAACGGTACTATCATCCGTTGTTGCGACAGTCACCGTAAAACTGCCAATCCCAGCCGGCACCACGACAATCCCTGTGCCCGCATCGCTGTTCTTCCACGCCACCCCATCGCTGAAAGAGAGCGCACTGAAATCACCTGCGGCAGCGGTTCCGCCCAGCGCCAGCGTAAATTCGGCCGGCGCAATGCCGGCTGCGCTCAAGGTGACCAGGTATTGAAGCGAGGCGCCTTCGACCACCGCGTTATCAGCCGGCGTTGCACCCGTATTCGCGGCATCTTCAGCCAGCACCGCCGCCACGCTCTGCACATCGTTATCGGTGATGGTACCGGTTGCGGCCACGCCGCCGACTGTCAGGACGAGGCTCTCGGCCGACTCGATCAATGCGTCGTCCACCGTCGCCACTGTGATCTTGAAGCTGGCGACGCCAGCCGGTACCACAACGATCCCCGTGCTGGCGTCGCCATTCTTCCACGCCACGCCATCACTGAACGACAACCCGCCCAGATCGCCCGCGGCAGCAGTGCCGCCCAGCGCCAGCGCAAATTCGGATGCCGACACCCCGGCTGCGCTCAAGGTGACCGCATATTGCAGCGTCGCCCCCTCTTCCACCGCACTGTCGGCCGGCGAGGCGCCGGCATGAGCCGCGTCTTCCGCCACAACCGCGCTGACGCTTTGCACATCATTGTCGGTAATCGTGCCTGTCGCAGCCACTCCCCCAACGGTCAATACCAGGCTTTCCGCCGGTTCAAGCGCCACATCGTCCACCGTAGCCACGATGATCCTGAAAGTCGCGACGCCAGCCGGAACGACAATGATGCCGGTGCTTGCCTCACCATTCTTCCAGGCCACGCCATCGCTAAACGTCAATGCGCCGATGTCGCCCGCGGCTGCAGTACCGCCTAGCGCCAGCGCAAATTCGGTCGCCGACAAACCGGCTGCGCTCAAGGTGACCGCGTATTGCAGCATCGCCCCCTCTTCAACCGTGTTATCGGCCGGCGATGCGCCTGCATTGGCAGCGTCTTCGGCCAGGACAGCGCTGACGCTGACAGCGTCGTTGTCGCTGATCGTGCCGGTTGCCGATACGCCGCCCACCGTCAGGATCAGGCTTTCCGCCGATTCGATGGCCGCGTCATCCATGGTGGCGACCGTAACCTTGAAGCTGGCTACTCCCGCCGGAACGACGATGATGCCGCTGGCCGCGCTGCCGTTCTTCCATGCCACGCCATCGCTGAAAGACAAGACGCCATAATCCGCATTGCCGGCACTGCCACCGAGCGACAAGGCGTATTCCTTGCTGCTCCCGGCCGCCACGCTCATCGCGACGGTGTACACCAGGCCGCCACCCTCTTCCACACTGCTGTCGGTCGGGCTGGCACCGGTATGTGCGGCATCTTCGGCCAGGACCGTATTCACCGCCGCATCGTTGTCGCTGATCGTCACCAAGGCGGTGTTGTCGGTGATGGCTGCCAGCGTACTGTTCGACAGCACGACATTGAAGCTGCGCGCGCCGTCCGCCAGCTGGTTGTCGATGATCGGTACCTGGAAAGTCTTGCTGGTCTGGTTGGGCGAAAAGGTCAGCTTGCCACTGGCAGCGGTGTAGTCGGTGCCTGCGGCAGCCGTGCCATTCCCGGTCGCGTAGTCGACGGTGACCGTATCCGCGGTCGCTTTGCTGAGGACAACCGTGACGGTGGCCATGCCACTGCCCTCGTCGACAGCGACATCGGCCACCGAAATTTGCGGCTGGTTGGCCAGATATGTGTTCAGCGTCGAGAGCAGCCCGACCGTGGCCGCATTGCCGCTCACTTTGCCACCCGTGATGGTGAGCGCCTGTCCGTTGAAAGTCAGGCCGATAAAGCTATGCGGATCGCCATTCGTTTCCGTGAACGGATCGACCACGTAGGTTCCGGTGCTGGTTGCCAGCGTATGCGAGCTGCCGGTGGCGTAGAAAACAATGGTCGATACTGTGCCACTCGGGGCACGCCAGTTGATCACGCCATCGATGGCATGCTGGACATTGCTGGCGTCCGTGACCAGGATGGTTCCGGTGTAATCGTTGCCCTGCGTCCCGCCGAATTGGCCGTTATCGGTACTCTGTACAAATTGCAGGTTGCTCCACCCCAGGGTGCTGAGCAACGAAGCATTGGTCGACTCGTTATTCTTCGAATAGTCACCAATGAAACCATTGGCAAACGATACTGAAACAGTTGAATTAGCCACTTCTGACCCCTTGTTGTGTAGTTGGGGCAGGCGGGTTTGGGCCGGCGGTAAAGTGGGGCGGCAGCGGGCGGGGCCACCCTGCACTGCCATGGAGCCAGGTTCTGAGCTCGGCGGCAGTCGGAGAGGTTTCAATTCTCCATGGAAACTCCGGCAGGCACAATCGACTGTTTCCAACAAACAACAGAGATTTGTAACTACTGGGCGCTTCGCTCCGCGTGTGGCTCGGGTAAACTGGCGGGACTGACAACAAGAACGGTTCAACAATCATGCGCAAAGCCGCGCCACTTGCCCTCCTGCTTGCCCTCTCCGCCTGCGGCGACAGCTACACGCCTGGCCCGCTGTACCAAGCTACTTCCGCCGATTGCACCACGCCGGTCGACGCGGATACGTTTGAGCTGCCGCGCGGTATCACCGTCTCCGCCACCAACGTGGTTTCCACGACAGCGGAAGGGATGGAGATCGGCGTCCACTACATGCTGCCACGGACCACAACGGTTCAGTTCGCGACTGCCTATTTCCAGGTCAGCCAGCCAAAGGGCCCCCTGATCGAAAATGCCACTGTGCTGAGCGTCTTCCAGCGCCCAACCAATGGGCGCGCGGAGATGGTGGAGATCGTCAATGGGGTGCCGCTATTGCTGGCTTCCGTCGCCACCAGCGACCATACGCAGTTCCGCTACCGGCTGCTGATCAAAGGCAAAATGCCGAAGCGCTTCGACCTCACCCCGCCCGACGTCACGATCGGCGGCAAGCGTTACGTCTCGCGTACATTTACCTACCGCTGGTTCGAGGATAAGCAAGCGTTCGGCATGTGCCGCTGATCAGGTACAAGGAATTGCGGCGCCGTGGATGGCGCGCGCCGCCGGGCTGCAAAGGTAAACGATCACATCGGCCAATGCTTCGGGCGTGACCCATTTGCCGCGGTCGGCCTTCGGCATGGCGGCGCGGTTGTCCGGCGTGTCGATGGTGCCGGGCAGGACGCAATTGACGTTGATGCCGTGACCACGCAACTCGGCGGACATCGACTCGGTCAGGCGGATCACCACATCCTTGCTGGCGCAGTAGGCGCCCATGTTCGCCAAGCCCTGGCGCGCCGAGCCGGAAGCGATGTTGACGATCTTGCCGCCCTGCCCGTCCATCATGCCGGGCACCACGGCGGCGACCGTATTGCGCAGGCTGCGTACGTTCAGGTCGAACAAGTCATCCCATTGCGCGTCGGTCGTCGCATGCACGGGCGTGCCCATCGCGAAGCCGCCGGCGATATTGCACAGGGCGTCAATGCGGCCAAAACGATCGCTCCCTGCCCGGGCTGCGGCAGCGACTGAGGCCGCATCGCGCAAGTCGGCGATTGCCAACATGCGGCGTTCGCTGGCCGCCCCACAGGCGGCTTCGAGCCGCGCGACATCGCGCCCGACCAGTACGGTGTTGGCGCCCGCGGCGTCGAAAGCTTTTGCGACTGCGCTGCCAAGAGCGCCAGCCGCACCGGTGATGAAGATCGTGGTCATGACATTCCTTCGGTCGACAATTTTGGGAGCGTGCTTAGCTATTCCAGATGATAACCGCACCGTACAGGCAAACCACGATTGCCGCCAAAGCTATAACTTGCCTGCCAGTTCCATTACACACTCGCGCACCCAACGCTGGCCGCTGTGGCCGTGGTTGCGTTCGTGCCAGAGCATGCTCACCTCAAACCCCGGCAAGGGGAAAGGACATTCAACGATCTTGAAGTCCTCGTGGCGATCGCGCATCAGTCGTTCGGGCACCAGGGCCACAAAATCAGAGAGTGAGACGATTTCGGGCACGACCAGGAATGATGCCGCGGACATCACCACATGGCGGCGGTAGCCCAGTGCAGCCAGTCCATCATCTGCCGGAGTTGAGAAATCGCCGCCCCGAAGCGAGACGATTACATGGTCCAACTGCACGAACTGCGCAACGCTCAGGCCTTGATGCAGTCCTGGATGTCCACGCCGGCCGATGAGCACATAACGTTCGTCGAATAAATGCCGCGAACGCAAATTGACTGGACCATGCCCCGGCGTCATGAGCGCCAGGTCCACCTCGCCGTTGGCCATTTGGGATTCCAACTGCGAAGGATCGAGATGACGGAGTGCGATCCGGACCTCGGGCGCCCGCTCGCGCAGCATCACCGCCAGTAAACGAACCGCAACTGCCTGAAGATAGTCGGTACAGGCAATTACAACTGTCAGGCTAGCCTTTTCGGGGTCGAAGTTCCGATGTTCGGCCAAAGTCCTTCTTACCTGATCCAAAGCCAGGCGCAGCGGGGCAAGCAACTCCAGCGCTTTGGCGGTAGGCATCATCCCACGCTGTGCCGGCAGCAGCAAAGGGTCATCGAACAGTTCACGCAAACGGCTTAGTTGCGCGCTGACTGCTGGCTGGCTGAGGTGCAATCGCTCTGCGGCACGGGTTACGTTCTGCTCCGCCAGGAGCGTTTCCAGCGTGACTAGAAGATTGAGATCGAGTCTCTTGGTATCCATACTATGGATGGTAAAGGAAAACTCTTTCTATTTCACAGATACCGTGCGGCGAGCCAGACTGTGGGCATTTCCACTTCCCACTGTGAAAGGCAAGCCATGCAGAAGAAAGTACTCATCGTTCATGCCCACCCTGAACCTACATCCGTCACATCACAACTCGCTGAGATCGCGACCGATACGCTGAAGGCCCGAGGCCATGAGGTCATGCGGTCAGACCTGTATGGCATGGGCTGGAAGGCAATGTTCGACGCTCGGGATTTCCCGGTGCGGATAAATCGTGAGCGCCTGTCCTTCATTGACGAATCGGGACATGCTTTTGCCAAGGGCCTGCAGACGCCCGATGTGGAAGAAGAACAGCGCAAGATTCTGGCGGCAGACGCAGTGATCCTGGTCTTTCCTCTATGGTGGTTCAGCATGCCAGCCATCATGAAGGGATGGATAGACCGCGTGTGGGCCTTCGGCCTTGCGTACGGTTTCCAGGGCGCCGGTAACACATATCGATACGGCGAAGGCGGCTTTGCGGGAAAGCGGGCCATGCTAGGGGTTTCAGTCGGCGGACCTGCGCAGGACTATTCTGCGCGCGGCATCAACGGGCCGCTGGAACAACTGCTGTTCCCGATCACCCACGGCACCTTGTTCTTCCCTGGAATGCAGGTGCTGCCCACCTTCGCGGTCTATGGCGCAGGGGGTATTGATGCCCAAGGCATGGCAGCAGCCGGAGCAGCTTGGCGCAGCCGCGTGGAAAGGCTGTTCGATGACGCGCCGCTGGCTTTCCGTCCCCAAAATGGAGGCGACTATCCGGACCGCCACGTGCTGGCTGATCACGTTGCGCCGCATCTGAACGGCTTAGTGGCGCATATCGACCATGAACCGGCCGAAAAGAAAAAGGCAGCCGAAGCTGCCTTTCCAGTGCAACGAGAAGAAGAGCTTAGCCCTTGATCTTGCGCAGTTTGGCGATGGCTGCCAGCTGGCCGATAGCCGCTGCCAGTTCCGCCTGTGCTTTCGCGTAGTCGATGCCGGTCTTGTTGTTGGCCAGGTTTTCTTCCGCCAGTTTTTTGGCGGCTTCTGCCTTGGCTTCATCCAGGTCATGACCACGGATCGCGGTGTCAGCCAGGACCGTCACGGCGTTTGGCTGCACTTCCAGCAGGCCGCCGGCGACGAAGACGAACTCTTCTTCAGCCTGGCCAGGAACCTGGATGCGCACCGCGCCCGGACGGATACGGGTGATCAGCGGGGTGTGCTTCGGGTAGATACCCAGCTCGCCCTGCTCGCCCGGCAACGCCACGAAAGTCGCTTCGCCCGAGAAGATTTGCTCTTCGGCCGAAACCACATCAACGTGAATAGTGTTTGCCATGTTTATCCTCAGTGATAGCAGCCCCGCAAGCGAGGCCGCTACGTCGATCGAAAATTAGCCCAGCTTCTTGGCTTTTTCGATGGCTTCTTCGATGGTACCAACCATGTAGAAGGCCTGTTCTGGCAGGTGGTCCAGTTCGCCGGAAGCGATCATCTTGAAGCCCTTGATCGTGTCTTTCAGCGAAACGTACTTACCTGGGGAACCGGTAAACACTTCAGCAACGTGGAACGGCTGGGACAGGAAACGCTGCATCTTACGTGCGCGAGCAACGACCAGCTTGTCTTCCGGAGCCAGTTCGTCCATACCCAGAATCGCGATAATGTCGCGCAGTTCCTTGTAGCGCTGCAGGGTGCCCTGTACGGCACGTGCGGTGTTGTAGTGCTCTTCGCCCACAACCAGCGGGTCCAGCTGACGGGAGGTCGAATCCAGTGGGTCAACCGCAGGGTAGATACCCAGGGCGGCGATGTCACGGGACAGAACGACGGTCGAGTCCAGGTGGCCGAAGGTGGTTGCTGGGGATGGGTCGGTCAAGTCGTCCGCTGGAACGTAGACGGCCTGGATCGAGGTGATCGAACCGGTCTTGGTGGAGGTAATACGCTCCTGCAGACGGCCCATCTCTTCAGCCAGGGTAGGCTGGTAACCCACTGCGGAAGGCATACGGCCCAGCAGTGCGGAAACTTCGGTACCGGCCAGGGTGAAGCGGTAGATGTTGTCCACGAAGAACAGAACGTCACGGCCTTCATCACGGAACGATTCAGCGATGGTCAGACCGGTCAGCGCCACGCGCAGACGGTTGCCAGGTGGTTCGTTCATCTGACCGTAAACCATCGCCACTTTGGAGTTGGCTGGGTTTTCCAGGTCAACCACTTTGGCATCAGCCATTTCGTGGTAGAAGTCGTTACCTTCACGGGTACGCTCACCAACACCGGCGAACACGGACAGACCCGAGTGCGCTTTAGCGATGTTGTTGATCAGTTCCATCATGTTCACGGTCTTACCCACACCTGCACCGCCGAACAGACCAACCTTACCACCCTTAGCGAATGGGCAGACCAGGTCAATAACCTTGATGCCGGTCTCCAGCAGGTCTTGCGATGGGGACAGTTCGTCGTAAGCAGGAGCGACGCGGTGGATCGATGCCACCTGGTCGTGGGCCACTGGGCCGCACTCGTCGATCGGGTTGCCCAGCACGTCCATAATACGGCCCAGGGTAGCTTTACCCACTGGAACCATGATTGGTTTGCCGGTGTTCTGGATGGTCATGCCGCGACGCAGACCGTCGGAAGAGCCCAGAGCAATGGTGCGGACCACGCCGTCACCCAACTGCTGTTGCACTTCCAGGGTCAGCTCGGAGCCTTCCATTTTCAGCGCGTCAAAAACCTTAGGCATCGCGTTGCGTGGGAACTCAACGTCCACCACAGCGCCGATACACTGAACGATTTTGCCATCAGCCATGTTCGTTCCTTCAAATATAGTTAAATTCGTTTAAACCGCTGCCGCACCGGCCACGATTTCAGACAGTTCTTTGGTAATTGCAGCCTGGCGGGTCTTGTTGTAGACCAGCTTCAGCTCACCGATCACGTTACCGGCGTTGTCCGATGCGGCTTTCATCGCCACCATACGGGCCGATTGCTCGGATGCCAGGTTTTCTGCAACGGCCTGGTACACCAGCGCTTCAATGTAGCGCTCCAGCAGTTCGTCGATCACGGAAGCAGCGTCCGGCTCGTAGATGTAATCCCAGTTGTGGGAATGATCATCGGCCTTCATCTTGTCCGCGGTCAGCGGCAGCAACTGCTCGACCATCGGCTCTTGCTTCATCGTGTTGATGAACTTGGTGTAGCACAGGTACACGGCGTCCAGTTTGCCTTCCTGGAATTTCTCCAGCATCACTTGCACTGGGCCGATCAGCTTTTCCAGGTGCGGCGTATCGCCGATCTGGGTAGCTTGCGCGACCACTGGTACACCGATGCGGTTCAGGAAGCCCAAACCTTTGTTACCAACTGCGACTGCTTCAATCTTGTTGCCTGCCGCTTCCAGCTCTTTGGTCTTGTTCGTCACCAGACGCAGCACGTTGGTGTTCAAACCGCCGCACAGACCCTTGTCGGTCGTCACGACGATAAAGCCCACAGCCTTGGCGTCCGTACCGGCTTGCGCCAGGAACGGGTGCGTGTACTCGGGGTTGGCATTTGCCAGGTTCGCAGCGATATTACGAATCTTGTCACTGTAGGGACGGGCGGCGCGCATACGATCCTGCGCCTTGCGCATTTTCGATGCGGCGACCATTTCCATCGCCTTGGTGATCTTCTTCGTATTCTCTACGCTCTTGATCTTGCCACGTATCTCTTTTCCTACTGCCATGATCCTTCTCCTTTGCGGGGTGGCCCGTTGCCGGGCCACCGGGTATTAGTTTGCGAAGGATTTCTTGAAATCAGCAATGGCGGCCGACAGCGCAGCTTCGCCGTCTTTGTCCAGTTGCTTGGTTTCTTCGATCTTGGCCAGCAGTGCCGAGTGCTTGGTCTTCAGGAACGAGTGCAGTTCGGCTTCGAAAGCCAGCACGCGCTTGACAGGTACGTCGTCCAGGAAGCCCTTGTTCACGGCGAACAGCGATGCGCCCATCAGGGAGATCGACAGCGGCGAGTACTGGGTCTGCTTCAGCAGTTCGGTCACGCGGGCACCGCGGTCCAGCTGCTTGCGGGTCGATTCGTCCAGGTCGGAAGCGAACTGCGCGAACGCAGCCAGTTCACGGTACTGTGCCAGGTCGGTACGGATACCGCCGGACAGGTTCTTGATGACCTTGGTCTGTGCAGCGCCACCAACGCGGGACACCGAGATACCTGCGTTAATCGCAGGACGGATACCGGAGTTGAACAGCGAGGTTTCCAGGAAGATCTGGCCGTCGGTAATCGAAATCACGTTGGTTGGAACGAACGCGGAAACGTCGCCAGCCTGGGTTTCGATGATCGGCAGCGCGGTCAGGGAACCGGTCTTGCCCTTGACTTCACCCTTGGTGAAGGCTTCGACGTAGTCGGCATTCACGCGGGCAGCGCGTTCCAGCAGACGGGAGTGCAGGTAGAACACGTCGCCTGGGTATGCTTCGCGGCCAGGTGGGCGGCGCAGCAGCAGGGAGATCTGACGGTAGGCAACTGCTTGCTTGGACAGGTCGTCGTACACGATCAGGGCGTCTTCACCGCGGTCGCGGAAGTATTCGCCCATGGTGCAACCGGAGTAAGCCGAGATGTACTGCATTGCTGCCGATTCCGAAGCGGAAGCGGCCACAACGATGGTGTACTCCATCGCGCCGTGCTGTTCCAGGGAACGCACGATGTTCTTGATGGTCGATGCTTTCTGGCCGATCGCAACGTAGATACAGGTCATGCCCTGGCCTTTTTGGTTGATGATCGCATCAACCGCAACGGCGGACTTACCGGTCTGACGGTCGCCAATGATCAGCTCACGCTGGCCACGGCCGATTGGTACCATCGAGTCGATTGCCTTCAGGCCGGTCTGCATTGGCTGGCCGACGGATTCACGGGCGATAACGCCTGGAGCAATCTTTTCGATTGGGGAGGTCATGGTGGCGTTCACAGGACCTTTGCCGTCGATCGGCTGGCCCAGTGCGTTGACCACGCGGCCGCGCAGTTCAGGACCGACTGGAACTTCCAGGATGCGGCCGGTGCACTTGACGGTGTCGCCTTCGGAGATGTGCTCGTAGGAGCCCAGGATAACGGCGCCAACGGAGTCACGCTCCAGGTTCATTGCCAGGCCGAAGGTGTCGCCTGGGAATTCCAGCATCTCGCCCTGCATCACATCGGACAGGCCGTGGATGCGGCAGATACCGTCTGCTACGGAAATTACGGTGCCTTGATTGCGCACTTCAGCGCCGCCGTCAATGCCTTGGATCCGGCTCTTGATCAGCTCGCTGATTTCGGATGGGTTGAGTTGCATACTAACTCCTAAATGTTTTCTCTCTAGCTGTCGCGAAAGGTGGCCCGATCAGGCGACCAGCGCGGAACGCAGCTGCTGCAGCTTGGCGCTGACCGAAGTGTCCAGCACTTCGTCGCCAACCACGACACGCACGCCGCCAATCAGGGCCGGATCAGTGGTGACGATGGGTTTGAGCTTGCGGCTGAATTTCTTTTCCAGCGTCTTGACCAGCTCGGCCACTTGGGCTTCGCTCATGTCGAATGCGCTCGTGATTTCGGCATCCGCCGCACCTTCGGCAGCATTCTTCAGCTGCGCGAATTGGGCGCCGATTTCCGGCAGCAGTTCGATACGACCGTTTTCGATCAGCATCGAGAGGAAGTTGTTCGCTTCCGCGTTGAGCGGCGATTTCAGCAAGGCCTTGATGGCTGCGATGACATCGCTATCCAGAACTTTTGGATTGCGGGCATATGCCAGCACCTCTTCATGCGAACCGATCTGGGCCAGTTCGGACACCAGATCGGACCACTGCGCGAGGTTGCCAGCCTGGGCTACGCGGAAGAGGGCTTCCGCGTAAGGACGGGCGACGGTTGCGAGCTCTGCCATAATCAGAGCTCGGTAGCCAGGCGAGACAGCAGGTCAGCGTGAGCCGACGCGTTGACTTCGCGCTTCAGGATTTGTTCCGCGCCCTTCACAGCCAGGTCAGCCACTTGACCACGCAGTGCTTCGCGGGCCTGGGTTACTTGCTGCTCAGCTTCAGCTTTAGCTTGCGCCACGATGCGGGCAGCTTCGGCTTGTGCGTTTGCTTTGATTTCTTCAGCGACCAGTTGAGCACGCTTTTCAGCGTCCGCAACGAGCTGGGAAGCATCGTTACGGGCAGAGGTCATGGCTTCGGCAGCGGCTTTTTCAGCACGCTGCATGGAAGCCTGGCCTTGGTCGGCGGCAGCCAGACCATCTGCAATTCGCTTGGCACGCTCATCCAGCGCGTTGTTCAGCGCCGGGAATACGAACTTCATCGAGAACCAGACGAGCACCGCGAAGGTGATCATCTGGCCGAGAAGCGACATATTGATGTCCATACCTTGCTCCTAAGAGATTTTCTCCAAATTCAGGAGAAAGATTACTGAGCAACAGCAGCGGTGATAGCGGTCAGGAATGGGTTGTTGAAGGTGAACAGCAGAGCAACACCAACACCGATCATCGAGATCGCGTCCAGCAGACCAGCGATAACGAACAGTTTGGTTTGCAGTTGTGGCATCAGTTCAGGCTGACGTGCCGAAGCTTCCAGGAACTTACCACCCAGGATAGCAAAGCCGAGTGCGGTGCCGATGGCGCCCAGGCCGATGATGATTGCCACTGCCAGAACGGTCATGCCTTGTACTTGTGCGATCAGAGCTTGCATTAGATTTCTCCTAATTTAAAAAAAACGAAAATACCAAAAAACTAAAAACCAAATACTACGAATAAGTTGCTGATTAGTGCTTTTCAACCGCGAGGGCCAGGTACACAACCGTCAACGCCATAAACACAAACGCTTGCAGGGTAACAATCAGAATGTGGAAAATTGCCCATGGTGCACCCAGTGCCCACTGTGCCCACCATGGCAGCAGTGCGATCAGGATGAAGATCAGTTCGCCGGCGTACATGTTGCCGAACAGTCGCAGCGACAGGGAAATTGGTTTGGCGAACAGTTCCAGCATCTGGAAAATGAAGTTCACCGGTGCCAGCAGGATGGTGCCGACAGTGCCGTGCGCGTGGAACGGAGCAGTGAACAGCTCCTTGGTCCAGCCGCCGGCGCCTTTTGCCTTGATCGAGAAGCCGATAATGCACAGCAGTACGCCGAAGGACATGCCGAAGGTGTGGTTCACGTCTGCGGTCGGGACTACGCGCAGGTAATTCACGCCAACATAGCTCAACAGCTTAGGCAGCAGGTCGACTGGCAGGAAGTCCATCGCATTCATCAGCCAGACCCATACGAAGATGGTGATGGCCAGCGGGGCAATAACCTTGGATTTGGCGTGGAACGCGGAATTAACGGTCTCGTTGACCATCTCCATGATCCACTCAACGAAATTCTGCAGCTTGCCAGGTACGCCCGAGGTGGCGCGGCGCGATGCCATGTAGAACAGGCCCAGGAACACGAAACCAAGGATCAGCGAGATCCAGAAAGTATCGAGGTTGATGGTGCCATTGGTGTTGTGGGTAAGGTGGTGCTGGATATACTCGGTGGCATTCGCCGGGGCCGCGTGGCCGCCATGTTCAGTAGTCATAGGTCCGAATTTTTAAATGGTTAAATCTTGAGCAGTGACAGCCAATAAGCCAGGGTTGCCACTACGAATCCCAGGATCAGCCATAACCACGCGGCTGACTTAAACAGCACCAGTGCGCAAATAAACAGCACTGCCGTTACAAATACCTTCAGCATCTCGGCGCGGAAGTGCGTCCGAAATGCTTTCTTTGCATCATCGGAGCCGCGCGCGACCATCAGCGCGTAAACCAGGCTACCGATCACTGCCATACCGCCGCCCACGGCTGCGGACCAGCCTTTTTCCACCCCGGCGAAAAGCGCCACGGTAGCGGAAAACAGGACGGCGATTGTTAACTGAAGGGCAACTACGCGGAAAACTGGCCAGGCGATACTTCTCGAAGAATCACTCACTTGCCGCACTTCCTATAGACCCAAAGACACGGGATTATAGTCGGTTTACCTGACCATGGTCAAACATGGTGCATGGCAAAAAGCCCCCTAACAACAACTTATTCTGCTGAAAAAGGGGGCAACTGGCGATTACTTGCAGGGTAATCGAAAACCGGACACGCGGCCTCAGCGGGCTGGGTGTCAGACCCTTGGGTCTGACACCGGTTTGCCGGTTTCAGCCGCGCAGCCGCGCAATCACGCCATCGAGGACATCCAGATCGGCAAAATCAATAATCATCTGCCCCCGCCCCTTGGCCCCCATCTTGAACACCACCGAAGTAGCGAGCGTATCCGACAGCTCCTCTTCCAGGCGCCGAATATCCCCCGACTTCTCCCTGGCACGCGCCACAGGTTTGGCCTTCGCCTCCTCCATGTGGTTGTGCACAAGTTTTTCAGTTTCCCGCACCGACAGTCGTTTCGCTACAACAACATTCGCCAAAGCAATTTGCGATGCCGCATCGACCGCCAGCAATGCCCGCGCATGCCCCATATCGATATCGCCCGCCATCAGCATGGTCTGCACCGGCTCCGCCAGGTTCAGCAAGCGCAACAAATTCGACACCGCCGAGCGCGAGCGCCCGACCGCCTGCGCCGCCTGCTCATGGGTAAACGAAAAATCGGTAATCAGCCGGTGGATACCCTGCGCCTCTTCGAGCGGGTTCAAATCTTCGCGCTGGATGTTCTCGATCAGCGCCATCGCGGCAGCCGTCGTGTCATCCACGTCCTTCACCAGCACAGGCACCGTCTCCAGCCCGGCCAGCTGCGCCGCACGGAAGCGGCGCTCGCCCGCGATGATTTCATATCTGACATGGCCGGTCGCCTTGTCGATCCCCACCGGCCGCACCAGCAGTGGCTGGATGATGCCCTGGGTCTTGATCGAGGCAGCCAGTTCGGCCAGGCCGCCCTCGTCCATCTGGGTACGCGGCTGGTACTTACCAGCTTGCAGGAATTGCACCGCCATTTCCGACGGCGTCGGATGCGAAGTTGGGTTGGACGGATCTTCGTCGCCGCCGAGCAGCGCGTCGAGACCGCGGCCGAGGCCTTTCATTTTTTTAGTAGCCATTGTGGATATGTGGATTACATTTTCTTGATACGTTTAACCATCTCGGCGCCAAAGGCGATGTAGGCCTGTGCCCCTTTCGACGCCGGGTCGAACGTCACGCCCGGCATGCCGTAGGACGGTGCCTCCGCCAGGCGCACATTGCGCGGGATGATGGTCTTGAATACTTTGTCGCCGAAGTGCTGCTCCAGCTGTGCGGACACTTGCTGCGACAGCGTCATGCGCGGATCGAACATCACGCGCAGCAAACCGATGATCTTCAAATCCGGGTTGAGGTTGGCATGCACCTTCTTGATGGTGTTCACCAGGTCGGACAAACCTTCCAGCGCGTAATACTCGCATTGCATCGGAATGATCACACCGTGGGCCGCACACAATCCGTTCAGGGTCAGCATCGACAGCGCAGGAGGACAATCGATCAGCATGAAATCATAGTCTTTGGCTACCAGAGCCAAAGCATCGCGCAAGCGGCGCTCACGGTTCTCCAGTTCCACCATCTCGACTTCGGCACCGGCCAGCTCGCGGTTGGCAGGCAGCACGTCAAAGCGCCCTGCTTCCGAACGCTGGCGCGCAGTAGCCACATCGGCCGTGCCGAGCAAGACTTCATAAGTGGAAGCTTGAAGTGTCGCCTTGTTGATCCCCGCACCCATTGTCGCGTTACCCTGCGGATCGAGGTCAACCAGCAACACGCGCTGATTAAGTTTGGCCAGGCCGGCGGCCAGGTTCACAGTCGTGGTAGTCTTACCGACGCCGCCCTTTTGATTTGCTACACAGAAAATTTTGGCCATGTATTAGTGTAAATTCTTTATATGGTATAAACCGTTTATACTATTTATTCTGTTTAAACGATAAATATTATTTATACTGTTTAGCTGGTTATGCCCTGCCGATGAAAACCAGGTGGCGCTGCGCATCCAGTCCTGGTACTTGCAAAGGCTGAAGCTCGTTCACTTTCCATGGGTCTGGCAGTCGCTCGCGCTCCTCTGCCGGCGCCGTGCCTTTCAAGGCTATGAATCGCCCGCCCTCCGCCAGCAGGTGCCCGGACCAGTTCACAAAATCGCTGAGGTCCGCAAAGGCCCGCGAAGTGATGACGTCGTAGGGCGTCTTGACCTGCAAGTCCTGCACCTTCTTCGTGTACACCGTGACGTTGGCCAATTCCAGCTCTGCTTTCACCTGGTTCAGGAAAGCCGTCTTCTTGTGCACGATGTCGATCATCGACACCTTCATGTCCGGCCTTGCGATTGCCAGCACTACGCCCGGCAAGCCGCCTCCTGCCCCAACGTCCAGCACGTTCTGCGCATCCTTGAAAGCTGGCACTGCCGCCAGCGAATCGAGGACATGCAGCGTCATCATCTCCATCGGGTCGCGCACGGCCGTCAGGTTGTACACCTTGTTCCACTTGTTCAGCAGGGCCAGGTAATCCAGCAGTTTTTCCTGCTGGGCTACGCTCAGGCCCAGGTCCAGCTGTTCGACACCATTCTTCAATACTTGCGCCAACGCGGCGCGGTCAAATACCGCCATCAAGCAGCCTCGTCTTTCAGCGTGACGAAACCGCCATAGCCGGCTTTCTTCAAGTGCACCAGCAGCAGCGAAATCGCAGCCGGGGTCACGCCGGAGATACGCGAAGCCTGGCCCAGGGTTTCCGGACGATGCTTCTGCAATTTCTGGCGCACTTCCATCGACAGCGCCGTGATCTCGGCATAGTTGAAGCCTTCCGGCAGCTTCAGGTTTTCGTAGTGCTCGTGACGCTCGACTTCACGCAGCTGACGGTCGATATAGCCCGAGTACTTCAGCGTGATCTCGATCTGCTCCTTGACCGCCTCGTCCACCACGCCTGGACCCGCCAATGCCTGGCCTTCATTGCCGGTCAAAGTCATCAGCTTCTCATAGCCGACGCCAGGACGACGCAGCAGGTCGGCCAGGGAATACTCGCGCTCGATGGCTTGCCCAATCACGCGCTCGGACTCGGCTGCGGCCAGGATGCGCGGGTTGACCCAGGTCGATTTCAGGCGCTCCAGTTCTTGCGCCACCGCCTCGCGTTTGCGGTCAAACGCTTCCCACTGCGCATCGCCAACCACACCCAGCTTACGCCCGATTTCTGTCAAGCGCATGTCAGCATTGTCTTCACGCAGGCTCAGGCGATACTCGGCGCGGCTGGTGAACATGCGGTACGGCTCTTGGACGCCCTGGGTGACCAGGTCGTCGACCAGCACGCCGAGGTAAGCCTCGGAACGGGCGGGAGTCCAGGCTTCCTGGCCCTGGGTTTGCAGTGCCGCATTGATACCGGCGAGCATGCCTTGCGCCGCCGCTTCTTCGTAGCCGGTAGTGCCATTGATCTGGCCGGCGAAGAACAAGCCCTGGATCGCCTTGGTTTCCAGCGAAGCTTTCAGGCCGCGCGGGTCGAAATAGTCGTACTCGATGGCATAACCCGGGCGCAGGATGTGTGCGTTTTCCAGGCCCTTCATCGAGCGGACGAGTTCAATCTGGACGTCGAATGGCAGGCTGGTCGAGATGCCGTTCGGGTAGAACTCATGGGTGGTCAAGCCCTCGGGCTCCAGGAAAATCTGGTGCGATTCCTTGGCCGAGAAGCGATGGATCTTGTCTTCGATCGACGGGCAATAGCGCGGGCCGACACCTTCGATCACGCCGGTGTACATCGGGCTGCGGTCCAGGCCGCCAAGAATGATGTCGTGGGTTTTCTGGTTGGTGTGGGTCACCCAGCACGGCAATTGTTGCGGGTGCATGGAAGCATTGCCCATCACCGAGAACACTGGCACAGGATCGAGGTCGCCCGGCTGCTCGGTCATCTGCGAGAAGTCGATGCTGCGGCCATCGATGCGCGGCGGCGTGCCCGTCTTCAAGCGGCCCTGCGGCAGCTTCAATTCTTTCAGGCGGGCCGACAGCGAAATAGCTGGCGGATCGCCGGCGCGGCCGGCCGAGAAGTTCTGCAGGCCGACGTGGATCTTACCGTCCAGGAAGGTACCGGCCGTCAGCACGACAGCGCGGCCCAGGAATTTCAGTCCGATCTGGGTGACGGCGCCGACCACGCGGTCGCCCTCCACCATCAGGTCATCGACCGCCTGCTGGAACAGCCACAGGTTGGGCTGGTTCTCCAGGCGGTGACGGATGGCCGCCTTGTACAGGATACGGTCCGCCTGGGCGCGCGTCGCACGCACGGCCGGGCCTTTGGACGAATTCAGGATTCGGAACTGGATGCCCGACTCATCGGTCGCGATGGCCATGGCTCCGCCCATGGCGTCGACCTCTTTGACGAGGTGGCCTTTGCCGATGCCGCCAATGGATGGGTTGCACGACATCTGTCCCAGCGTCTCAATGTTGTGGGTCAACAGGAGAGTCTTCTGGCCCATGCGGGCCGAAGCGAGGGCCGCCTCGGTACCGGCATGACCACCGCCGACAACGATAACGTCGAATTCAGTAGGAAATAACATGGTAAAAATTGGGGAAAGCTGGGGATCGAACAGAATTATAAAGTTTTTTCGCTGCTGCGAATTTTTTGGGCAGGATATTTTTGCGTGCAATGTTTCACGTGGAACAAAAAATTAAGGCCGGGATGTCCCGGCCTCAGCTGTTTCACGTGAAACAATATCACTTAAACCACGCATCATAACCCGTCTTAATGATCAGCAACCCGACCACAACCAGGAACAGGCGACGCACAAATTCGCTGCCGTGCTTCAGGGCCAGCTTGGTGCCCAGTACCGATCCGACCACCTGACACAGCGCCATCATCAACCCCAGCTGCCAGATGATATGGCCGGTGAAACCGAACAGCAGGATCGCCGCTACATTACACGCCACGTTCACCACCTTCGCCGCAGCCGAAGCGCCGAGGAAGTCAAAGCCGAAACTCCGCACGAACAGGAAGACCAGGAAGCTGCCGGTGCCGGGGCCAAAGAACCCATCGTAGAAGCCGATGCCCGCCCCCACCAGGACCGCCAACACCCTTTCCTTGGTGCCGGTGTGCAAAGGTGCATGGATACTGCCGAGATCCTTCCGGTAGAAGGTATAGACCGCAACCGCCAGCAAGACAAATGGCAGCAGGCCGCGCAGGAAGTCCGCCGGTATCCGGGTGACAGTATAGGCGCCAAGGAAAGCAAACAGGAAAGCGGCCAATGCCGCCGGCGCCACGGTCGACCAGGCAATCTGCGTGCGGCGCGCGTAGTTGACCGCCGCCGCGCTGGTACCGAACACACTGGCCACCTTGTTAGTGCCGAACAAGGTAGCCGGCGGCGTGCTGCCCATCGCCGAAAACAGTGCAGGGATCTGGATCAGCCCGCCGCCGCCAACGACAGCATCAACAAAACCCGCGGCGAATGCAGCGCCCGCCAGCAAACCATACTCGACCATTACCCAGTCCCAATTGATTCAGAAACACAATATTGTACGGTGGAAGCGCTCCAGCCGCGCGAGCCTGGTGTAAGCTTGCCTCATGAGCCCAATCGCCGCGTTCAGCTTCTCGACGGTACCGACCATCCTCTCCGCTCCAGGCGCGGCCCGCGAACTCGGCCGTGAATTGCGTGAACGTTTTCCGGCAGTGCGCCGCGTACTGATCATCACCGACCAGGGTTTCCTGCGCACCGGCTTGGCCGACGCGCCCATCGCCAGCTTGCAGTCAGAAATGTTTCACGTGAAACAATTCGCCGATGTGCTGCCTGATCCGCCTGAACACGTCATCGAATTAGCCATCGCGGCAGCCCGTCAACATGAAGCTGAACTGGTGGTCGGCCTGGGCGGAGGCAGCTCCATGGATGTCGCAAAACTGGTGGCCGTGTTGAGCACCAGTTCGCAAACACTTGCCGAGATTTATGGCATCGGCCAGGTCCGCGGCGCGCGCTTGCCCCTGGTCCTCATCCCAACGACCGCTGGCACGGGATCTGAAGTCACCAATATTTCAATCGTCACGACCGGTGCGACCAGCAAAATGGGAATCGTCGCGCCCCAGCTCTACGCCGACATGGCGCTCCTCGACGCCGAACTGACGATTGGCCTGCCGGCGCCGGTGACCGCAGCAACCGGCATCGACGCCATGGTCCATGCAATCGAGGCCTACACCAGCAAGCACAAGAAAAACCCGCTATCGGACGGGCTGGCCCGCCAGGCGCTGGCTCTGCTGTCACGCCACCTGATCCGCGCCTGCGAGAACGGCCACGATCTCGCCGCCCGCCAAGCCATGCTTCTAGGCGCCATGCTGGCCGGCCAAGCGTTCGCCAATGCCCCGGTCGCCGCCGTGCATGCGCTGGCCTATCCCATCGGTGGCATCTTCCATGTCCCGCATGGACTGTCGAACTCGCTGGTACTCCCGCACGTCCTGCGCTTCAATGTTGGGGCGTGCGCCGAGCACTATGCTGAACTTGCGGCAATTGTGGTTCCCCATGCAGAGGGGAGCGCGGAAGCGCGCAGCGAGGCACTCGCTGTTGCGATGCAACAATTCGCCACCATCACCGGACTGCCACGCACCCTGCGTCAGGTAGGCATCGCTGAGACCGATCTCGGCCTGCTCGCCGACGACGCCATAAAGCAAACTCGCCTCCTTGGGAACAACCCGCGCCCGGTCACCCGTGAAGACGCCTATTCGCTCTACAAACTGGCACTCTGAACCAGTCAAGCCTGCTTGCGCTTCTTGCCTTGCAAGTAGAGGATCTCGCCCACGATGCCTTTGCGGAACAGCAGGACGCAGGCAACAAAGATAAAACCGATGACCAGGCTGACAGCTTCACCAAGTGTCGCGAACCACTCGACGCCGGTGGCGCCGGCCATCATGGTACCGAAGTCGCCCAGCTTGTTCTCCAGCGAGATGATCAGGACCGCGCCGATGATCGGGCCAACCAGCGTGCCCATGCCGCCCACCAGCGTCATCAGGATAACCAGGCCGGACATGCTCCAGTGCACATCCGTCAGGGTCTCGAAACCGAGCACAATCGACTTCGTTGCACCGGCGAGGGCAGCAAGTGCGCCGGAAAGCACAAACGCAGCCAGCTTGTATTTGTCGACGTCGTAGCCAAGCGAGACCGCACGCGGTTCGTTTTCCTTGATTGCTTTCAGAACCTGGCCAAACGGCGAATGCACGGTCCGCATGATCAGCGCAAAGCCAGCGATGAAAATCCCCAGCACCACGTAGTACATCGTGAGGTCGCTGCCGAGGTCCAGCATGCCCAGCAGCCGGCCGCGCGGCACCCCTTGCAAGCCATCTTCGCCGCCGGTGAAATCGGTGAAGCGCAGGGCGCCGAAATACACCATCTGCGCCAGCGCCAGCGTGATCATGGAAAAGTAGATACCTTGGCGGCGGATCGCCAGACCGCCCATCACCAGGCCGATGGCGACGCCGGCCAGCACGCCCGCCAGCAGGCTCAGTTCAAACGGCAGCCCCCAGTTCTTTAACGCGTTGCTCGCCACATAGCCTGCGGCACCGAAGAAGGCGGCGTGGCCAAACGACAGCAAGCCGGTAAAGCCGATCAGCAGGTTGAAAGCGCATGCAAACAGCGCGAAGCACAGCAGCTTCATCAGCAGCACGGGATAGCCGACAAGCGGCGCACCCAGCGCCAGCACGAATGCGATGGAGTAGCCCAGCTTCTTGTTCATTTATCGTTCCTTGCCAAACAGGCCGGCGGGGCGCAGTAATAGGATGATGACCATCACCAAAAACACGACGGTGTTGGCAAACTCGGGATAGAACACCTTGGTCAGCCCTTCGATCACGCCGAGCCCGAGACCGGTGACGATCGAGCCAAGGATCGACCCCATGCCGCCGATCACCACAACGGCGAATACGACGATAATCAGGTTCGACCCCATCAAGGGGGTCACCTGCTGGATTGGCGCCGCCAGGACCCCTGCAAAGCCCGCCAAAGCGACGCCGAAGCCGTAGGTGAGCGTCACCATCAGCGGCACGTTGATCCCGAACGCCTCGACCAGCTTCGGATTCTCGGTACCGGCGCGCAGATAGGCGCCCAGTTTGGTCTTCTCGATCACGAACCAGGTGGCCAGGCAGACCACCAGGGATGCGAGAACCACCCAGGCGCGGTAATTCGGCATCACCATGAAGCCGAGGTCCGTCGCCCCTTGCAGGGCCTCAGGCGTCTCGAACGGCTGCCCGGAGACCCCGTAAAACGAGCGGAAACCGCCTTCGATCAGCAGGGTCAGCCCGAACGTCAGCAACAGCCCGTAAAGATGATCGAGTTTGTACAGCCAGCGCAGCATGGTCTTCTCGATCACCACACCCAGCGCGCCCACGGTCAATGGCGCCAGCACCAGCATGGACCAGTAGCTCAAGCCGAAGTAGGTCATGCCGATCCACGCAAGGAAGGCGCCCATCATGTACAGGGCGCCGTGCGCGAAATTGATCACGTTCAGCAGCCCGAAAATCACGGCGAGGCCGAGGGATAGCATGGCGTAGAAGGAGCCGTTGACGAGCCCCAGCAAAAGCTGGGACATCATCATCGGTAGCGGGCGGCCGAAGATCTCCATCTAGCTTACTTCCACAACGCGCATTTGGTTTCGGCCTTGGACATATAAGCCTGGTCGCCCGGGATGGTGGCTGCGACCTTGTAGTAGTCCCATGGGTATTTCGACTCGGACTGCTTCTTCACCTCCATCAGGTACATGTCGTGCACCATGCGGCCATCGGGGCGGATCACGCCTTTGCTGGTGAACATGTCGTTGATGGTGGTGGATTTCAGCTTGGCCATCACCTTGTCGGAATCGTCGGTGCCCACGGCTTTGACGGCAGCCAGGTATTGTGCGGCGGCAGAGTAGTCGCCGGCCTGCAGCATCGACGGTTCCTTCTTCATCTTGGCAAAGTAGCGCTTGGACCAGGCACGCGTCTTGTCGTTCAAGTCCCAGTACCAGCCATCGGTCAGGTACATGCCGGCGGTCGCGTTCAGGCCGAGCGAATGGATGTCGTTGATGAAGACCAGCAGGCCGGCCATCTTCATCTTCTTGCCAACGCCGAATTCATTCGATGCCTTCACCGAGTTGATAAAGTCGCCGCCTGCATTGGCCAGGCCGAGCACTTGCGCGCCAGAAGACGAAGCCTGCATCAGGAAGGACGAGAAATCGGTGCCGGGGAAGGGATGGCGCACACTGCCGATAACCTTGCCGCCCGACTTGTTCACCACTTCGGTCGTGTCCTTTTCCAGCGAGTGGCCAAAAGCGTAATCGGCGGTCAGGAAGTACCAGTTCTTGCCGCCCTGCTTGACCATCGTGCTGCCGGTACCGCGCGCCAGGGCCACCGTGTCGTAGGCGTAGTGAATGGTGTAGGGCGTGCATTCTTCATTGGTCAGGCGCGAAGAACCTGCGCCGACCACCATGAAGATCTTCTTCTTGTCGGCAGCCACTTTGGCCATCGCCAGGTTGGCGCCGGAATTGGTGCCGCCGACCAGCATGTCGACGCCCTGCTGGTCGAACCATTCGCGCGCCTTGGAAGCGGCGATATCGGCCTTGTTCTGGTGGTCGGCAAAGACGAACTCGATTTTCTTGCCGCCGATGGTTCCGCCGGCATCCGCAATCGCCATCCGGATTGCTTCCGCCCCGCCCTGACCGTCGATATCCGAGTACACGCCGGACATGTCGGTGATGAAGCCGATCTTGATGGTGTCGCCGGACATCTGGGCGTGTGCGCTGCCCGCCGTTCCAATTGCGCACAGGGCTGCTGCAAAGGCGATGACGTTGCGTTTCATAGTGTCTCCGATCTCAGGTTTTTATCTAAACGCCCAGCAATTCGGTCAGTACCGGCATGCGGGACTCCAGTTCCGATGACGCAAAACTCTCCACAATCCGACCATGTTCCATGACATAAAACCGATCCGCCAACGGCGCCGCGAACCGGAAATTCTGTTCGACCATCACAATCGTGTATCCCTTGGCTTTCAGCGTGCGGATCATGCGCGCCAGGCCTTGCACGATCACCGGCGCCAAGCCTTCTGAAATCTCGTCCAGCAGCAGCAGGCGCGCGCCGGTGCGCAGGATGCGCGCCACAGCCAGCATCTGCTGCTCACCGCCCGACAGGCGCGTGCCCTGGCTGCTGCGGCGCTCTTTCAGGTTGGGGAACATCTCGTAGATTTCTTCGATTGACATGCCCTGCCCCGTTTTCAGCGTCGGCGGCAGCAACAGGTTTTCTTCCGCCGTCAGCGAGGCGAAGATGCCGCGCTCTTCGGGGCAGTAGCCAACGCCGAGGTGGGCGACTTTGTGTGTTGGCAAACCGATCGCTTCCTGGCCATCGATGCGGATCGAACCTTTGCGCGCTCCTGTCAGGCCCATGATGGCGCGCAGCGTCGTGGTGCGGCCGGCACCATTACGGCCCAACAGGGTCACCACTTCGCCGTGGTTCACGGTCAGGTTCACGTCGTGCAGGATATGCGACTCGCCATACCAGGCCTGCAGCCGGCTGATTTCCAGCGCCGCCGTCATGCTTCGGTCCCCATGTACGCTTCCATCACTTGCGGGTTCTTCGACACTTCGTCATACGGCCCTTCCGCCAATACCGCACCACGCTGCAGCACGGAGATGCGGTCGCTGATGCCGGACACGACGCTCATATTGTGTTCCACCATCAGGATGGTGCGGCCGGCGGACACCTTCTTGATCAATTCCGTCACGCGGTGGACGTCTTCATGGCCCATGCCCTGGGTCGGTTCATCCAAAAGCATCAGTTCGGGCTCCATGGCTAATGTCGTCGCGATCTCGAGCGCGCGCTTGCGGCCATACGGCATGTCGACGGTCACGGTGTCGGCGAACGAAGCCAGGTCGACCTCGGCTAGCAGCTCCATTGCGCGGCCATTCAACTGCTCCAGCGTGCGTTCGCTGCGCCAGAAGTGGAAAGTGGTGCCCAGCTTGCGCTGCAAGCCGATGCGCACGTTTTCCAGCACCGTCAGGTGGGGAAAGACGGCGGAAATCTGGAACGAGCGGATCACGCCCATGCGCGCAATCTGGGCCGGCTTATGGGCGGTGATGTCCTTGCCGTTGAAGAAGATGTGGCCCGAGGTGGGCGCCAGGAATTTGGTGAGCAGGTTGAAGCAGGTTGTCTTGCCGGCGCCGTTCGGGCCGATCAAGGCGTGGATATGCCCGCGCTGGACTCTCAAGTCCACGTTGGCGACTGCCGTGAATCCTTTGAACTCCTTGGTCAAACTTTTTGTTTCCAAGATGTAGTCGGACATCGCGTCTCCCCGGTTTTGCTAAATCATACACAATAGCGCTGCCTTTTCCGCAATCATGATGACAGGGGAATTCGTGTTACCGGAGGTGATGGTCGGCATGACCGAGGCGTCGGCGATGCGCGGGCCGCGCACACCGCGCACCCGCAATTCGCTGTCAACCACGGCCGAAACGTCGTCGGCACGGCCCATTTTGCAGGTGCCGACAGGGTGGAAAATCGTGGTGCCGATGGACCCGGCCGCCTCCGCCAATTCTTCATCGGTGCGAAAATGCACACCGGGTTTGCATTCCTGCGGCCTATATTTCGCCAGCGCCGGCGCCGCAGCGATCTGGCGCGTCAAGTTCAAAGCGGAAGCGGCAACGCGCCGGTCCTCCGTGGTGCTCAGGTACATGGGCGTAATTTTGGGCGGCGCGTACGAGTCGGCGGAAGCGATCCGCACATGGCCGCGCGACGTCGGGCGCAGGTTGCAGACGCTGGCCGTGAAAGCAGGGAAGTCGTGCAACGGTTCGCCGAAGCGTTCCAGCGACAGCGGCTGCACGTGGAATTCCAGGTTCGGCGTCGCCTGTTCCGGCCCGGAGCGCGCAAAAGCCCCCAGTTGCGACGGCGCCATCGACATCGGGCCGCTCTGGAACAGCGCATACTCGAGCCCGATGCGCGCCTTGCCCAGCCAGCTGGCAGCCAGCGTATTCAGGGTCCGTGCACCTTCGACCTTGAACACCATGCGCAATTGAAGATGGTCTTGCAGGTTGGCGCCGACACCAGGCAAATCATGCACCGGCGCCACGCCCGCCTGGGCCAGCACGTCAGCGGGGCCGATGCCTGACAGTTGCAGGATCTGAGGGGTGCCGATCGCGCCGGCCGTGAGCAGGGTTTCACGCGCCTCCGCGCTCCAGCGCGTCCCGCCTCCGGTGAACACCACGCCTTTGCAGACGCCCTCTTCCAGCACCAGCTTTTCAACGTGGCAGCCCGTCATCACGGTCAGGTTGGGGCGCCCGGCGGCCGCGCGCAGGAAGGCTTTGGCCGTATTCCATCGGACGCCGCGCTTCTGGTTCACTTCGAAATAGGAACAGCCGAAATTGTCGCCGCGGTTGAAATCATCCACCTTGGGGATGCCGGTCTGTTCAGCCGCATCTCGGAAGGCATCGAGGATATCCCAGCGCAGCCGCTGCTTCTCGACCCGCCATTCCCCACCTGCGCCATGGAAATCCGAAGCGCCGCCATGGTGGTCTTCGCTCTTGCGGAACAAAGGCAAGACTTCCGACCAGCGCCAGCGCGGATCGCCGCACATTTCGGCCCACTGGTCGTAATCATTGGACTGGCCGCGCATATAGATCATGCCGTTGATCGACGAACTGCCGCCCAGGACTTTGCCGCGCGGGTAAATCAGGCTGCGCCCGCCCAGGCCGGCATCGGGCTCAGTGCGGAACAGCCAATCCGTACGTGGATTATTGATGCAACGGAGATAACCGACCGGGATATGGATCCAGACATAATCGTCTTTGCCTCCCGCTTCGATCAGCAGCACCTCTACCTTGGGATTTTGGGTAAGGCGGTTGGCGAGCACACAACCCGCCGTTCCTCCGCCAACAATAATGTAGTCAAACTGGCCTGCAGATTCCAAGAGCGCTCCAGATCAGGGGTTATCGATTTCCGCCAACAGGGTTTGCATCAATTTCGCCGCCGGCATCGCACGCGATTTCGCAACGCCAGTCCCGGCCCACAGCGACATCAGCTCAGGATCACCGCGCCTGGCCGCCTCGGCGCGGATGCTACCGGTCAGCGCATTCTGCACCGGATATGCGGGAAGCTCGGCCTCCACCGACTCCATCTGCAACATGAAGCGGTTCTCGATGCCGCGCGCCAGCCGCCCCGAGAACGCACGCGTCAACCGGGTGGGATTACCCTGCGCCGCCAGCAGACGGGCCTTGTATGCCGGATGGATGCCCGATTCCTCGGTGACGAGGAAGGCGGTCCCCATTTGCACGGCGGACGCGCCGAGCGAAAGCCGCTCGCGGATATCGGCCCCCGTCATGATATTCCCGGCCGAGATCACGGGAATCTGTACCGCCTGCAGAACGGCCGCCAGCAGCGGTATGGCCTCCATGACCGCCGCCAATTGCTCGCCAATGAACGTGCCCCGGTGACCGCCCGACTCCACGCCCGAAGCGACGATGGCGTCAGCGCCCACTGCCTGCCAGGCCAAGGCTTCCTCCACCGTGGTCACGGTACCGATGACGAAGATGCCCGCATCATGCAAACGTTTCACCTGCCCGGCCGTCAGGATGTCGAAGGTAAAACTGGCAACGGCCGGTTTCAATTCCAGCAGCAGTTCGAACTGCGCGGCAAAGTCTTCGCACCATTTGGCCGGCCGGGGCAATTCTGGCCACCCGAGCGAACTCCATACGGGCCGAAGCAAACCCACCGCCCGGTCGACCTGCTCCTGCGATGGTGAGGGGATACCCTGAACGAAGAAATTCAGCATGAACGGCCGCGAAGTCAGCCGCCGGATTTCCGCAACCTGGCTGCGGATCGTATCCGGCGGGAGCAAGGAAGCACCGATCGAACCCAGTCCGCCCGCCTCCGATACCGCGGCCACCATCGCCGGCGTATTCGAGCCGCCGGCCATCGGTCCCTGGATGATCGGATAAGGGAATATCGCCTTCAGACCCATTTTGCTACCCTTCCTGGCTTGTGGATAACGCTATGAATATCCACAGGCATCGTTTGTGAGTAAACAAGACTTCCCGAAAAACGCCCAAAATTGTCCAAAAACAGTTCGCAGCCCATTCAAGGTTTACGCGCCTGCTTATACAAACCGTAAACCCCTGATTTTTCGCCGCAAGGAGCACTTATCCACAGAAAGGCGAGGTTGTTAACAACCACTACTACTTTGTATACACACTAATCTAACGTAAACAAAACTCTCCACCTATACTGAACAGGCAAGTTGTTCCATGCAACCCGGCTGGAGAACCTCTTGTCGACCACTGACGCCTATCGACGCTTCCGTCGGCGCTTGCTCGTCACCATGACCATGCTCGCCCTGCTTGCCACGGCAGTCGTCGCCTGGCAGCTGCTTTCTTCTGCGCGCGACCGCGAACAAGCAATCCGGGAACAAACCCGACATTACGCGAGGGCGATCGAAGCACAGGTCCTGAGCACGATCCAGCTGTCGGACATTGCCTTGCTGGGATTCGCCAACGCCATCAGGGTTGCTCCCTACACGCCGCAAACCGTTGATGCCCTGCTTTCCTCTCGTGGAGCAACATTCGGCAACAGCTTCTGGATTACGTTCATCGATCCCGCAGGCTTCGCGGTCGCCAGCTCACGCGACATTCCCGTGCGCGGCATCAGCTACGCGGACCGCGACTATTTCCAAGCCCAGCTCAAAGGCGGCGACGAGCTGTATGTCGGCGAACCGACCCGGGGCCGGATTTCAAAATCACGGCTGTTTTTCTTGAGTCGCCGCGTCGAAAACGCTGACGGCAAATTCCTGGGCGTCATCGTGGCCCCGATCGATGCCAGCCGTCTAGCGGAAACGTTCGAAAATTCCCGCCTCAGCGAAGATGTCACCATCACCCTGTTCCACACCAACGGCCGTTTGATCGCCCGCGCTCCGCTATTCGAACAAACCTTCAACCGCGACATTCGCGATTCGAACATCTATCGCGCCCTGACGCATACACCGATTGGCACGGTCGTCACGGTCAGCCCGATCGACAAACGCTCCCGCATTGCCAGCTATCGGAAATTGCCGAACTTGCCACTGGTCGTCACCGTTGGCAGCTCGAATGTCGGTCTTGCCCTGATTTCGCAAAGGCATTTCCTGATCGCCGGCATCGCCCTCTTCCTCATCTTTGCCTTGATTGCAGCAGCATCCATCTTCGCCCTGCATTCTTACGCTGCGGCCGAAGAACGCGAGCGACGCTACCGTGCCCTCTACGTCACCTCCGCCGAAACAGAGAAAAAACTGGCCAGCAGCGAACAAAGGCTTCGCCTGATCGCCAACAACCTGCCCATCGTGATTGCTTACATGGACCGGGATGAGCGCTACTCGTTCAAGAACCGCCTTTTCACTGAAATTTATGGCAACGGAAACAGCCTGCAGGAAGTGCTCCCTCCCGCGTTGTACGCCGAAACCAAGCCTCATCTGGCCCGCGCCTTCTCCGGCGAGACCGTGCACTTCGAGCGTGGCATCCAGCGCAAAGGCCAGGCATGCTGCGATGCCATCACCTACGTCCCCGACAGGGATGAAAACGGTGCGGTCATCGGCCTATTCGTCATGGCCGAAGACATCAGCGAGCGAAAGCGCCACGAAGAGTCGAGCAAACTGGCCACGCTGATGTACGAAAATGCCAGCGAAGGCATGATGGTCACGGACGCAGACGGCCGCATCCTGTCCGTCAACCCTGCCTTTTCACGTATCAGCGGCTATGCCGCCGAAGAAGTCATTGGCCATCTCGCCTATGAGCTGACATCCAGCCAGCAGGACAGCAAACTCTATAGCCGAATGCGCCAGACCATCACCCACACCGGCCACTGGGAAGGTGAAATCTGGCACCAGCATAAGAACGGCGACCATTACCTGGTTTCGCTGCGCTTCAACACGGTCTTTGACAGCCAGGGCAATGCCTTGCGCCACGTCGCCCTGTTCTCCGACATTACGAAGAAAAAGGCCACCGAAGAAGCGATATGGAAGCAGGCCAACTTCGACACCCTGACCGGACTGCCCAACCGGCGCATGTTCAACGAACGCCTGCGCCAGGAGATCAAGAAAGCAGCGCGTGACCAGTTGCCGATGGCCTTGATTTTCATCGACCTCGATGGTTTCAAGGCAGTCAACGATACGCTGGGCCACGACTTTGGCGACATCCTGCTCAAACAAGTTGCCGACCGCTTGCTCGAGTGTGTGCGCAACACCGATACCGTGGCCCGCCTCGGAGGCGATGAATTCACCGTCATCCTGAGCGAACTGAAAGAGCCAGGTGACGTGGTCAGGATCGTACAGAACGTTCTTAACTGCCTGGCCAGGCCCTTCCAGCTCAAACAGGAAGTTGCCCATATTTCGGGCAGTATCGGTATTTCCCTGTTCCCGGACGATGGCACCGACGCCGAGCAGCTGATCAAGAACGCCGACCAGGCCATGTACCTGGCCAAGCAGCAGGGCCGTAACCGTTTCAGCTACTTCGCGCCCTTCATGCAGGAAGCCAGCCAAATGCGCATTGAACTTGCCAATGAACTGCGCAACGCCTTGAAAAACAAGGAGTTAAGGCTACTGTTCCAGCCGATCCGCAACCTGGTGACCGGGAAAGTCGATATGGCCGAAGCACTGATCCGCTGGGAGCATCCGCAACGAGGTTTGCTCAAGCCCATTGAATTCATTGGCGTTGCTGAAAATACCGGCGTCATCGCTGCCATTGGTGAGTGGGTGTTCCAGGAAGCGGCAGCGCTGGCGTCAGGTTTCGGCAGCGACTTCAAAGTCTGCGTCAACAAATCGGCCTGGCAATTCAGGCACGAGGCGGTTGGCGTCGAACATTGGCTGGAATTGCTGCGCCAACAGGCATTGCCGCCCCGTTCCATGGTGATCGAAGTGACGGAGTCTCTGCTGCTTGAGGCCAATCGGGACATCGTGGAACGCATGCAATCGCTCAGGCAGGCGAACCTGCAGATTTCGCTGGATGACTTTGGCCATGGCTACTCGTCACTGAACTTCCTCAAGCGTTTCAAGATCGATTTCCTCAAACTGGACACCAGCTTCAGCGACAACCAGCTCTTGTGCGAAGCGATTGTGGCCATGGCGCACAAGCTGGACATCAAAGTCATCGCGGAAAAGATCGAAACCGAAGCCCAACTGGAGATTTTGATGGCTGCAGGATGCGATTTTGGGCAGGGATTCCTGTTCGGAGTGCCCATTTCAGCTGAAAAACTGCACCACCTGTTGATAAGTCAATGAATATCCACAGGATCGAATGTGCGTAAACACCAGTTTTGAGTTCACGCACAAAATTTGTTCAGAACTCATCCGAATTCAACGCAGTTCTTGTCCAGCCGGTTCTACAATTCGTAAACTTCTGATTCTGTGGATGTTAACAGCTTTATCCACAGACAGCGTCGCGTTTACTATCTACTACTATCCTTTCGTATACAACTCTAAATAAATAGAGGACAACTCGCATGCGTCTCGGAATCATCTCCGCCTTGGCAGAAGAACAACAAGGTCTGCTGGAAGCCATGGAGAGCCCCTACAAGCTCATCCACGGTAAGCGTGAGTACACGGCCGGAAAACTCTGGAAAATCGATTCTGTGGCCGTTTTATCGCGAATTGGCAAGGTTGCTGCTGCTGTGACTGCTGCAACGCTTGTGGAGAAGTTCAACGTTACCCACATCATCTTTACCGGCGTCGCCGGTTCTGCAGACCTGGGGGTACGTGTTGGCGACGTGGTGGTGGCCGATTCACTGGCTCAACACGATTTTGATGCCAGCCCGCTGTTTCCCCGTTTCGAAATCCCGCTGACCGGGCTCTCACGCATGCCGACAGACCGCGAAATGAGCCTGAAACTGAGCCTGGCTACACGCGAATTCCTGCAAAACGATGCGCAAGTACACCGCGGCCTGATCGGCAGCGGAGATCAATTCATCAAGGACCGGGCCCATCTGGCGACCCTGAAGGACGCACTGCCTGATTTATTAGCAGTGGAAATGGAAGGAGCGGCTGTTGCCCAGGTCTGTCACGAACTGGGCGTACCGTTTGCCATCATGAGGACGATTTCGGACAACGCCAATGAAGAAGCGGCGACGGATTTCATGCAGTTCGTGCAAACCGTCGCCTCACGCTACGCCTACGGCGTCATCCGGAATTTCTGCCAATCGCTTACTTGATCGGCAGTTTGGTGGTGTTTTTGACCTCTTCCATCACCGCATAAGTGTGGGTCTCCCGCACACCTTTCTGCAACAAAGTCTTGCCGAGGAATTCGCGGTAGGCTGCCATATCCTTCACCCGCGCCTTGACCAGGTAGTCAAAGCCGCCGGCCACCATATGGCATTCGAGGACTTCAGGGATCAGCTGGACGCTGTGCTTGAAGGCATCGAAGACTTCAGGCGTGGTACGGTCCAGCACAACTTCGATGAAGACCAGCAGCGAAACGTCCAAAAGCTGGGGATTCAACTGCGCCGTGTAACCCATGATATAGCCGGCTTCGTGCAGCTTGCGCACGCGCTCCAGGCAGGCAGCCGGCGACAAATTCACTCGCGCAGCCAGTTCAACGTTACTGATCCGGCCATCGCTTTGCAACTCAGCCAGAATCTTCTTACTGATCTTGTCCAGCATTACATCTCCACGATTAATTTTATTCGGTGAAATTCTCGCACTAAAAACTATCTATTGCTAGTACAAAGTATTACCAGAATTAATCCGAGCGATTCCGCCGTACAATCGAATCATTAGTTGCACTGCACAACACGCCCTCGCAAACCACGTTTGCCGGGCGTGTTTTCGTAGGTGCCCAACGATTCTTTACATACTAGCCAATAGAGACATCCATGCATCTGAACACCACTCCGTTCGCCGCACTCCACGCAGAAATCCTGCGCGATCCCAGCGCGCTGCGCCGCGCCATCACTGCGGCGTATCGCCGCGACGAACAAACTGCTGTGCAATGGCTACTGTCGCAAATAAACGTCGGTTCGGCTCAAACCACGGACGAAGCGCAATCATTGGCCAAGCGCCTGGTGACGGCTGTCCGCGAAAAACGCACCCGTTCTTCCGGCGTGGATGCGCTGATGCATCAATTCTCTTTATCGTCCGAAGAGGGCATCGCCCTCATGTGCCTGGCCGAGGCACTGTTGCGCATTCCCGATTCCGCTACCGCCGACCGGCTGATCGCGGACAAGATTTCCAAGGGCGACTGGCGCAAGCATTTGGGCGAATCGCCATCGCTGTTCGTGAATGCAGCCACCTGGGGCTTGCTGATCACCGGAAAGCTGGTCAGCTCGTCCAGCGAAGTAGGCTTGGGCTCCGCCATCACCAGCCTGATCGCCAAAGGCGGCGAGCCGCTGATCCGCAAAGGCGTCGACCTGGCCATGCGCATGCTGGGCAACCAGTTCGTCACCGGCCAGACCATCGAAGAGGCGATCAAGAACGGCAAGGACAACGAAGCGCGCGGCTATCGCTACTCCTACGACATGCTGGGCGAAGCCGCCTTGACCGAAGCCGACGCCGCCAACTACTACTCCGCCTACGAGAAAGCGATCCATGCCATCGGCAAGGCATCGAATGGCCGCGGCATCCGCAATGGTCCAGGGATCTCCGTCAAACTGTCTGCGCTGCACCCGCGCTACAGCCGCGCCCAGCGCGAGCGCGTGATGTCCGAACTGTTGCCGCGATTGACCGCGCTGGTCAAACTGGCCAAGAGCTACAACATCGGCCTGAATATCGACGCCGAAGAAGCGGATCGCCTGGAACTGTCGCTCGACCTGATGGAAGCGATGGCCTTCAATCCCGAACTGGAAGGCTTCGACGGCATCGGCTTCGTGGTGCAGGCCTACCAGAAGCGCTGCCCGTTCGTGATCGACTACCTGGTCGACCTGGCCAAGCGCAGCGGCCGCAAATTCATGGTGCGCCTGGTGAAGGGCGCGTATTGGGATGCCGAGATCAAACGCGCGCAGGTCGACGGCATGCCTGGCTATCCGGTCTACACCCGCAAGGTTTACACCGACGTCTCCTACCTGGCTTGCGCCCAGCGCCTGCTGGCGGCTACCGATGTGATTTACCCCCAGTTCGCGACCCATAATGCGCAGACCCTGTCCACGATTTACACCTGGGCCAAGCGCGACGGTGTCAATGGTTACGAATTCCAATGCCTGCATGGCATGGGCGAAACCCTGTACGACCAGGTGGTCGGCGCGGAAAACCTCGACAAGCCATGCCGCATTTACGCCCCGGTCGGCTCGCACGAAACCCTGCTGGCCTACCTGGTACGCCGCCTGCTGGAAAACGGCGCCAACTCGTCCTTCGTGAACCAGATTGTGGACGAAAGCATTCCAGTCGACTCCTTGATTTCGAACCCGATCGAGGTGGCCCACAGCCTGAATGGCCAGCCGCACACCGGTATCGCGCTACCGCTCGATATGTTTGGCGCGGAGCGCAAAAACTCGGCAGGTATCGACTTGTCGAATGAAGACGCCCTGCGTGAAGTGGCCGACGCCCTGTCGCAGCCGCGCAGCTGGATTGCCGGCCCGCTGCTGGCGGTCGATGCGAGCACCGGCCAGGCTGCGCAAGCCGTGGTGAACCCGGCCCGCAAGGACGACGTTGTGGGCTCCGTTACGGAAGCCAGCGCCGCCGACGTCGATCACGCCCTGGACGCCGCCAGCCAGTACGCCATGGATTGGCAAACCACGGAACCGTCGCAGCGCGCCGCCTGCCTGGAGCGTGCCGCCGACCTGTTCGAACAGCACAAGCTGGAGCTGATGGCCCTGGCCGTGCGCGAAGCCGGCAAATCGCTGCCGAACGCGATCGCCGAAGTGCGCGAAGCGGTCGACTTCCTGCGCTACTACGCGGTGCAGGTGTGCGGCTCCACCAACACGCTGGCGCTGGGCCCCGTGACCTGCATCAGCCCTTGGAACTTCCCGCTGGCGATTTTCACCGGCCAGGCTGCCGCCGCGCTGGCCGCCGGCAACGTCGTGTTGGCCAAACCGGCGGAACAAACCCCGCTGATCGCCCAGCGCGCGGTGGAATTGCTGCACGAAGCCGGCGTGCCGCGCGCCGCCCTGCAATTCCTGCCGGGCCGCGGCGAAGTCGTTGGCGCGGGCCTGTGCAATGACCCGCGCGTCAAGGGCGTGATCTTCACCGGTTCCACCGAAGTCGCCCAATTGATCAACCGCACCCTGGCCAAGCGCGCCGCGGCGGAAAACGTCGACATCCCGCTGATCGCCGAAACCGGCGGCCAGAATGCGATGATCGTCGATTCTTCCTCGCTGCCGGAACAGGTGGTTGGCGACGCGATCTCTTCCGCTTTCGACAGCGCCGGCCAGCGCTGCTCCGCCCTGCGTGTGCTGTTCCTGCAGGAAGATATCGCCGACAAGACCATCAAGATGCTCAAGGGCGCCATGAAGGAGCTGCGCATCGGCAGCCCGGACCGCCTGGTGACCGATATCGGCCCGGTGATCGACAAGGAAGCGCAGCAAAATCTGCTCTCCCACATTGAAAAAGTCCGCGCGCACGCCAAGGCTTGCTACTCGCTCGACGTCCCAGGCGCGGATGCCGGCACCTTCGTGCCGCCGACCGTGCTGGAAATCGGCTCGCTGTCCGAGCTGACCAAGGAAGTGTTCGGCCCGGTGATGCACGTGATCCGCTACAAGCGCTCCGAACTGCCGAAGGTGATCGAACAGATCAATGGCAGCGGTTTCGGCCTGACCCTGGGCGTGCACTCACGCATCGATGAAACCATCGACTACATCGCCTCCAGCGCGCACGTAGGCAACATCTACGTCAACCGCAATATCGTTGGCGCGGTGGTCGGCGTGCAGCCTTTCGGTGGTGAAGGCAAATCCGGCACCGGTCCGAAAGCCGGCGGCCCGCTTTACCTCAAGCGCCTGCAGCGTGGCGCAGTGGCCCTGGAGCGCCATGAGCGCCAAGCCACGCCGGCGATCGACTCGCTGGCCGCATGGGCCAAGGCACAAGGCAAGGAACGCCTGTCCGCGCACATTGAAAGCTATGCACGCACGACCCCGGTCGGCAGCGTGGTCGCCCTGCCTGGCCCGACTGGCGAGCGCAACACGCTGGCCTACGTCCCACGCGGCAATATCGCCTGCTTCGCTGCGCATGCCGACGTTCTGCTGAACCAGATCGCCGCCGCGCTGGCGACTGGCAACCGCGCGCTGGTCGTGGAAGGTGATTTGCCGGCAGGTTTGCCGGCCGAAGTCAAAGCGGCGATCCAGACCGTCAGTGCGGCCGACCTGGCCAAAGCCGAGTTCCAGATCGCCCTGGTCGAAGGCAGCCTGGGCGCCAAGCTGCGTCCTGAGCTCGCCGCCCGCGATGGTGCCATCGTGTCGGTGATCGACACTACGGAAGAAGGTGAAATCCCATTGTGGCGCCTGATCGCCGAACGCGCCCTGTGCGTCAATACCACCGCTGCCGGCGGCAACGCCAGCCTCATGACCCTCGACGCCTGACACAGCCGCGCCGGACGGATCGCCATCCGGCCGGCGCGGCCGTTAGTAGGTGTCGCTCTTGGGGTTGGTGCCAGGGGCGGTTTTCTGGGCGACGGAATTCATGTTTTCCAGGTGGCCGCGCAGCCATTTGTGGGCGGGGCTGCGGGCGTCCCGTTCGTGCCAGAGCATATCCAGGTGCACGGCGGGAAGCTGGAAGGGGAGTTCCTTGTAGATCAAGGCATCGGTCATGCCGGTCGAGGCGATCAAGTGCTTCGGCAGCACGGTGATCAGGTCGCTGTTCGCGACCACCCGGCCGGCCGTAAAGAATTGGTTCACCGTCAACAGGATGCGCCGTTCGCGCTGGATCTGCGCCAGCGCTTCATCGACCAGGCCGTGGGCACGGCCGGAGAAGCTGACCAGCAAGTGGTTGGCCGAGCAGTAGTTGTCCAGTGTGAGGTCCTGCTTGGCCAGCGGGTGGCCGCGCCGCATCACGCACACATACGTTCCCGAATACAAGCGCTCGTGGCGGATCGGCGAACTCGGTTCGCTCATCAGCTGCGCCGCCACGCCGGGGAAGAAACCGACCGCCAGGTCGATATCGCCGCGCAGCAGCATCGGCCGCGGTTCGCGCGTTGTCAAAGGCACCATGCGGATATTTACCCCCGGTGCTTCGCGTTCGATCGAGCGCATCAGCGAGGGCAGCCAGAATGCGGCCGTCGCGTCCGCCATCGCCATGCGGAAGGTGGCATGGGTCTTGGACACGTCAAACGTGCCTGGTGTCACGGCTGCTTCCAGCGATGCCAGCGCGCTGCGCACCTGCGGCCACAGCGCCTCCGCCCGCGGTGTCGGCTTCACGCCATATGCGGTGCGGATCAGCAAATCGTCGCCCAGGCTTTCGCGCAAGCGTTTGATGGCGTTCGACACCGCCGGCTGCGTCATGGCCAAGTGGCCGGCTGCGCGCGTCAGGTTCTGCTCAGTCATCACCGCGTCGAATACGCGCAGCAGGTTCAAGTCCAGGGTCAGAAAGCTCATCGGTCATTCACACCAATAATGATTGTTATGGAGAAATGGAATTGGCGTTATATGTTGCGGCGCACTATAGTATCGATAGATTCTATAGGTAGTGAAACCGCCATGTCTACTTACATTAACATCATCGAATTCGCACAGTTCCTGCCGCTGGTGATCCTGGCGCTGGCGCTGGCCGTCGTGTTCAAGCCCCTGCTGCGTGGTATCGCCCGCGCTGCCGTGCTTGTCGTTAAGCCAAAATTGAGCAAAGAGGAACGCATCCAGCGCCGCCTGATGCGCGACACCATGATGTTCAAGCGTATGCTGAATTCGATGGAAGGCTCGCCCAGCCACGTCGCCGAACTGCGCGCCATGGCTTGCCGCGCCTGAGCCTTCCGCAGCGCAGCAAATTACTTCGGCTCGCCGGCCAGCAACTTCGGCTTCAAGGCGGCATCCACCGGCTTATCGCCGACCCAGATGCGCATGATGGCGTTGAAGAACGCCAGGTCCGGCAGCACGTCGCCCACCTTCTTGCCGTTCAAAATGGCCTGGGAACCGACGCCCGGGGTCCAGTCGACGATCAGCTCGTCACCCTTCTTCAAGCCCGGGAACTGGGCAAACATTTCGCCGAAAGCCTTGGTTTGCGGCAGCAGCTTGGTGCGCTCTTCGGGGCCCACGTTATCGTTCAAACCCTTCATGAAGGCGATGCCGAAGTCGTCGGACGTCAGGTCGCGCATTGGCATGATGCGGATGCGGCGCGGCCCGCTCGCGGCCAGCACCTCAGCCACGGTCGATTTCTTGTCCTGTAGATAAAAGCCCAGCGCATAGACCTTGAACACCAGCTTGGTACGCACACCGGCGCCATTCAGCTTGAGTTCCTGTCCGGCTACCGTGACAGTGTCTGGGAATTTGATGCCGGCGACATCGGCGGCATGGACGGGCAAGCTGCTCGCAGCCAGCAGCGCGGCAGCGATCGCACCCTGCAGTATTGTTCGACGGGTAAAGCTCATTATGTCTCCGTTGGTGTGGGTAGCCTTTTGCAATATAACGCAGAGCTACCGGTTTGGGGAGACATCAAGCTTTCGCTGCCTGCAGCTTCTCGAACTTGGCCACGAGCTGTTCCTTGCTTTCCCGCCAATCGGGATTAAACGGAATGCAAGAAACCGGGCAGACCTGCTGGCACTGCGGTTCATCGAAGTGCCCGACGCACTCGGTGCACTTGTTGGGATCAATTTCATAGATCTCCGGACCCATGTAAATCGCGTCGTTCGGGCACTCAGGCTCGCACACGTCGCAATTGATGCAGTCGTCGGTAATCATCAAAGCCATGGCAATACTCGCAACTTATTCGCCCTTGCGCGCTGCGATTTTCTTGCGCAGCCAGCGGTCGACGGACGGGAACACAAACTTGGAAACATCGCCGCCAAGCTCGGCAATCTCGCGCACGATGGTGCCTGAGATGAACTGGTACTGGTCGGATGGGGTCAGGAACAGCGTTTCCACATCCGGCAGCATGTAGCGGTTCATGCCCGCCATCTGGAATTCGAACTCGAAGTCCGACACGGCACGCAAACCGCGCACGATCACGCGCGCATCATGCTCGCGCACGAAATCCTTCAGCAGGCCGGAAAAGCTCTCGACCTTGACGTTTGGATAATGGCCCAGCACTTCATTGGCGATTTCCAGCCGCTCCTCGAGCGTGAAGAACGGATGCTTGTTCTGGCTGTCGGCCACGCCAACGATCAGCGTGTCGAACAGGCCCGATGCGCGGCGCACCAGGTCTTCGTGACCCCGGGTCAGCGGGTCGAAAGTACCCGGATAAACTGCTACAACCATTGCAACTCCATGCGTTTGGCTTCAATTCAAAGAAGGATTATGCCTCATTTTCAGGCAAGGCCTGGAGCAGGTGGAAATACACCATGCCCGCCTTGTCGGCGCGTACCACGTCCCAGCCCTCAACCGCCAGCGGCGCTTCCGCCTCTGCGTAGACCAGGCCGCCTTCCTTGAGCAGCGGGCGGCACAGCGGCAGCGCGCGCTCCAGCATGCCTTGCTGGTATGGCGGGTCGAGGAAGATCAGGTCGAAGCGCACACCGCGGCCGGCAAGCGATTGCGCGGTCGCCAGCGCATCGCCACGCTGGATGGCGATATTGGTGGCCTTCAGCTTTTCGCGGTTGGCTTCCAGCTGGCGCACCACGGCGCTGTTGGCATCAACCATGGTGACCTTGGCCGCGCCGCGGCTGGCCGCTTCGAAGCCGAGCGCGCCACTCCCGGCGAACAGGTCCAGCACCAGGGTCTCGCTCCAGGCGGCATCCTGCAGGTGGTTGATCCAGTTGAAGACGGTTTCGCGCACGCGGTCCGGTGTCGGTCGCAGGCCCAGTGCTTCCAGCACGGGCAGCGGCGTTCGCTTCCAGTCGCCGCCAATGATGCGGACCTGGTTGGGGACTTTCTTCTTTTGCATGGCCGGCATTATCGCATGCCGCCTGCGCGGCGAGGCCTATTGCACCTGTGCCGCAAGGGTATTCAAGTCCTTGATCCAGCCATCCATGCGCTTTTGCGCGTGCGCCTTCTGCTCCGGCGTGGTGATGCGCACGACCGTGTGGACAAGTTCCAGCGTGCTTTGCGTGTAGGCGTCGAAGAAGGCCTTGCGCTCGGACGCGGCGAGCCGGTCGAAACTGGCGCGCACCAGCTCTTCGATCCATTGCGTGGCGACTTGCCTGGATGGCTGCTCCGTCATGATCTTGCGCGCCAACGCCAGGATGCGGCCCTGGCGTTTCATGCGTTCATCCAGCCATAGCCCGTTGTCCAGCGGCCGCGCATCGGACGCCTTGCGGATGATGGCTTCCTGCTCCCTGCTGAAATCGCCGAACCAGAGTTCGAACTGCTCCATCGATTTCTTGTAGCGGAACTTGTTCTGGTCCTCGGCATCGCCCTTCATATTCTTTTTGCGGAAATCGGAATTGTTCTTGGCGAACTTCTTCTCCATCGTAGCCAACTGCTCGGGCTTGAGCGATAGCGCCATGTCCGCGATATTGGGCGCGGAGCGCAGCAGCAGCGCCTCGGTGCGGTCGCGGATGTCAACGTAATCGGCCATCAAGTCGGCCTGGGTTGGGTGGCCGCGCAACTGGCGCTGGGCTTTCTGCAGCAGCTGCACATAGTCCTGCAACTGGGTCTTACGGTGCCAGCGGAAGAAATCGTCGATATCGCGCTTCACCTCCGCCTTCTGCTCGCCCTCAAAATCGACATAGTTGTCGAGCCACCAGTACAACAAGGTGTCGGCATTGTTATAGGCCAGGCGCAGGGAGCTGCACGCTGCGAGCAGAATGGCAAAAGCCAGCACGATGCACGTGTTAAACTTTTTCATATTTCAACTCACACTTCACGGTCATATGAACGTCGTCATCCTCGCCGCCGGCATGGGTAAGCGCATGCAGTCGGCGCTGCCAAAAGTATTGCATCCCGTTGCTGGCAAGTCCCTGTTGTCCCACGTCATCGACACTGCGCGCAGCCTGTCTCCGGCCAAATTGTGCGTCATTTATGGGCACGGCGGCGCAGCGGTGCTGGCTTCGCTGGACAAACATAAAGCCGTTCCCGGCACTGAAATCTCGGCCGCTTTGCAGGAGCCGCAACTCGGTACCGGCCACGCCGTCCAGCAAGCCTTGCCCCACCTGGACGACGACCAGCCAACCCTGGTCCTGTACGGCGACGTGCCACTGACTTCCGCCGCCTCGCTGAAGCGCCTGGCCGAAGCCGCCGGCAAGGACAAGCTGGGTATCCTGACCGTGGTGCAGGACAATCCCTTCGGCCTTGGCCGCATCGTCCGCGTCGGCGGTGCCATCCAGCGCATCGTTGAAGAGAAAGATGCCACAGAAGCTGAACGCCTGATCAAGGAAATCAATTCCGGCATCATGGTGATTCCCACCCAAAAGCTGAAGCAGTGGCTGGGCAAACTGAAAAACGAAAACGCGCAGGGCGAGTACTACCTGACCGACATCGTCGCCATGGCCGTGGAAGAAGGCGTGCAAGTCGTGTCGGCCCACCCGGCCGCGCCATGGGAAGTGTTGGGCGTGAACAGCAAGGCGCAGCTGGCCGAACTGGAACGCATCTACCAGCGCAATGTCGCCAACTGCCTGCTGGACAAAGGCGTGACGCTGGCCGACCCGGCGCGCATCGACGTGCGCGGCGAACTTTCCTGCGGCCGCGACGTGACCATCGACGTTGGCTGCGTCTTCGAAGGCAAGGTGGAGATCGGCGAAGGTGCGACCATCGGCCCGAACTGCGTGTTGATCAATGCGCGCATCGGCGCCGGCGCCAACATCAAGGCATTCACGCATATTGAGGATGCCGTGGTCGGTGCGGCTTCGCAGATCGGTCCTTATGCCCGCCTGCGTCCCGGCACCGAGCTGGGCGAAGACGTCCACGTAGGTAACTTCGTCGAGATCAAGAACAGCCAGGTCGCAGCGCATTCCAAGGCCAACCATCTGGCCTATGTGGGCGACGCCACCGTCGGCTCGCGCGTGAACATCGGTGCCGGCACCATCACCTGCAATTACGATGGAGCGAACAAGTTCCGCACCGTGATCGAAGACGACGCCTTCATCGGCAGCGACAGCCAGCTGGTAGCGCCGGTGACCGTGGGCGCCGGCGCCACCATCGGCGCAGGCACGACCCTGACCAAGGATGCGCCAGCCGGCAAGTTGACCATCTCCCGCCCGAAACAGCTCACGATCGAAGGCTGGAAGCGCCCGGTGAAGGCCAAGAAGTAGGGGGTCTGACCGTTCGGGTCTGACCCCGCCTTGCCGGTTTCGCTCGAAGGATACTGGCAAAAGCAAGCACCAAACCGGTAAACCGGGGTCAGACCCAAGGGTCAGACCCCTAAGCCACCGAAAACTGGCGGCGACGCTGGTAAGTGAATTTCACCAATTCGGGGAAGAAGCGGTCAAAGCCCGCCGCAATCGCTTCATAGTGCTGCTGCACTTCCCCGATGCCCTCGCGCAGCAGGTGGCCATTGCGGCTTAGCCTGTCCGACATGCGTATCAGCGCCAGCTCGACCCCGCTGAACTCCCCATAAGCGCCCAGCCAATCCTGCTTGATCAATTTGGGCAGGATTTCCCGCAGCCGTTCCGGCAAATGCTCCTCATACGACGCCAGCGCACCGTAGAAGCGCTCGATCAGCTCGCTGCGCGGCTCTTCGCAATATTCGTCCCAACGCTGGCTCAGGATATGGTCGTAGAACACGTCCAGCACGATGCCGGCATAACGCCGCCGGCCCTCCCCGAACAGGCTCTTCGCTTCCATGACCACCGGATGGCTGTCGGTGAATGAATCGATGAAACGGTGCAGCGCAATCTCGTTCGCGATCTCCGGAGAATAGTGCTCGCCAGCGTTCGCCTTCACGAAATCGCCCAGCATGGCGCCGACCATCGCCGCTTCGCTGTGGCGGGCCAGGTAGATGTGTGCGAGGTAGTTCATGCCCCATTCTATCCCTGTGGATAAAGATGTGTAAAAGCTGGTGCAATTCCGCTTGAAAACGCTGGGATAGGGATGGGATAAAGCCATAGTGGTATGAGCCAATTGTCCACATCACGCGCCGCACAGCCCACCCTGTGGAAAAACCTGGGGAATACTGGCGTAAAACTTTGGATAACTTAAAGCTGTGGATAAGGGTGTGGGGAACCCTGCGGAAAACGCAAGGATATGCGGTGTGCATCGCTGGATAACATGAGCGGCCGCGCCGCTCCCTGTGGTTAAGGATGTGCATAAGCCTGTGCATCTCCAGGGATAACCATGGATAACTGGGTTACACCGCGATAGTGGTTTCAAACTTGCTGCGGAAAGTGGAAAAGTAGGCTTTCACGTTACGCACATTGGCCTGGGCGGCGAACAGGCGATGGGCCAGCGCGTGGTAGGCCGGCATGTCTGCCACCTGCACGATCAGCACGAAATCGGGCCCGGGCGACACGCGATAACATTGCAGCACCGCCGGTTCCGGCGCGACCAGCGCCTCGAATTCCGCCATGCGTTCAGCGGCCTGGATATCCAGCGAGATTTCCACAACCGCCGTCAGCCGCGCACCCACCTTCTCGGGCGACACCAGCGCCACTTCGCGCTCAATCACCCCCGAATCGCGCAAATGCTTGACCCGCCGCAAGCAGGTGGGGGCCGAAACGTGCACTGCAGCCGCCAATTCGGCATTGGTTTGTGACGCATCCTTCTGCAAAGCATTCAAGATGCGACGATCAATTTCATCAAAGTCCATAATTTGAAATAATATTTCTCACTGTATGTTGTGCGAAATATTCTTTCATAGCTTGCACAAAAGAGAAAGCATATTTCTTGACGCCTGCTCTAGCATGCATTCATTAACTTTTTAAGAAGAGGTAGCCATGTGCGGTATCGTTGGCGCTGTCGCCCAGCGCAATATCACCCCTATCCTGGTCGAAGGCCTGAAGCGCCTGGAATACCGTGGCTATGATTCCTGCGGCGTCGCCCTGCACCTGGACGGCAAGCTGCAGCGCTCGCGCAGCACCTCGCGCGTGGCCGACCTCGAAAAGCAGATCAATGAAGTCGGTTTGCAAGGCTTCACCGGCATCGCCCACACCCGCTGGGCCACCCACGGCGCCCCAGCCTCGCACAACGCCCACCCGCACTTTTCCCCGAGCGAAGCAGCCGCCCGCATCGCCCTGGTCCACAACGGCATCATCGAGAACCACGACGAACTGCGCGCCGAACTGACCGCACTGGGCTACGTCTTCACCAGCCAGACCGACACCGAAGTGATCGCCCACCTGGTCGATCACATGTACAACGGCGACCTGTTCGAGACCGTGCAGCAAGCCGTGCGCCGCCTGCATGGTGCCTACGCCATTGCCGTGTTCTGCCGCGAAGAACCGCACCGTGTGGTCGCCGCGCGCCAGGGCTCGCCGCTGATCGTCGGCCTGGGCCAGGGCGAAAACTTCGTCGCCTCGGATGCCATGGCACTGGCCGGCACTACCGACCAGATCATCTACCTCGAAGAAGGCGACGTGGTCGACCTGCAGCTGGGCCGCACCTGGATCGTCGACGCCGACGGCAAGCAAGTGCAGCGCGAAGTGAAAACCGTGCACGCCCACACCGGCGCCGCGGAACTTGGGCCATACCGCCACTTCATGCAGAAGGAAATTTTCGAGCAGCCACGCGTGGTTGGCGACACGCTGGAAGGCGTCACCGGCGTCATGCCCGAGCTGTTCGGCGACGGCGCCTACAAGGTGTTCAAGGAAATCGACCGCGTGCTGATCCTCGCCTGCGGCACCAGCTACTACGCCGGCCTGACCGCCAAGTACTGGATCGAATCGATCGCCAAGGTGCCGGTCAATGTGGAAATCGCCTCCGAATACCGCTATCGCGACAGTGTGCCGAATCCCAAGACGCTGGTCGTGACCATTTCCCAATCCGGCGAAACCGCCGACACCATCGCCGCCTTGAAGCACGCGCGCGATCTGGGCATGCAGCACACGCTCACCATCTGTAACGTATCGACCAGCGCCATGGTGCGCGAGTGCAAACTGGCCTACATCACCCGCGCCGGTGTGGAAGTCGGCGTGGCCTCCACCAAAGCCTTCACCACCCAGCTGTCCGCCCTGTTCCTGCTGACCCTCAGCCTGGCGCAAGTGAATGGCCTGCTGACCGACGAACAGGAAGCCGCGCACCTGAAGGCCATGCGCCACCTGCCATCCGCCATCGCCTCCGTGCTGGCGCTGGAGCCGCAAATCATCGCCTGGGCCGAAGAATTCGCCCGCAAGGAAAATGCCCTGTTCCTGGGCCGCGGCATGCACTACCCGATCGCCCTGGAAGGCGCGCTGAAGCTGAAAGAGATTTCCTACATCCACGCCGAAGCCTACCCGGCCGGTGAATTGAAGCACGGCCCGCTGGCGCTGGTGACCGACGAAATGCCGGTCGTGACCATCGCCCCCAACGACGCCTTGCTGGAGAAGCTGAAATCGAACATGCAGGAAGTGCGCGCCCGCGGCGGCCAGCTCTACGTCTTCGCCGACGTCGACTCCCGTATCACTTCGGGCGACGGCGTGCATGTGATCCGCCTGCCGGAACACTACGGCCAGTTGTCCCCGATCCTGCACGTGGTTGCCCTGCAGCTGCTGGCCTACCACACCGCCCTGGCACGCGGCACCGACGTCGACAAGCCGCGCAACCTGGCGAAGTCGGTAACGGTCGAATAAGCTGCGACGCTAGTTACGCTGGGGCGGCAGAACACCCGCCGCCCCCGATTTCGCTCCGGTCGTCACCGTTCCCCATCCACTCGTCACAAATCCACCGAAATGGCCGCAGGCGGGTCATAGGATGGCGTCACAGGTGCACGTCGCACCCGCCTGACTACGGAGACCATACTATGCATCAGCAGATTTTGCGCACCCTGCGCGTCGCCGCACTCGCCGTCGCCTTTCTTGATACCAGTGCCGCCATTGCCGGCGCCCAGCAGGACTTGAACAAGTCCCTGGCCCGCCGCGTCTACGATGAAGGCCTGAACCAGGGCATCTTCACCGTCCCCTACACCAAAGACTTCATCGGCCATGCGGGCAATGGCACCTTCACGCGCGAAGCCGGCCTGGCCGAGGCCAAGGGCTGGCGCCAAGCCTTCCCCGATCTCAGGATGAATATTGACCTGATCCTTGCCGAGAATGACCTGGTCGCAGTGCGCTGGACCGCAACCGGCACCAATACCGGCACCGGCAATGGCCTGCCGGCGACCGGCAAGTCCGTCAAGGTAACCGGCCAGGCCACGTTCCGCTTCGTGGATGGCAAGATCGCCGAGGAATGGGCGTCCGGCGACTCACTCGGCATCATGAAGCAGCTTGGCCTGTTGCCACCGGCGCCGGGCCGGACCCTGAAGCCGGAGCACCGGTGAGGCCAGGCGTTGCGAAAATGCGGCGCGTGGACGCGCGCTCGCGGCCGGTATAAGATGGCCTCGCCCATCGACTTCCCCCACGGTGCCGTAGTGTCCACCAACCAGTTCGCTCTCGGCCGCCGCCCCGTCCTATGGACGCTGGCCGGCTGGGCCCTGTGCGCGGTCGTATTCGCCACCCAGTCCCACGTCGCCGCCACGGTGCGCGGCCAGCCGCTGCCATGGGCCGGTGCATTGGCCGCCTGGTCGGTATGGTCGGGCGCCTGGGCGCTTCTGACGCTTCCCATCCTGCGCCTGGCCGAGCGCGTGCCCTTCGAGCGGCACACATTCTGGCGTGCGCTGGCTGTGCACGTGGCGGGCAGTGTCGGCTCGGTGCTGTTCCACATGGCGCTGTATGCGGCCGCTGCACCGCTGGTCGGTGCGCCTGGATTCAACGCCGACTGGGGCGCTACCTATTCACGCCTGCTGGCGACGGCTTTCCTGCCCAGCCTCGCGGTCTATTGGGTGCTGGTCGGCGCGGTCCACTTGCTGCGCCTGCGGCAAGCGGTCCATGATCGCGAGCGGCGGCACTTGTCGCTGGAGGCGCAGCTCGCCGAGGCGCGGTTGCTGGCGCTCAAGTCGCAACTGCAGCCGCATTTCCTGTTCAATACCCTCAATTCGATCGCCGTGCTGATCGGGGACGATCCGGCGGCGGCCCGTCACATGCTGCAGCTGCTATGCAGCTTGCTGCGCAAGATGCTGGACAACGATGGCAGCCGCGAGGTCGCGTTGCGCGAGGAGCTCGATTTCATCGCCAGCTACCTGGAGATCGAGCAGATCCGCTTTGCGGACCGCCTGACCTACCATGTGGACGCCAGCCCGGACGTGATGCATTCGCGCGTGCCCAGCCTGGTGTTGCAGCCGCTGGTGGAAAACGCCATCCGCCACGGCGTAGCCCGCCGTGCCCGGCCGGGCCGCATCGTCATCAGCGCGCGCGCCGAGGGCGGCATGCTGCGTCTGGCGGTGACCGACAACGGCGCGGGCCTGGGCCGGCACATGAAGTGGGGAATTGGTTTGTCGAACACGCGTGCACGCCTGCAGCAGATGTTCGGCGCCAAGCATGTCTTCGCCATCGGCGACAATCCCGGCGGCGGCACCCTGGTCTCGCTGGCAATCCCTCTGCAGGAGGACGTATGCGCATCCGTACCTTGATCGTCGACGACGAGGCGCTGGCGCGGCGTGGCATCGCGCAGTACCTGGCCACCGAGCCCGACGTCGAGGTGGTCGGCGAATGCAGCGACGGCCTGGCGGCAATCGACGCCATCGCGGCGCTGCAGCCCGACCTGGTGTTCCTCGATATCGAGATGCCCGAGGCCGACGGTTTCGACGTCGTGGCGGCTGTCGGCGCCGACACCATGCCGGCCACCATCTTCGTCACCGCTTACGACCAGTACGCGGTGCGCGCCTTCGACATCCACGCCCTCGATTACCTGCTCAAGCCGCTGGAACAGGAGCGCATCCGCAAAGCGCTGGCGAGGGCAAGGGAGAAGCTGACGGCAAAGCCGGACGACCTGGCTGCCCGCATTGCGGCGGTGCTGGGCGAGCTTGGCGCCAGCCCGGCCAGGCGATACGTGCGTCGCCTGCCGATCAAAAAGGCCGGCCGCGTGGTCCTGGTGGATGTCGATGACGTCATGCGCTTCGAAGCCACCGGCAACTACATCGAAGTGCACACGCGCGAGCACATGCACTTGCTGCGCGAAACGCTGTCGGGCCTGGAAGCGCGGCTGGATCCGGACGGGTTTGTGCGCGTGTCGCGCTCATGCATCGTCAACGCGCGGCAGATCCGCGAGCTGCAGCCGCATTTCAGCGGCGATTTCGTCGTCGTGCTGGCCGACGACACCGATGTGCAGGGCAGCCGCCGCTATCGCGACGTTGTCGAGCCGTTGTTCCGGCTCACCTGACGGCAGGCCTTGTCATTGCTAAACAAGCGTTGTCGATAGCGTTTCGATGAGCAGTCGCATACGTGCCGGCAACAGCCGGTTGCCGGGCCAGACCAGGCTGATTGGCTGCATGGGCGGCGCGTAAGCGGGCAGCACTTCAACCAGGCTGCCGTCCGCAATAGCGGATGCCACCATATAGCCCGGAACCTGCGTCAGGCCGGCGTCGTGGCGCGCGGCTTCAACCATGCCCTCGCCGTCGTTGACGATCACGCGGGCGGGAGGATGGAATTCCTTTACTTCACCGTCAGCCTGTAAGCGTACGGGCCGCTCGCGACCGGACGTCGGATTGCGGAAAGTGACGAAACTATGCCGCTCCAGCTGGTCGGGGCGGTTTGGTTTGCGGTGCTGCTGCAGGTAAGCCGGACTGGCGCAGAGCACCAGGCTTTGCCAATCGATCCGTTTGGCGGCAAGCCGCGAGTCTTCGAGCGGGCCGACGCGGATGGCCGCATCCATGCCATCCTTGATCAAGTCGCAAAACGAATCCGTGAGACGCACATCAAGTTGCAGGTCCGGGTACTGCGGCAGCAGCCGGGCGAGCCGCGGCATGATGACGTGTTTGCCGTACGTGATCGGCATGCTGATGCGGAGCTGGCCGCGCGGCTCGCCGTTCGTGCCCGAGGCAAGCGACCCGATTTCGTCGATATCGGCCAACACCTTCTCGCAGCGCTCAAACAGGGCTTCGCCTTCAACGGTGAGGGTGACTTGCCGCGTCGTGCGGTGGAACAGTTTGGCGCCAAGCCGTTCTTCCAGCCGGAGTATGCGTTTGGCAATCGTGGAGGCGGTGACGCCAAGCTCGCGGCCCGCGCCAGCGAAACTGGCGTGGCGTGCCGTCACGGCGAAAGCCATGAATTCGCTGAAACCGCTCATCTTCCCCCCAACAATTGAAGAAATATTTTCCTTAATATTTTGAAATTACCGCATATTCACCAATGAACGCAACGTCTGCATACTGGGCTCCTTTCACGAAAAGGAGGTCATCATGCAGATTCTCACCAACCATACGCCCGCCCACACACCTATTCCGGGGATTGAGCACGTTACGCTTGCAGGTAGTCAGATGGGCTTGTCCCACCTCTCCGTCTGGATGCAATCCATGGCACCCGGTAACGCAACACCGCAGCACCTGCATGCATGCGAGGAAGTCGTGGTCTGCACGCGCGGTGCGGGAGAGTTGCACGCCGATGGGCGCGTCGAGAAATTCGGCGCAGGGCAGACGATCGTTATCCCGGCCGGCATCGCGCACCAGCTGTTCAGCACCGGCCCCGAGCCGCTGGAATTGATTGCTGCCTTTGCGATGACGCCGGTCGCGACGACCACGCCGGATGGGGAAGTGCTGGATCTGCCTTGGGAAAGCTGAGAAGCACCGCTTGTCGCCCCTGGCATGCGGCCGGCAAGCCTTACGGGTACGTTGCGGCGCGGAGAGCCGGCAGGGCAGGGCATCGCAATCGCCGGCGGCAGAGTGCCGCCGGTCCGGGTCGATATGCCAGCCTGCCGCTGAGCTTAGTCGACGGTGGCGCCGCTGTCCTTCACCACTTTGCCCCACTTGGCGTGTTCGGCATGGACGAACTTGGCGAAGTTCTCAGGCGTATCGCCCACATAGGCCGAGCCGGTATCGGCCAGCACCTTCTGGAACTCCGCCCCTTTCATCACCTTCTGGGTCTCGGCGTTGATCTTGGCGATCACGTCCTTCGGCGTGCCGGCTGGGGCGAACATGCCATACCAAGCATAGGATTCGATGCCGGCCACACCGGATTCGGCGAAGGTCGGCACGTCCGGCAGCAGCGGCGAGCGCTGGCCGCTGGTGATCGCGATGGCTTTCACCTTGCCGCTCTTAATGTGCGGCATGATCGCGATGGTGCTGTCGAACATCATCGGGATATGGCCGCCCAGCAGGTCGGAGATGGCCGGTGCCGAACCTTTGTATGGCACATGGTTCATCTGCAGCTTGGTCGTGCTGGAGAACAGTTCGGCGGTCAGGTGCTGCGGCGTGCCGTTGCCCGACGAGCCGAAGGAGAAATCGCCCTTCTTCGATTGGATGTATGCCATCAGTTCCTTCAGGTTCTTGGCCGGCACGGAGGGGTGGGCCACCAGCACCAGGGGCACGCGCAGCAAGTTGGTGACCGGCACCAGGTCCTTCAGCGGATCGAAGGTCATGTTCTTGTACAGGCTTGGGTTGATCACGATCGGCGCGCTGGACGTCACCAGCAGCGTGTGGCCGTCGGCTTTGGAGCGGACCACGGCAGCCGTCCCGATGTTGCCGCCGCCGCCGGCGCGGTTGTCGATCACGAACGGTTTGCCCAGGTTCTCGTTGAGACCCTTGCCCACCGGGCGGGCGGCGATGTCGGATGGGCCGCCGGGCGGCCACGGCACGACAACGGTCACGTTACCGGTGGGCCAGCTTTGCGCGAACGCGCTGAACGAAAGAACGGAAGCTGCCAGCGCGAAGCTGAGGGATGGAAGCTTGGTGGAGAAGAGACGCATATCTGATCCTTTACGAGAAAAGTGTTCAAAGAGTACACGGAATCCGGCCAACCAGCATAACAATCGCATACGATGCAATCGAATCCGCTTGACATCGCCGCCGGCGTCGCTATACTTCTGCTCATCGAATGCGATTGCATCGTATGCGATTTACATAAACCAAATCATCGGAGTTATTCATGAGCAAGATCACCAAAGTCCTGGCCACCGGCAAAACCCGTACTACCTCAAGCGATTCCGCGATCTTTGCGGGCAATCCGGAAGGCAGGCTGGACATCCATCTGACCACCCCGGGCAATCCCGACGGCCGCGTCGTCGACGTCCAGACGACCCTGCCGCATCCGCTGGCCGAGCAATTGTTTGCCGGCGCGTGGTCGGCTTGCTATTCGGCCGCGGTCGGCCTGGCCGCCAAGGAAAAAAAGGTCACCCTGCCGGCCGGCACGGCGGTGGAAATCGAAGTGGATCTCGGCCAGGGCAGCGGCGAGTACTTCATCCAGGCGCGACTGACCGTATTTGCGCCGGGCGCCGACCACGCGGCGGTCACCGAAGTGGCGCACCTGGCTGACGCCATCTGCCCCTACTCGAAAGCCGTGCGCGGCAATATCGACGTGGTGCTGAACGTGGTCACCGCATAAGGAATACAAAATGTAACCCTTGTTGCACCGGGCGTCCCTTTGGAGGAAGTTGGCAGGACAACAATTCCAAAAGGACGTCCAAATGAAAAAGACAGCTTTAATCCCGGCCGTGACTGCCGGCATGCTGGTCCTGGCCGCTTGCAGCACCCCGACCACCACGACTACCACGCCCACGGTCGCCGCAGCGACGTCTGCCGCAGGGGCGCCGGCACCGCCGCCCCCGCCGGTTGCCAATGACAGTGTCGCCCTCTCGGTTGCCGCCAAGCGCCAGCTGCGCGAACAGCTCGCCAAGTCCGGCCCGGTGTCGTCCTTATCGATCCACCCATCGATGCCCGCGCCCGCGTTCGCGCCCATGCCGCACCTGGCGCATGGGCCGCAGGCCAACGACAAATTCCCTGACAAGGATGCCAACAAGGCGGTCCTGGTGAGCGAGCAGCCGGTATCGACCTTCAGCGTGGACGTCGATACCGCCTCCTATGCCTTCATGCGCCGGATGCTGTCCGGCGGCCGTATGCCGCCGCTGCAAGCCGTCCGCGTGGAGGAAATGGTCAACTATTTCCCCTACCAGTACGCCGCCCCGGCCAAGGCCAGCCAGCCATTCGCCGTGACCACCGAAGTCATGCCGAGCCCCTGGCGGACGGGCAACCAGCTGGTCCACGTCGCGCTCAAGGGCTATGACATCAAGCACGCCGGACGTCCGCGCGCCAATGTCGTGCTGCTGGTCGACGTTTCCGGCTCGATGGGCCCGCAGGATCGCCTGCCCTTGCTGCAGCAAGGCTTCCGCCTGTTCGCCGAACAGTTGGGCGACGACGACACGGTATCCATCGTCACGTACGCCAACGGCACGGCGGTTGCGCTGGAACCGACCAGCGGCAAGGACAAGAGAAAGATCCTGGACGTGATCGACAACCTGCATGCCTCCGGCGGCACGGCCGGCGGCGACGGCCTGCAGCGCGCCTACGCGCAAGCGGAACGCAACTTTGATCCGAAAGCCGTCAACCGCGTGATCCTGGCGACGGATGGCGACTTCAATATCGGCATCACCGATCCCAAACAGCTGGAAAAATTCATTGTCGACAAGCGCAAGTCCGGCATCTACCTGTCGGTCTTCGGTGTCGGCCTGGGCAACCTGAACGACGCCCTGATCCAGCGCCTGACCCAGTCCGGCAACGGTAACGCCGCCTACATCGACACCTTGCTGGAAGCCCGCAAGGCATTGGCCCAGGAACTGGGTTCGACCATGTTCCCGATCGCCAACGACGTCAAAGTGCAGGTCGAGTTCAATCCCGCGCAGGTCGCCGCCTACCGCCTGGTCGGCTACGAAACCCGCATGCTGGACCGCCAGGACTTCAAGGATGACAAGGTCGATGCCGGCGATATGGGGGCCGGCCACACTGTGACCGCCATCTACGAGATTACCCCTGCCGCCAACGCCGGCAAGCTGGTCGATCCCTTGCGCTATGCCCAGCCGGCCAAGCCAAAGGCCGCCTCCTCCACCAAGGGTGATGAGCTATGTTTCGTGAAAGTGCGCTACAAGCTGCCGGGCCAATCGGCCAGCCAGCAGCTGGAGCATCCGGTGCATGCCGCCAGTGCGCGCAAATCGCTCGATGCCGCCCCGGCTGACCAGCGCTTTGCCGTTGCCGTGGCCGCCTTCGGCCAGCGCCTGCGCGGTGAAGGACAGGTGGCGGACTTCAGCTACGGCGACATCGCCAAGCTGGCCGAAGGGGCGCGCGGCAGCGACCCGGATGGCTACCGCGCCGAATTCGTGAAGCTGGTCCGGATGGCGGAATCGCTGGGCCAGGTCGGCCAGGTCAGCCAGCGCTAAGCCAGCAACGATGCGGCGCCGGCCGGGCGGCGCCGCTGCCGCATTGCCTATTCCTCCAGGATGCGCAAGGCTTCGCGCGCCATATTGACCGCCAGTTCCTCCTGCGCGATGCCGCCTTTCAGCAGCACGTACTGCAGGCGCCGCTCGCGCGAATCGGTCTCGCAGGCAAAGTCGCGCTGCTCGAAGCTCCTGTACAGGGCCAGCTTTTGTTCGTGCAGCGCCAGGTGCCGGCGCATTTCATCGGCCAGTCCCGCCGGCCCGACTGCCGCCTCGGCGCGGATGCGCACCATCAGGGCGTCGCGCTGGGGGCGCGGATCTTCGCTTTCGGCGATCCAGCGGCGCAGTTCCGCCATGCCGGCCGGCAGGATGCGGTAAGCCCGTTTGCGGCCGCGGCCGGTCTCGGCCGGCAGCGATTCGATCCAGCCCGCTTCTTCCAGCCGCGCCAGTTCGCGATAAATCTGCTGGTGGGTGGCTGCCCAGAAGAAACCGATGGACTTATCGAAGCGCCGGGCCAATTCCGAGCCGGAACCGGCCCGCTCGGACAGGGAAGTCAGCAGCGCGTGGGGCAAAGACATGGCGGGAAACAATGTTAAAGATTCCACCATCTTGCCTGAGCGGCGCGAGGCGGACAAGCCACAACGTCTATGCAACCAGTTGCATAGACGCGCCGACCGGGCTATATTTATGCAACTGGTTGCATAAAGAGGACACCCATGAACCGCTACCCCCACCTGCTGGCCCCGCTCGACCTGGGCTTCACCACCCTGAAAAACCGCGTGATCATGGGTTCCATGCACGTTGGACTGGAAGAGGAAGAGAACGGCTTCGAGCGCATGGCCGCTTTTTATGCCGAGCGTGCGCGCGGCGAAGTGGGCCTGATCGTCACCGGCGGCATCGCCCCGAATGAAGCCGGCCGCCCATGGAAAGCCGGCGCCAAGCTGACCACCAGCGAAGAAGTGGCGCAGCACCGCAAGGTCACCGCCGCCGTACACGCCGAAGGGGGCAAGATCGCCATGCAGATCCTGCACTTCGGCCGCTACGCCTACCATCCGAAACTGGTGGGGCCGAGCGCGATCAAGGCGCCGATCAACCAGTTCACCCCGCATGAACTGAGCGGCGAAGAAGTGCTGCAGACCATCGAAGATTACGCCCAGTGCGCCGTGCTGGCGCGTGAAGCCGGTTACGACGGCGTGGAAATCATGGGCTCGGAAGGCTACCTGATCAACGAATTCATCGCCGCCCGCACCAACCAGCGCAGCGACGAGTGGGGCGGCAGCTACGAAAACCGCATGCGCTTCCCGGTCGAGATCGTGCGCCGCGTGCGCGAACGCGTGGGCAAGGACTTCATCATCATCTACCGCCTCTCCATGCTGGACCTGGTGGAAGGCGGCTCCACCCTGGACGAGGTGGTGCAGCTGGCGCAAGCCATCGAACAGGCCGGTGCCACCATCCTCAACACCGGCATTGGCTGGCACGAAGCGCGCATCCCGACCATCGCCACCAAGGTGCCGCGCGCCGGTTTCGCCTGGGTCACGAAGAACCTGATGGGCAAGGTCGGCATCCCCCTGGTGGCGACCAACCGCATCAACACCCCGGAAGTGGCGGAAGGCATCCTGGCCGATGGCGCGGCCAATATGGTGTCGATGGCGCGCCCATTCCTGGCCGACGCCTTCTTCATGCGGAAAGCACGCGAAGACCGCGCCGACGAAATCAATACCTGCATCGGCTGCAACCAGGCCTGCCTGGACCACACCTTCTCCGGCAAGATCACGTCCTGTCTGGTGAACCCGCGCGCCTGCCATGAAACGGAGCTGGTCATCGCCCCGGCCCAGCAGCGCAAGCGCATTGCCGTGGTGGGCGCCGGCCCGGCGGGCCTCAGCTTCGCCACCACCGCCGCCTCGCGCGGCCATGATGTGGAGCTGTTCGATGCCGCCAGCGAAATCGGCGGCCAGTTCAACGTGGCGAAAAAAGTGCCGGGCAAGGAAGAATTCAACGAGACCCTGCGCTACTTCGGCCGCCAGATCGAGCTGACCGGCGTCAAGTTGCACTTGAATACCCGTGTCGACGCGGCCGCCCTGGCAGCAGGGGGCTTCGACGACATCGTCCTGGCCACCGGCGTCACGCCGCGTACGCCGCCGATCGAAGGTATCGACCACCCCAAGGCGCTGGGCTACCTGCAGGTCCTGCGCGATGGCGCGCCGGTCGGCAAGAGCGTGGCCGTGATCGGCGCAGGCGGCATCGGCTTCGACGTATCGGAATTCCTGACCCATGAAGGCGAGAGCGCCAGCCTGGCGCCCGAAAAGTTCTACGCCGAATGGGGCATCGATCATGGCTACGCCGACCGCGGCGGCTTGCGCACGCCGCAAGTGCATCCATCGCCGCGCCAGGTGCACCTGATGCAGCGCAAGACCAGCAAGGTCGGCGATGGCCTGGGCAAGACCACCGGCTGGATCCATCGCACCGGCCTGAAGGCCAAGCGCGTGGCCATGCACGCCGGCGTCAGCTACGACCGCATCGACGACGCCGGCCTGCACGTCACGGTGGAGGGCCAGCAGCACGTGCTGCCGGTGGATAATGTGATCGTTTGCGCCGGCCAGGAGCCGCTGCGCGAATTGCAGCAAGGATTGCTCGACGCGGGCTGCAAGGTACACCTGATCGGCGGCGCCGACGTGGCCGCGGAGCTGGACGCGAAACGCGCTATCAACCAAGGCACCCGGCTGGCTGCCGCAATCTGAGGAGAACGCCCATGCAATTGCAACCCGCTGTCGCTGAATCGCTGGAGCGCTGGCACCACATGGTGTCCAGCGGCGACCTGTCCGGCCTGCCCGCCATCGTCGATACCGATGCGGTGTTCCGCTCGCCGGTGGCCAACAAGCCCTACGCCAGCGCGCAGGCGGTGACGCTGGTATTGAACACCGCCTACCAGGTGTTCGAGAACTTCACCTACCACCGCCAACTGGCCAGCGACGATGGCTTGAACGTGGTGCTGGAGTTCAGTGCCAACGTCGGCGACAAGCAACTCAAGGGCATCGATTTTATCCGCTTCAACGAGGCGGGCAAGATCGTCGATTTCGAAGTCATGGTGCGCCCCTTGAGCGGCCTGCAAGCGCTCGGCGAAGCGATGGGCGCGCGCATCGGCGCCCAGGTCGGCGCATTCAAGGTCCCAGCATAGCGGACAGCCCGGGCGGCCCGGCGCTACACCGCATCAGCGGTTGGTGATGGTCACGCCGGTTGCCACCAGCAGGCCGCCGGCCACCATCGACGCCAGCACTTGTTCGCCCAGCATCAGCGCGGCAAGCGAAACGCCGAACACCGGCACCAGGTTGTTGAACACGGCCGTGCGCGCCGGGCCGAGCGCTTTCACGCCCTCATACCACCAGACGAAAGCCACCACGGTGCCGAAGGCGCCAAGGTAAGTCACGGAAGCCCACACTTCCCAGCCCAGCGAGGTCCAGGCAATGCCCGGCAGCTCGCGGGCGGCGGTGATCAGCAGGAATCCCAGTCCCCACAGCGATGCGTACGTGGTGGCGGCGATCGGCGACAAGCCTTTCAGCGCGGCCCGGCCCACCAGGGTATAGGCCGCCCAGCATGAGGCGGCGCCCAGCATCATCAATTCGCCTACCCCGATCGACTGGCTGATATCGTGCAGCGCCGCCATCGGCTCGCCGCGCGTGATCAGGACGGTGGCGCCGAGGAAGGCGATGCCGATACCGGCCCATTTCTGCCAGCTCAGGCGCTCGCGCAGCACGGCCGCCGCCGCCAGCGCGGTCACGATCGGGTTCATGGCGATGAACAGCGCCGAGCGGCTCGCTTCCATCTTGCCCAGCGCCGAGAAGAAGCAGAAGTTGTACAGGAAGATGCCGGTCAGGCCCAGCGCGGCGGTGGCGCCCAGCTGCTGCATCGACAGGCGCGGCAGGCCGCCCTCGCGCTTCCACGCCAATACCAGCAGCAGTGCCGCCGCGATGGAGAAGCGGATGGCGGCCGCGGTCAACGGCGGCAACGCATTGGAAACGATATGGCCGGCGATAAAGGTGCCGCCCCAGATCAGGGTGCAGGCGATCAGTTTAAGGTAGATCATGGCGTTGGGCCTTGCATGTCAGTGAAGGAGGTTATACATTAATACTAATCCTAGCTCATAGAAAAATGAGTAAAACCTCATGAGGTACCGATGACTTTTACGCAATTGGAAATGTTCTCCCTGGTGATCGAATTGCGCGGCTTCACCGCGGCGGCCCTGCGGCTGGGTGTCAGCCAGTCCGCCGTGTCGCACGCCATCAAGTCGCTCGAGCAGGAACTGGGCGCGCAATTGATCGAGCGCCAGGGCGCCGCGGTGGAAGTGACGGAGCTCGGCCAGCGCCTGCTGGTGCGGGCGCGCGAAATCCTCGGCCTGGCGGAAGCGATGCGGCAGGAAGTGGCCCTGGCCAGTGGCTTGAACAAGGGCTTGCTGCGCATCGGTTCCTTCGGCCCCACTTCTTCGCTCAAGCTGATCCCGGCCATCCTCGACGTCTTCCAGAAGCGCTACCCCGGCATCGAGGTGCGCATCGATGAAGGCACCGACGACGATACCCTGCAATGGATCCTCGACCGCCGCGTCGATATCGGCTTCGTGCAGCAACCGGACGAACGCTTCGACACCGTCGACCTGGTGGAAGACCAGATGGTGGCCCTGATGCCGGCCACGCACCGGTTGGCGGCCAAGAAGGCCGTCAGCGCGCATGATCTGGCGCATGAACCCTTCATCATGCCCGATGCCGGCTGCTCGACCCTGATCGAACCTTTGTTCGCCGCGCAGGGCCTGTGCCCGCAAGTGCGCTACCGCATGTCGCAAGTGCTGACCGTGCTGGGCATGGTGGCGCGCGGCGACGGCGTCTCCGGCATGGCGGAGCTGGCGCTGCCGACCGACCTGGCCGTCAGCCATCCGAATATCGCAGTGCGTCCCTTCTCGCCGCCGGTGCGGCGCCGTGTCGGCCTGGCGCTGCGCAACCTGGCCCAGGCATCGCCGGCGGCCAAAGCCTTCGTCGAAGTGGCACGGCAGGTGCGCCTATGAGTGCGAAACCCGAACTGGAACAGCACCTGTTCGCCACCGGGAAAGCATGGTGGACCTGGCTGCAGAAGCAGCACGCCGCCTCGCCCGGCATCTGGATGAAGATCGCCAAGAAGGGCGCGCCGGAATCGTCAGTGCAATATCCGGAAGCCCTCGATGCCGCGCTGTGTTTCGGCTGGATCGACGGACAGAAGAAGAGCATCGACGAGCACTATTGGCTGCAGAAGTTCACGCCGCGCGCCAAGCGCAGCATCTGGTCCAAGATCAACCGCGACAAGGTGTCGGCGCTGATCGGGAAAGGCTTGATGCAGCCTGCCGGGCTGGCGGAAGTCGAACGCGCAAAAAAGGATGGGCGTTGGGAGGCAGCGTACGATTCATGGAGCGCCGCCGAGGTGCCGCCCGACCTGCAAGCCGCACTGGACGCCAGCCCCAAGGCGCGCACGAACTTCGCGGCAATGAGCGCGCAGAACCGCTACGCGATCCTGTTCCGGACCCACCAGGCCAAGCGGGCGGAGACGCGCGCCAGGCGCATCGGCGATTTCGTGGCGATGCTGGAACGCGGCGAGACCATTCACCCCCAGGCTGGCTTCACCACCATCAAGTAGAACACGGCGATGAAGGCGAAGAAGGCGGGGATGCCGAGCGCGATCCAGGCACGGAAATAGCGCCAGAACTGGGCGGGCAGCGGTGTGGCCTGCAGCATGGCGCCCTTGGCCAGGTCGCGCATCCTGATCTGCAGCCATACCACCGGCGCCCAGCACAGGAAAGCGATGATGAACAGCACGATGGACCAGTACAGCCAGGGTGTATGCAGCGGAAAGCCGGCCAGGTGCACGAGGTAGAAGCCGGTCAACGGCTGCACGATCATGGTGACGCCGGTGAACAGCCAGTCGGCGACGACCAGGATGCGGCTGACCACGGCGATCGCCTGCACGTTCTTGCTGGTCACCGCGAACAGCAGGTACCACGCGGAACCGATGCCGGTGCCGAACAGCAGGGTGGACGACAGGATGTGCAGCAATTTGACGATCAGGTATTCCATGGCCGTTTCTCCACTTCGTAAAGCATCCACAACGCGGCCAGCATCGGCAGATTCTTGCTGATGGGGCCATACGGGTGGAGCAGGAATTCGGGCAGGCGCCAGGCGATGACGATGCTGTAAAACACGATCAGGGCGATCTGGGCCAGCCATAGCCAGCTGCGCGAGCGGCGCGGCCACGCCAGCGAGGCCACGCCGAAGGCGAAATCGAGTGCGCTGGCGCCGTATAGCATCAGCGGTGCCAACGCTGGAGGCACGCCGGTGCGCTCCAGCAGGCGGTAACTGTCGGCGACCGGATACAGCCCCGCCGACACGATGGCGGTCCAGATCCACACGGCGGCGATGCCCAGCCGCAGCAGGGGCAGCAGCCAGTCGAGTTGCGCCAGACGCCGCGCCGCATCCGGCTGGGCGATGAAGTCGCGCACCGGGCGCGGTGCCCTGCCCAGCAGCTCGGCCATCGGCTGCACGTCGGCGACATTGCCGCGCTCCAGCATCTGCAAAGCATCGCGGTCCAGCGCACTGCCTGGCAGCATGCCCGCCACGGCGGCCGCAGCGCGCGCCATCCCGTCCGGCAGCCTCAACACGGGCAACCGCCACGGGCCGAGCCCCATCGCCGCGCGCAAGGCCGCCAGGTATTCCGTGAACGCCAGCGGCTGCGGGCCGACCAGGGCCAGCCGGCGCACGCCGCCGTCCGGCGCTGCAGTCGCGCCCCGTTCGGCCAGCGCGCAAATCGCCGCCGCAACATCGTCGATGTGGACTGGTTGCACCATTTGTGGCGCGCTGCCCAGCCGCACCGCCAGCGGCATCGACGCCAGCATGCGGAACAGGCGCGCACTGGCGCCCGCCTCGCCGTAGACCAGCGAGGGCTGGACGATGCAGCCATCGAGCGGCAGCGCAGCCAGCGCGTCATCCGCCGCCTTCTTGCTTTGATGGAAGGCTGAACGCGCGCCGGCATCCGCACCCAGTGCCGACACCTGGACCACGTAGCGCACAGCGGCTTCGGCGCAAGCGGCAAACAGGGCACGCGGGGCGGCGTCGTGCACGGCAGCAAAGGACGCCGCCCCCTGCGGCCGGAAAATGCCGGCGGCATTCACCACCACCTCGATACCCTTGAGGCGCGCCATCCACACGGCTTTTTCGGTATCGTGGCTGAAGTCGGCAGGAACAAAGCCCATGCGCGCATCACGGCTGGGATGCCGCCCGGCAGCAATGACTTCGTGGCCGCGCGCCAGCAAGGCGGCCGCCACATGCGAACCGATGAAGCCTGTAGCGCCGGTCAGCAGTATCCGCATTGCTTGCTCCTCCCGTCATCGGACATTACACGAAATGGGAGAACCGCCATGGACACTTGGAGCAATGCGCTCAAGCACAGCCTGCTGCCGGGCGCACTGGCCAGCCTGGCCTCGACGCTGGCGCTGGCCGCCTGCGGCAAGCGCGAAACCGGCAGCGTCTTTGCCGGGGTGAATGCGGTCAGCCACTGGCTGTGGGGTGACCCGGCTACCCGCGCCGACGGGCCTTCGCTCAAGCACACGCTGGTGGGCTACCTGATCCATCATGGCGCGTCGGTGTTCTGGGCCGCGCTGTACGAAAAGACTTGCTGCAAGACCCTGGACCGCAAGCAAGCTGCCACCACCACCGCCAGCGCTGCCGCGGCCAGCGCGGTTGCCTGCTTTACCGATTACCAATTGACGCCGCCCCGCCTGCGGCCCGGTTTCGAGGAGCGCCTGTCGCGGCCATCGCTATTGCTGGTGTACGCGGCGTTTGCCGCCGGCCTGGCAGCCGGCGCTTACCTGAACCGCCGCGACAATTAGTGCTCTTCCTGCGCCAGCCAGCGGCGGCCTTGCGCCAGCACTTGCTCCAGCTCGGCGCGCACCAGCGCCAGCGCGCCCGATATGCTGTCGGGGTGCCCGGTCTTGATTGCCGATTCGGCATCCAGCGTCGCCTTCACCAGGCGCTTGGCACCCAGCACGCCCACCGCGCCGCGCAGGCCGTGCAGGATGCGCGCCGCCTCGCCGGGCCGGCCTGCGCGCAGCGCCGCATCGGCATCGTCCATCGGCTGCATGCCGCCTTCGAGCGCGCCGCGCACCATCTTGAACATCACCGCCCGCCCCTTCACATCCTTGCCCATGACGCGCATCAGGCTATCCATGCTGAACACCTGGTCGGGCGCTGCCGCCTCCGGCGGCGCAGCTGGGGCGGCCCCGGTCGGGCCGGGTGATTTGCCGGGCAGGTTGCGCTCGATAACGGCCATCATTTCCTCGATGACGACCGGTTTGGCGATAAAGTCGCTGATCCCGGCCTCGGTGCAGCGATGGCGTTCGGAGGGCAGCACGCCTGCCGTCATGGCAATCACCGGCAAGTCCAGCTTCAGCTCGTCGCGGATGATGCGCGTGGCGCTGAAGCCATCCAGCACCGGCATTTGCATATCCATCAGTACGATGTGATAGCGGTGGGCGCTGGTGCGCAGCACATCGACCGCCTGCTGGCCGTCGCCCGCCACGTCGAGCGTGGCGCCCGCCAGTTCCAGGATGCCGCGTGCCACCGCCTGGTTCAGCAGGTTGTCTTCCACCAGCAGGAAGTGCACGCCGCGCAGGCGGTTGCCCAATGCCGAGGTGGCCGCCGCCGCCTCTTCGCTGCCCTTGGCGGCCGCCAGCGCCTGGTGCATCGCATCGAACAAGCTGGAAGAGGTGACGGGTTTGACCAGCACCACGTCCGCATCCGGCGAGCCGGCAATCTCGTCGACCTGGTTGCGTGCAAAGGCGTTCAGCGTCACCACGATGGGCTGGCGATGCCCCTCGGCGGCGCGCCGTATCTCCTGCGCCGCGTTCCTGCCCTGCTCGCCTGGCATATGCCAGTCGGCCAGCACCACGTCATAGGGGCGCGGACCATCCATGCAGGCGCGAATGCGCTGCAATGCCGCCGCGCCGGAGTCGGCTTCATCCGCTTCCCAGCCCCATGCGCGCAGCAATTGCACGATCATGTTGCGGCTGGTGCTGTTGTCGTCCGCCACCAGGACATGCAGCGGTCCAATGGCAGGTTTGCGCCGCGCCGCAGCGCGTTCGGGCAGCACGCCGAACCAAAGCTCGAAGGAAAACGTGCTGCCACTGCCCGGCACCGTCTGCAAGCGGATCTGGCCGCCCATCAGCTCCACCAGCCGGCGCGTGATCGCCAGGCCCAGGCCGGTTCCACCGAAACGGCGCGTGATGCTTTCGTCACCCTGCGAGAAGGCGTTGAACAATTGCGTGGTCTGCTGCTCCGTCATGCCGATGCCCGTGTCGCGCACCTCGAAATAGAGCAGCACGCGGTCGGCCACACGTACCGCAGTCCTGACCGACACCACAACCTCCCCACGCTCGGTAAACTTGATCGCATTGCTGGCCAGGTTGGTGAGGATTTGCTGCAAACGCAGTGCATCGCCATTCAGCAGGGTTGGCACGTCCGGATCCGTCACGATGGCCAGCTCCAGTTCCTTGTCGCCAGCGCTCATGGTCATGGTGGTGGCCAGCGTCGACATGGCTTCGTCCAGGTCGAAATCGATCGGGGCCAGCTCCATGCGGCGCGCCTCGATCTTGGAAAAATCCAGCACGTCGTTCAGGATGCCCAGCAAGGATTGTCCCGACGTGCGGATCATGTTCAGGTACTTGCGCTGCTGCGCGCTGAGCGACGTGTTGCCAAGCAGGTAGACCATGCCCAGCACCGCGTTCATCGGTGTGCGGATCTCATGGCTCATGTTTGCCACGAAATCGCTCTTGGCGCGGTTGGCCGCCTCGGCGCGGTCGCGTTCGCGTTCCAGCTCCGCCGCGCGCAAGTCCGCCTCCGCCATCAGATGCCGCGATTGCTCTTCCGCCGCCTGCCTTTCCTGCATCAGGCTGTTGAACGCCTCGGTCAGCTCGCCGATTTCATCCTTGCGCGTAATCGGAATCGGCGAGAACCGCCCGGGCGCCGTCCGCAAGCCCTGGATGGCGTTGCGCAGCCTGGCCAGTGGCGACAAGAGTTGCAGCGTGATCCAGCCGACCAGCAAGGCGGCCAGCAGCGACGCCGCCACGCCCCAGGCCAGCAAGTGCAGCCGGAAGCCTTCGAAGGGCTCGAATGCCTCGTGCACCGGCAATGCCGCCGCCAGCAGCCAGTCGGTCGACTTCAGGCGCTTGTAGCTGGTCAGGCCCGGGACGCCGGCTGCGCTGGTACTGATCACGGTGCCCTCGAAGCCTTCGCGCAGGGCGCGGGTGGTGGCCGGGTTGGCATTGGCGGCGCGCGGCTGGAGGATGCGGGCGGCTTCCGGATGCACCACGTAGATCGACGGTTCGCTGAGCGTGACGGCAAAGTAGTAACCGGTCCTCCCCACTTTGGCGGTGCGCAAGTGGCCCAGCATATTGTCCTTGTAGAGCCGCAGCACGCCACTCAGGACGCCCACCACCGCGCCCCGGTCGTCCAGCAGGGGCGCCAGCATGTGCACGATCGGCTGGCCGCTAACGCGGCTTTTGACCGGACCGGCGATCAGCGGCTTGCGCGTCTCAAGCACTTTGCGGAAATACTCGCGGTCGGCGACGGAAACGCCGACCCTGCCTTCGATGCGCGGCACGTCCGCCACCACTTTGCCGGCTGCGTCGATCACAATGACGTCGTCGAACATGGACAGCATGGCGCGTTCTTCGTGCCATTCGCGCAGCCTGGCGGGGTCGCCGAGCAGCTGGCGCGGCTGCCTGCGGGCCGATTGGGCAATCACGTCCAGCAGGGCGGTGAGCTTGTCGTCCAGTTCTTCCGCCGTGCGGGCGACCAGGGCGTCCTGCTGCGCAAACAGCACCTTGGTGAAATCCTCGCGCAGGCGTTGCGCCTGCAATACGGTAACCACCACGATCATCACGGTGCAGGTGATGCTGGTGGCCAGGGCAACCTTGACATTGATCCCGAGAGGCTTCATCGACGTCCTTTGGGCGGTGCGACTGCTGGCTAGTGTAATTTATTTTTGTAACCGCGAATCCAAATGTCTGCTCGACCCCTCTTATCGGGCGAGGAATGTCCCTCGGCCCGTTAAAGGAGTGCAAAATGTTCTATGTTAAAAATGTGCCAACCTGGGAGCGCGTGCTGCGCGTGGTTGCCGGCCTGGCGGTGGCGGTGTGGGGCGTGCTGGCCCTGGGCGGGCTGTGGGGCGCCATGACGGCGCTGTCGGCGGCCGGCATCGTACTGTCCGGGCTCGTTGGCTTCTGCCCGGCCTGCGCCATGGTGGGCCGCAAACTGGATAAAGCAAGGAAATAGCATGGCGCTTCAAGAACAGCACCAGCCGGTGCTGCAAGCCGCCCACGGCGGCGACCCGGCGGCCCTGGCCAAGCTGCTGGCCGTATGCCAGCCGGATATCCGGCGCTATGCGCAGCGCAATTGCCTGATCAGCGATGTGGACGATGCGGTACAGGAAGTATTGCTGGTGCTGTCGCGCCGGCTCTCCTCGCTCAAGGTGCTGGCGGCGTTTTCCGGCTGGCTGTTCAAGGTGGTGCAGCGCGAATGCCGTCGCCTGGGGCGGCGCGCCTTCAACTATGACCCTTACGACGAAGAGCGCGCCGAGCAATGGCTGGCGTCGCACGACGATGCCAGCCTGCGGCTGGAGCTGGCGCAGGCGCTGGAATCGCTGCCGCCCGACTACCTGCGGATTGTGCTGCTGCGTGACTTCGAAGAGTTAAGCATCGCGGAAATCGCGCAGGAGCTGGGTTTGACGGCGGCCGCCACCAAGAGCCGCCTGCACCGGGCGCGCGCCCTGGCGCGCGAGTACCTGCTGGCCTGAGCGCTCAGCGCGCGGCCAGCGGGGTGGCGTCGGCGTCGGCCCGGATGGCCACTTCGCGCGCGGCCGGCCATTGCCAGGCGCCCTCCAGGCGCCAGTCGCGGTGCTTGCCCTCGACCAGCACCTGCCAGCGCGAGCGCTCCAGCATCGGCAGCGCCACGCTGAAGTTGCCTTCGGCATCGGGCCGGGCCAGCAGCACCATGTCGCGCGCAGGCTGGGTGGCATGCTGCAGCCGCAGCGACAGCGTTTCGTCGGCAAGCGGCTGGCGGCTGGCGACATGGCCGCGCAGCAGGCCCGCGGCGGCATCGTAGCGCAGCTCGACCGCCAGGCCGAGGGCGGCGGCGGCTCGGTCGCGCCGCAAATCCTGGTTGATGGCCTTGCCCTTCTTGTAGTAGTCGCCCACCACCAGCGCATCCTGGCTGGTGAAGGCGACGTAGCTGGTGGCGATGCCGGCCACCGCCACCACGGCAGGACCGAGCATCAGCAGCCACGGCCAGCGGTGGGTGTACCAGGGGGCTTGAGCAGTCATTTCCATGTTGTACTCCTTAGCGCGGTACGATGAATACCGCTTTTTCCTTGACGGCCAGCGATGGATCGTCCAGCGCCGTCAATCCGATCGCGATCTTGTTGGAACCGGTCTCGCCCTTGCCATGCTCGGCACGCAGGCGGATCGGCACGGCGCGGGTTTCGGTCGGGCCGACTTCCACCGTGTCCGGCACGGCGACCTGCAGCGTATCGATGCCGCTGGCATGGATGCGGTAGGTGTGGCCCTGCTCGGTCGTATTCATGATCTGCAGCCGGTACACGTTCTCGATCATGCCGTTCTCCACTTCGCGGCCCATCGAGCCGCGGTCGCGGATCACGTCCAGCTTGAGCGGCGTGCGCAGGGCCAGCATGGTGAACACGGCGGCGATGAATAGCAGCAGGCCGCCGGTGTACAGCAGCACGCGCGGACGCAGCAGGCGCTTGCGGATGGCCTTCGCGCCCAGCCCCTGCGCCATGGCGCGGTCGGTGCTGTAGCGGATCAGGCCGCGCGGCTGTTCGATCTTGTCCATCACGATGTCGCAGGCGTCGATGCAGGCGGCGCAGCCGATGCATTCGTATTGCAGGCCCTTGCGGATATCGATGCCTACCGGGCAAACCTGCACGCACAGCGAGCAATCGATGCAGGAGCCCTCCGATTTCGGGCCGCGCGGCTCGCCGCGCTTCTCGTCATAAGTGATGATCAGCGTGTCGCGGTCGAACATCGCGCTCTGGAAGCGGGCGTAGGGGCACATGTACTTGCACACCTGCTCGCGCATCCAGCCGGCATTGCCGTAGG
>CBFGQI010000014.1:0-65519 GCA_965650885.1 uncultured Oxalobacteraceae bacterium
GACGAGGAAGTGCGCGTCAATGCCGGCGACGTGTTCTACAGTCCCGATTTCTTCCCCGGCGCCGTGACCGAAGCGGCGCGCATCGGCGTCTACAAGCGCTGGCGCGCGGCCGGCGTCAGCGTCAACTTCCTGGTGCACGACCTGTTGCCGGTGCTGCGACCTGAATTCTTCCCGCCCAACACCGACAAGGTGTTCGGCGCCTGGCTGTCGGCGGTGGCCGACAATGCCGACCGCCTGGTCTGCATCAGCGCCGCCGTGGCCGACGAAACGCGCGACTGGCTGGCCGCCCGCGCACCGGGCCGCGCCATGCCGGAACTGGCCGTGGTGCACCACGGTGCCGACATCGACGCTTCGCAGCCATCCACCGGCATGCCCGACGACGCGCCGGCCGTACTGGCCGATATCGCTTCCGCGCCAAGCTTCCTGATGGTCGGCACCATCGAGCCGCGCAAGGGCCATATGCAGGCGCTGGACGCCTTTGAGCAGCTGTGGGCCGAAGGCGCCGACGTGCGCCTGGTCATTGTCGGCGGCGAAGGGTGGAAAGGCGTGCCCGATGCGCAGCGCCGCACTATCCCTGCGATCATGTCGCGCCTGGCCGGACATCCGGAACTGGGCAAGCGCCTGCACTGGCTGCGCGGCGTGAGCGACGAGTACCTGGACGCGATATACCAGGCCAGCGCCTGCCTGCTGGTGCCAAGCGAAGGCGAAGGCTTCGGCCTGCCGCTGATCGAAGCGGCGCGCCACGGCAAACCGATCATCGCACGCGATATCCCGGTCTTCCGCGAAGTGGCGCAAGAGCATGCGCACTACTTCGATGGCGCCGGCGGGTCCGACCTGGCACGCGCCATGCGCACCTGGCTCGAACTGCACGCGCAAGGCAAGGCGGCCAGCTCGGACGGCATGCCGTGGCAAACCTGGGCCGACAATGTGCGCCAGTTGACGTCCAAACTGTTCATCGCTGCCTGAGGATCGTGCCGCCATGACCGAAGCCATAAGCCTGCAACCCACGCCAAAGCCGCAGCGCGCGGCCGAACCGCCGCTGGTGGTGGACCTCGACGGCACCCTGATCTACAGCGACATGCTGTGGGAAAGCGTGCTGCTGTTCCTGAAGAAGCATTTCTGGATGGCTTGGCTGCTGCCGCTGTGGCTCTTTCTTGGCAAGGCCGGCTTCAAGGGCCGCATTGCCGCCCGCGTCGAATTCGAACCCGCCGCCCTGCCCTATGACGAGCAATTGCTGGCCCACCTGCACAGCGAACGCCAGGCCGGCCGCCGCATCGTGCTGGCCACCGGCTCCGAGCGCAGCGTGGCCGAAGGCATCGCCGGCCACCTGAAAGTGTTCGACCACGTGCTGGCCACCGGCGACGGCATCAACCTGACTTCGTCCAACAAGGCCCAGGCCCTGGTCGGCCTGTACGGCGACAAGGGCTTCGACTATATCGGCAATTCCAGCGTCGATATCCCGGTGTGGCACGCCAGCCGCGGCGCCTATTCCGTCACCGCGCGCCCCTTCCGCCTGCCGGACGGCCGTGCCACCGAGCAGATGGGTGCGGCGCGCGGCAACGTGCTGCGCGCTTTCTTCAAGGCTCTGCGCCCGCGCCAGTGGCTGAAAAACCTCCTGGTATTCGTGCCGATGCTGGCCGGCCACGCCTTCAGCTTGCAAACGATGTACCAGTCGATCGCCGCCTTCGTCGCCTTCTCGCTGTGCGCTTCCAGCGCCTACCTGCTGAACGATGCGCTGGATGCCCACGACGACCGCCTGCACCCGACCAAGCGTTTCCGCCCGATCGCCGCCGGCACCCTGCCGCTGCCGCTGGCGCTGGCAGCCAGCCCTTTGCTCGCCATCGCCGCCATCGTGATCTGCCTGCAAACCACGCCGCTGCTGCTGGCAATGGTGCTGGTCTACCTGGTTTCCACGCTGGCCTATTCCTTCAGCCTGAAACGCCTCCTGATGATCGACATCGTCACGCTGGCCATGCTGTACACCATGCGCATCCTGGGCGGCAGCGCGGCCACCGGCATCGCGCCCTCGTTCTGGCTGCTGGCTTTCTCCTTCTTCATCTTCCTCAGCCTGGCCCTGCTCAAGCGCTACAGCGAGTTGTTCAACCTGCACCGCGCCGGCAAGGAAAAGACCAGTGGCCGCAGCTACACCACGGCCGACAAGGCACCGGTGGGTGTGATGGGCGTGGCCAGCGCCTTCATGTCGGTGCTGATCTTCATGTTGTACTTCAACTCGAACAACGTGCTGCTGCTGTACCCGAACGCGCACGCGCTGCTGGGCATCGTGCCGCTGCTGGTGCTGTGGCTGGGCCGCCTGTGGATCCTGGCCGGGCGCGGCCAGGTCAACGAAGACCCCGTGCTGTACGTCAGCAAGGATGGCCCAAGCCTGTTGATCTTCGCCCTGTGCGCGGCGCTGGCCGTGCTGGCCTCCGTTTAAAGGAACCCGCCATGCAGAACTCCCAATTCCTCGGCATCATGTGGTGCGCCCTCGCCTCGCTGGCCAGCGCCGCCGCCACCTACCTGATCAAGATGTCCGGCACCGTCGGCGAAGGCTTGTCGCTGGTGCGCCTGGCGTGGCTGGGCGCCGCCTGCGGCGCCTACGGCATGGGCTTCGTCGCCTATGCGTTCGCGCTGCAACGGCTGCAGATCAGCCTCGCCTATCCCGTCATGACCGCCATCACCATCGCCATGGTGGCGCTGATCGGCTACTTCGCGTTGCAGGAGCCGCTCGGCACTTCGCGCCTGGCCGGCATCGCGCTGGTGACGGCGGGCGCATTCCTGGTGGCCCGATGAAGCAGTTGCTGCGCACGCCCCTGTCTTTCGGAGCCTTCGCGCTGGTGCTGGCCGTGCTGCTGGCACTCCCCATGGGCAAGCGCATCAAGCTGGCCGGCGACGTTGACGAGTACGTGCTGATGACCATTGCCGTCGCCTCGCACGGCAGTCCGGATATCCGCGCCCACGACATTGCCACTGCCAAGCGCCTGATGCCATCTTATTTCCGGCCGCGCCTGGAAGCGCTGGAAGCCGGCATCGCCGCAAAACATACTGTCCCGGTGCCGGGCTTTTATACTGGAACGGACGGCGCGACCTACGCCATCCACTTCTTTGCCTATTCCGCCTTGGCCGCGGTGCCCTACAAGCTGCTGGAGGCGGCCGGCGCCGACCCGCTCAGGTGCTATCAGGCGCTGAACCTGTTGGCCGTGTTTGGTCTCGGCCTGACGCTGTTCCGCTACTTCGGCAACGCTGGACGCGGCTTCGCAGGCCTGGGCCTGTTCCTGCTTGCGGGTGGCATCCTGTACTGGAACTGGAGCAGCCCCGAAATCCTGAGCGCCAGCGCGCTGCTGGCAGCCTTCCTCTGGTTCGCCATGGGCGCGCCCATCATCGGTGGCGCGTTGGCGGGCCTGGCCACCATGCAGAACCCGACCATCGTGTTCGCCCTGGCCTTCCTGCCGCTGCTGAGCGTCTGGCAGCAACGCTCCATCGCACCGCTGTTCAAGCCGCGCATGGCTGCCGGGCTGGCGATCGGCGTGCTGTTGTTCGCTTTGGCCCCGTTGTTCAATCTCGCAAAGTTCGGGACACCAAGCATCATCGCCAAGGTCGCCACCTCGCCCGAGCTGGTAAGCAGCGCACGCCTGTTCTCCCTGTTCTTCGACCTGAACCAGGGTATGGTGCTCGCCATCCCCGCCGTCGGGGCGATGCTGCTGTGCTGGGGTTGGCGCAATGCGAGCTGGCGCCGCGAATTGCAGCTATTGCTGCTGTGCGCCGCCGCGACACTGGCGTTGTGCGTGCCCGCCCTGTCGGTCGGAAACTGGAATTCTTCGGCCGCCGGCGTGATGCGTTACGCTTTCTGGGCCGCCATGCCGCTGCTGTTCGTCCTGTTGCACCGTTTGCGTGCCATGGAAACCTGGCCTGCCAAACCGGTCGCCGCGCTGCTGCTTGTGCAAGCGCTTGCGATGGCGGCTAACTTCCGCTACAGCCACGTAGAGTTCAGCCCCCTGGCACGCTGGATAATGAACCATTACCCAACTGCCTACAATCCTGAGCCGGAACTGTTTGTCGAACGCAGCGCGCGCGGCGAAGTGCCGCTCAATCCGGCGCGCACCTACCAATGGAAGGACCAGCAAGGCATTGCAGTCAAGACGCTGTACTTCTCCGGTCCTGGTGCGCCAATGCCGGGCGAAAGCCTGTGCGGCCCGGGCAAGTCCGTGCGTGGCAATAGCGCCCCTGTGCGCGCCGACGCGCATTGGTCATACCTGAACGGGCCGGTGGAATGCAAGCCGCTGCTCAATATCGATGCCGGCCAGCCAGGCTTGCTGGCGGGCGGCTGGCAGTCGCCGGACATCGTCAACGGCAAGGTCCCTGGCGTGTGGGGCATTGCCGCCACCACCGCGCTGACCGTCGAACTCCCGCCAGGCAGGGCGGTACACAGCCTGCGGGTGGATGGCGACTACCTGCCCGGCACGCCCTCGCCGCGCAGCCGCGTCACCATCAACGGCCGCAACATGGGCTGGCATGACCTGCGCGCGCCGGTTTTCCTGGAGTTGCCGCCGGATGGTGCGCAGCGCCTGTCCATTGAACTCTTACACGACAAGCCGCTGCCACACGATGGCAAGCTGCTGTCTTTCTACCTGAAGTCGATCACCCTCATATGAACATCAAAGAAAACGTGATGGCCGCCACCCCGCAAGTAGCTGTGGTCATCCCCAGCTACAAGGTGACCCGCCACATCCTTGGCGTGATTGCCGGTATCGGCCCGGAAGTCTCGCGCATCTACGTCGTGGACGACAAATGCCCGGACGGTTCCGGTGCCTTCGTCAAGGCTAACTGCCAGGACCCGCGCGTCACGGTGGTTGAACACGAGCAGAACCAGGGTGTGGGCGGCGCCGTCATGAGCGGCTACCGCGCTGCGATTGCAGACGGCATGAGCGTGATCGTCAAGGTCGATGGCGACGGACAGATGGATGCGCGCCTGATCCCTTACTTTGTCGCACCGATCCTGCGCGGCGAGGCCGACTACACGAAGGGCAACCGCTTCTTCGACCTGGAGCAGATCGGCCAGATGCCGCCGATCCGCCTGTTCGGCAATGCCGTGCTGTCGCTGATGACCAAACTGTCCTCGGGCTACTGGAACCTGTTCGACCCGACCAACGGCTACACCGCGATCCACGCCGACGCGGCGCGCCACCTGCCATTCGACAAGATCAGCAAGCGCTATTTCTTCGAGACCGACATGCTGTTCCGCCTGAACACCTTGAATGCGGTGGTGGTCGACGTGCCGATGGATGCCAGCTATGGCGACGAAGTGAGCAACCTGAAGATCTCGAAAATCGTCACCGAATTCCTCGGCAAACACGTGCGCAATTTCAGCAAACGCATTTTTTACAACTACTACCTGCGCAATATGTCGCTGGCATCGATCGAACTGCCGGCAGGCCTGGCCATGCTGGTCTGGGGCATCGTATACGGCAGCGTGCACTGGATCGAGTCGGCGCGCGCCGGCGTGGCGACGGCACCCGGCACCGTCATGCTGGCGGCGCTGCCGGTGATCATGGGCATGCAACTGATACTGGCCTTCCTCGCCCACGACATCGCTTCCGTGCCGCAGCGCCCGATCCACCGCATGACGACTTTCATCCGCCATGCATAAGCACTTCCTGAGCTGGCAGTTCGTGATTTATGTCGGCGGTGGCGTGCTGAGTGCCCTGGTCGATGTCGGCATCATGCAGCTCATGCTGGCCGCCGGCATCTCGGTGCTCGCTGCCGCCAGCACCGGTTTTGCCTGCGGTCTGCTGGTGAACTACGCCTTCCACGCCCGCGTCACGTTCCGCCAGATGCACAGCGGCGCTGCCTTCGCCCGCTACCTGTGCCTGGTGGCCGCCAACTACCTGCTGACACTGGCGCTGGTCAGCGCCGGGCAAGCGCTGTTCGGCAGTCCCCTGATCGGCAAGCTGGTATCGCTGCCGCTGGTGGCCCTGAACGGTTACCTGCTGGGCAAGCTATGGGTGTTCCGATGATGGCGCGCCGCCTGCCCATGCTGGGCTTCGGACTGGTCCTGCTGCTGTGCTTCATGCTGCTGGTGCAGCGCAGCGCCGGCTTGCCGCCCTTCGTGTTCGCCGACGAATGGCTGTACAGCCAGGCATCGCGCCTGCAACCGCTGGGCGACAGCATCTTGCCGTCCTACCTTTACCTGGCGCTGTTCCGTGCCACCTCGGCGTGCGGCAGCGGCTTCCTCGACTGCGCGCGCGCGCTGAATGCGGCACTGTTCGTGCTCGCTGCTCCCTTTATCTTCCTGGTCGCGCGGCGCGTGACTGGGGCACCTGCGGCGGCCGTGGTCGCACTGGCCAGCGTACTGGCACCAGCCAGCAGCTACACCGCCTACTTCATGCCGGAAGCAAGCTATTTCTTCGGCTTCTGGTTGCTGGCCTGGCTGGTGCTGGGGCGCGGCGGCGAACAGGGCCCGGCGCTCGACTGGCGCCTCGGCCTGCTGGCCGGCACCGCCCTCGGCTTGCTGGCCCTGGTAAAGGTGCATGCCCTGTTCCTGCTGCCATCCTTACTGCTGTACGTACTGTGGCGCGGCTGGCGCGAGGGTACGCTGCGCGCCGCCATCCTGTGCGCAGCCGTGCTGGCGGCAACCACACTGGCGGTCAAGACCGCCGTCGCATTTGCGCTGGCCGGGCCACCCGGCCTGAACCTGCTGGGCAGCTTCTACGGCAAGCATGCCAGCAATAGCAGCGGCAACGCGCTGGCCCGCCTGCTGCCGCCCTTCACACGCAGCATGTACGGCCACCTCATGGCGCTGGGCTTGATGTTCGGCATGCCGATGCTGGCCGGCGCAGCTGCCGCCGTCAGCCCTGCCGCGCGGCGGGCGCTGCAGGCACCGGGGCGCAACCTGCTGGTGTTCACCGTCCTGATGCTGGGAGCGGCGCTGGCCATGACGGCCGCCTTCACCGCCTCCATCGCCGATGCCGGACCACAGGAAGGCTTGCGCCTGCATGTGCGCTATTACGCCTTCCTGTTCCCGCTCCTGCTGGTGCTGGCCGCCGCACAACTTCCCGCGGCCCCGGCGCACTGGCTGCATCGCGCGGCATTGGCCGTACCCTGCGCCTTGCTGCTGCTGTGGGCCGCCATCAAGCTGCCCTTCCATCCGCGCGGCTTCGTCGACAGCCCGGAGCTGGTGGCCCTGGCCATGGATTTCCGCGCCGCCTGGCCACTGTTGCTGGTGCAATGGGGTGCCATGCTGGCCTGGGTGGCCCGTCCCGAGCTGGGGCGCCTGGCTTTTGTCGGCATCGTGCTGCCCTTCCTCACCTACACCGGCACCCAGGCCGTGGCCGATGCGCTGGCCGCTTCCGGCAAGCCGAACGCTTACGACCGCGCCGGCCAGTACGTGCGCCAGCAACTGGGCGAAGCCGACAGGGCCAGGCTGAGTATCGCCGGCGCCGATTTGGCGGGCCTGTCGCGCGCCCAGTTCCATATCGACAGCGCCAGCGCCGCCGCAATCGTTCTGGAGCCCGGCGCGCCTTTGGACGCGGCCCAACTGCCAATGCGGCGCCAATACCTGCTGGTGGTCGGACAGCACGCCCTGCCGGCGGGCCTGGCAGTCCAGGCGCAGACGCCGGAGTACGCCCTGCTGAAGCTGGGTCCGGCGCCCCGTACGCTGGGCACCGTGCAGTTTGCCCAGCCACTCGCAGGCGGCATGCTGTCCAGCCTGCAGGGTCTGGCCGATGCCGAACATTGGGGTGCCTGGTCGAACGCCAAGCACGTGACGCTGCGGTTCGCCCAACCGCTGCCGAAGCAGCTCGCACTGTTCCTGAATGGCCGCGCTTTCGGGCCCAATGCCGGCAAGGACTTCGTCCTGTCGGTCGGCGGTGAAACCCGCAGTTTCCGCCTGCCTGCCAACGAACAGGAAATCTATTTGGCGCTGCCGACCGACGGGCAGCAGCATGAGCTGGATATCGAAATCCCGGCCCCCACCACACCGCTCGAAGCGGGCATGGGCAATGACAAGCGGGCACTCGGCATTGGCATCGTTTCCCTCGAAATCGCAGAAAGACAATGAAACAGGCAATCCTGACCATCCGCCAGCACCCTGTCAGCGCCGGTTTGCTGCCGGCGCTGCTGGCCTGCTTCCTATTCCTGTTCTTCCGCAACAGCGGCATCTACCCGGTGGTGTTCATCGACGAGTGGATCTACGCCAGCGCCACGCGCATGCTGCCGCTGGCGCAGGCCGAGGTGCCCTCCTACCTTTACTTCAAGCTGTATGGGATCACCAGCTATTGCGGCGACGGCTACCTGGAATGCAACCGGGTGCTCAATGAGCTGTTCTATGTTGGCGCCGGGCCCCTGATTTACCTGCTGGCGCGGCGCGTCGCCGGGCCCCTGGCCGCGGGCGTGGTGGCGGTGGCCGCCGTGCTGGCGCCGGCCAATGCGCTGACGCCCTACTTCATGCCGGAAGCACCCTACTTCTTCGCGTTCTGGCTGATTTGCTGGACCTGCATGTGGGTGTACGATGCGCCGCGCTGGACGCGCGCCGCCGTGCTGGGCGCATTGCTTGGCCTGACCGCCATGGTCAAGCTGCATGCCATTTTCCTGCTGCCCGGCGCCTTGCTGTTCGTGGCTGCGCTGGCGTGGGCCGGCCACGCCCCGCAACCGGGCCTGCGCCAGCCGCTGGTGCTGTGCGCCGCCCTGCTGCTGGCATTTGCCGTCACGCGCTTCGGCATCGGCATCGCCCTGGCCGGCAAGGACGGCTTGTACCTGCTGGGCAAACTGTACGCCGACCAGGCAAAGTATGTGGGACGCGCCCACCTGCCGTTCGCCCAGCTGCTGCAGCTGGCCGCCAACAACCTGCGCGGCCAATCGATGATGCTGGCCCTGTTGTTCGGCGTGCCCATGGCTGCGCTGGGCTCGCAGCTTTTCGCCATACGGCGCGCCAACCTGCAGCGCGAGCCCGCACTAGCCTTGGCACTGCTGTGCTTCCTGATGCTGGGCTCGGCGCTGGCGGTCACCGTGGCGTTCACGGCGTCCATCACCGGCCTGGGCGAGATGGAAACGGCGGCCCGCATCCACACCCGTTATTATCATTTCGCGCTGCCATTGCTGCTCATCTGCGGTGCCGCCGCCATGCGTGAAGGCGTGCCCGCGCCGCGCGTGGCGCTGCGCGCGGTGATCGGCCTGATGCTGGTGCTGCTCGTGGTCCACGCCTGGAAGGACTTGCTGCGCCTGTTCACTCCTAACATCACGGATAGCCCGGAGTTGCGCGCCGCTTCACTCAACCCGGCCGCCTTTGCCATGCTTTGCCTGCTTGGCGCCGGCGCCGTGCTGGCCTGGGTGATCCGTCCCGCCAGCGGCGCCAAAGCCTTCACCTGGATCTTCCTGCCGGTCTCCACCCTGGTACTGGCCGCCATCACGGCGCAGCAGGTCCGCCTGTCGATCTGGCCCGACGACTACTCCAAGGCGGGCCAGTTCGTGCGCCACTACCTGCACACGGGCCAGACCAACAACCTGACCATCGTAGCGGACGACATGGGCGGCATGCACCGGGCGCGCTTCTTCATCGAAAACCCGAACACCGGTTTCCTGCAAGTGCCGCAAAATGCGCCGGTGGACTGGGACAAGCTGCCACCGGGCAAGACCTGGGTGCTCGCGATCGGCAATTACGCCCTCCCCGCAGATGCCCGCATCGTCGCGCAAAAGGACAACTTCGCGCTGCTGCAGGCAGGCATCAAGCCGGTCGCAGGCCATACCCTGTCCTTCAATGTGCCATTGCCATCGGAATTCGTGCAGCGCGTGGATGGACTGGCGGGAGCAGAAAGCTGGGGGGCGTGGTCGGATGGCCCTTCCGCGCGGCTCCAGTTCACCCGTCCGCTGCCACGGCGCCTGCAGGTGCACCTGACGGGCCGCGCCTTCGGCCCCAATGCGGGCAAGGATTTCATCCTCAGGATCGGTGGCCAGGAGCGTCCCTTCCGCCTGCTGGAAAACAGCACCACCGCCGAGCTGGAATTCACCCTCGACGCTGGCGTCGACACTCTGGAATTGCTGGTGCCCGCGCCCACTTCGCCGCAATCGCTGGGCATGAACGATGACCGCCGCCAGCTTGGCGCGGGCATCGAATCCATGAAGTTCGTCGCACTGCCATGAGGCGCCGCGGCCTGGTTGCCTACCTGCTGTCGGTGCTGGTGGCGGCCCTTGCCGCTTTCGTGCTGGTGCAGCCGCGCCAGCACGGCGACGTTGCCGAGTACACGCTGATGACGCTGGCTTTTGCCAACCACGGCACGCCCGATATCCGCATGGGCGACATTGCCGACGGCAAGCGCATGCTGCCGGGATTGGGCGGGCTGTACGGCCTGCTGGAGCAGGACATGGCGGCCAACAAGCCGGAAGTGTTCCCTGCTTTCGCGCGCGGCCAGGATGGCGCCGTGTATGCCAACCACTTTTTCGCCTATTCCGCGCTGGCGGTCATTCCCTTCAAGCTGTTGCAGGCCGCCGGCCGCGATCCGTTCGCCTGTTACCTGGCGCTGAACCTGGCCGCGTTGTGCGTATTGGCCTGGTGGCTGTACCGCTTCTTCGGCGCTCCCTGGCGCGCCTGGGGCGCGTTGCTGCTGTTCCTGTCCTGCGGCAGCGTACTGTACCTGCCCTGGACCAGCACCGAGACCGCCAGCGCCGCCTTGCTGCTGGCCGCCCTGTGCGCGTTCACCACCGGCGCGCCGTTCGCCGCCGCCCTGATGGCAGCGCTGGCGGCGCAACAGAATCCCACCATCCTGTTGTTCTTCGGCTTTGCCCCGCTGCTGCGCATGGCGCAGACCGGCGAACGCCTTGGCCAGGTGCTGGACCGGCGCACACTGGCCGCGTTGGCGCTGGGCGCCGCCCTGTGCGCGCTGCCGGTGCTGTTCAACCTGGTCCAGTTCGGCGTGCCCAGCATCATTGCCAAGACGTTTTCGTCCAGCCGCCTGGTGGGCTTGACGCGCCTGGGCAGCTTCTTCTTCGATTTGAACCAGGGCATGCTGGTCGGTGTGCCGGCCGTGACGCTGGCCGTGCTGCTGTGGGGCTGGCGGGGCGGCGCCCACGCCTGGCGCGACGGCGCCGCACTCACGCTGGGGATCGCATTCATCGTGGCCATGTGCCTGCCGGCCCTGGCGATCTGGAATTTCAACTCCGGTGCGGCCGGCATGATGCGCTATGCGGTGTGGTCGGCGATGCCGCTGCTGTTCCTGCTGCTGTGGCGCATGCGCCGCGCCGCGAACTGGCCATGGGCCATGCTGGCGGTGGTGCTGCCGCTGCAGGCCGGCGCCATGTGGCACGCGCGGGGTTACGGTTATATGGAATTCAGCCCGCTGGCGCAAGCCGTGATGCGTGCCGCACCCGAATTGTACGCGCCGGAGCCGGAAGTGTTTGGCGAGCGCAGCGTTCATGGCGACGAATATATCGATCCCGCCCAGGTCTACCGCTGGCCATCCGAGGGCCTCCCGCACAAGCAAATGTTCAACGAAGCCTGGCCAGGCATCCATGAACGCCTGTGCGGCCCCGGCCGGGAGCCGGCACCCGGCAGCACCAGCGCAAGCTACCGCAGCTGGCGCTTCATCAATGGCCCGCTGCGTTGCGTTCCTGCGGACCCCGCCACGCGCCGCTATCTCGCCGCTGATTTCGCGGCTGGCGACGTGGTGCAGGCAGGTGCGGGCTGGGTACCCGGTGCAGCGCCATCCATGCTCCCCGTGGCGGGCACCGGTCCGGATTGCAAGGGGCTGCAAAGCGAAGGGCCGGTGTCGGAACTGGCCGTGGTTCTGCCGGCGGGCAGCCCATACCGGGATTTGGCGCTGGCGGGGGTTTATGCCAGCAAGAACAACTACACGCGCATCGCCATGGATGGGCGCGACCTGGGCCGCCGGCAGCTTGACCAGCTGGCCGTTCTGCAGCTTCCGGACGGCGCCCAGCCTGGCCGCCGCATTAGGCTGCGTCTGGAGCACGAAACCGACCGCGCCTTCTGCCTGCAGCAAGTCGTGCTGCGCTGACGCAGACTTAGCGCGCCAGCGGATGCGCGTCCATGAAACGGGCGAAGCGCTCACCCATCCACAAGTCGCCGCGATAGCTCAGGTGATGGGTGTCGCGGTACATCAAGACGCCGTCGATCATGACGCGGCAGGCCTGCCCGTCGCATAGCTGGGCGGCGGCGTCGAACACCTTCACTTGCGGGAAGTCCTTCAGCACCGAGGCCACCGCTTCGTCATGCGCGGCCACGGCCTTGCGGTAGGTTTCGAGCGGCAGCGCGCAATCGGCGCGCGTTTGCGACGATGCCACGCCGGCGCGGCGGATGCAGGCGCGCGGTTCAAAGTCGAGGAAGGGCACGTCGTTGACCCAGATGACCTGCTTGCCGGCCTTCAGGAACTGTTCCAGCGTACGGCGCATCAGCGCGGTACGCATCTTGCCGTCATCGTTCTGGATGTGCAGTTTGTAGGCGGTCGAGATGACAACCACTTTGACGCTGGCGGTGCGCAGCGCCAGGTCCAGCATCTTCGGCGTGGCCTTCTGGTAGTCGTCGTTGTCGGCCGCCGGGAAGTCGAGGAACGGTACGCGGGTGCCCAGTTTCAGCACATTCTCGCCGCGCGCGCGCCAGTAGCGGGTCTGGCCCGCGACCAGGTGATAGGCGTGGCTGTCGCCGATCAGAACCACCGTCGGGTCCTTCTTCACGTCGTCCAGCAGGCAGTATTCGTAGAAGCTGTCGAAGCCGTAGCGTGCCTTGCAGGCGGCGGCATTGGCCTTGTCCTCGACCAGCACCAGGTCTTTCTGTTGCAAGGCATTGGCAACCACCGCACTTCGCTGGGGCAGCCCGTCGGTGCGGTAAATGGCGGCACCGGCACCGGCCAGCGCCAGCATGGCAATCGACAGCACGATGACCTTGAGGCGGCCGCGCCTGGTGCCGCGCAGCGGTTTTTCCACCAGCCAGTAGGTGGCGACGGCCAGCGCGAGGGCCGCCACCACGGCGGCGGCGCGGATCTTGGACGATGGCAGGCCGGATTCGATGATCTGGGCGTAGGACAGCAGCGGCCAGTGCCACAGGTAGAGCGGGTAGCTCACCAGGCCGATCCACACCATCAGGCGGTTCGACAGCAGGTGGCGGTTCACCACGGCACGCGGGCCGGCTGCGATCAGCAGCAGCGCGCCAGTGGTCGGCAGCAGGGCCCACCAGCCGGGGAAGGCGCGCTGGCGCGTGGTTGCCACCACGGCCACCATCAGCAGCGCCAGACCGGCGATGGAGGCGGCGTGGCGCAGGGCCGGGTTGTCGAAATCGAACTGGCTGACACCGTGAGGGCGGCGCACGCCGATGAAGGGGCGCAGGCGGTTGACGGTCATGTAGGCCAGGCTGGCGCCCAGCAGCAGCTCCCACACGCGGCTGGCGGGCGAGTAGAAGGTGGCGCTGGGGAATTTGTGCACGCCCCAGATGTTCAACGCGAACGAAGCGGCGGCCAGCAGCAGTGCCATCGCCAGCATGTTCCAGCGCAGGCGCCAGGCCAGCGCCAGCAGCAGCGGCCAGAAGATGTAGAACTGTTCTTCGATGCCGAGGGACCACAGGTGCAGCAGGGGCTTGGTTTCGGCGGCGGTGTCGAAGTATCCGACTTCGTTCCACAGGAAGAAGTTGGAGATGAAGGCGGTGCCGCCGAAGACGTGCTTGCCCAGGGCTTTGAACTCGTCGGGGAACAGGGCGAACCAGCCGAAGGCCAGCACGGCCACCAGTACCACCGACAGCGCGGGGAAGATGCGGCGCACGCGGCGGGCGTAGAAGTCGGCGAAGCTGAAGCTGCCCTGCTGCATGCCTTTGATCAGGATGCTGCCGATCAGGTAGCCGGAGATGATGAAGAAGATGTCGACGCCGACAAAGCCGCCGCGCAGGCGGGCGGGGAAGGCGTGGAACAGGACAACCGACAGCACGGCGATCGCGCGCAGGCCGTCGATGTCGGGGCGGTAGGCGGGATGGGCGTCGGCGGCGGTGGTTGGGGTGGTGGGGGGATCTTTGGGGAGGACGTTTTCCAGTTTCATGGGCGCGTTCTTTTTTAAAACCGGTAAACCGGTGTCAGACCCGCAGGGTCTGACACCTTGGTGACAGCATCGTGTCAGACCCCGCGGGTCTGACACGGGTTTACCGGTTTGGCATCAAGACTTCGGCAAACCGCCCAGCAAGGCAGCCACCTTCTGCTTCGGCTTGGCCGGCGCGGCCGGTGCGGCGGCGACCGGGGCGCCATTGCTGCGGCTCGGCTCATACGGCTTCAGGAACCATGGATCGACCTTCTCGCGGCGCGGCGCGGCCGACGGGCCGCGCGGGGCCGAGCGGTCGACCTGCGTGCGGTCGCGGCGGCGGTCGCCGTGGCGCTCGTCGCTGCGGAAGCCGCCCGGCACGAAGCCTTCCAGCGTGCCGCGCGGGACGGTCTGCTTGATCAGCTTTTCGATGTCGGTCAGCAGGCGTTCATCCTTGTCCGAGTAAATCGAGATCGCGTCGCCGGAAGCGCCGGCGCGGCCGGTACGGCCGATGCGGTGCACATAGTCTTCCGCGTTGTACGGCAGGTCGAAGTTGATCACGCACGGCAGGTCGGAAATATCCAGGCCGCGCGCCGCCACGTCGGTGGCCACCAGCACGTCGATCTCGCCCTTTTTGAAGGCGTCCAGCGCCGCCATGCGTTCCTGCTGCGTCTTGTCGCCGTGGATAGCGGCGGCCTTCATGCCTTCCGCGGCCAGGCCGCGCGCCAGGCGCGAGGCGCCGATCTTGGTGTTGGAGAACACGATCACCTGCTTCAGCTCGCGCTGGCGCAGGATGTGGGCGACGGCGTCGCGCTTGTGGTCTTCGTTGACCTTGTACACCACCTGGGTCACCTTGTCGGCGGTGGCGTTGGAGCGCGCCACTTCGATGGTGACCGGGTCGGTCAGGAAGCTGGACGCCAGCTTCTTGATCTCCGGCGAGAAGGTGGCCGAGAACATCAGGTTCTGGCGCTTCTTCGGCAGCAGGTTGATGATGCGCTGCAGGTCGGGCAGGAAGCCCATGTCCAGCATGCGGTCGGCTTCGTCCATCACCAGCATCTGCACCTGGCCCAGCGAAATGTTCTTTTGCTCCACGTGGTCCAGCAGGCGGCCCGGGGTGGCGATCACGATTTCCACGCCGCTGCGCAGCTTTTCCGTCTGCGGCTTCATGTCCATGCCGCCGAACACCACGGTCGAGCGCACCGGGGTGTGCTTGCAATAGGCAGCCACGTTTTCCGCCACCTGCACCGCCAGTTCGCGCGTCGGCGCCAGCACCAGGGCGCGCACCGGGTGGCGCGCCGGGCTCATCGACGTATTCGCGTGGGCCAGCAGCAGCTGGATGATCGGCAGGGAGAAGCTGGCCGTCTTGCCGGTACCGGTCTGGGCGGCGCCCATCACGTCGCGGCCCTGCAGCAGGATCGGGATCGCTTTCGCCTGGATCGGCGTCGGGTGCACGTAACCCTGGTCGGTCAGCGCGCGCAGGATTTCCGGCGCCAAGCCGAAATCGGCGAACTTTACTTGCTCAGGGGTATTCTCAATATCAGGCATACAATTCTTTAGATAACAACGGCCAACCCCGCATGATACCCGAGAACGACGGCAAAGCGCATGGAATGGGGCTTGGCAACGGTAAATTATTGCTGGGATGGAAGCTATAATGTAACTAAATGAATGCTACCCACGCCCGCGGCTGGCACTTAGGCCGCATGATTTGCCTGCTGATCCTGGCAGGCAGCCTGTTTTCCGCCATCGCCGAGGCGGCCCCGTCTTTGCGTTTCCGCAAGCTCGGGCCGCTGGGCAACGATGAACCGTCAATGCTGTCTTTACTGCAAGACCGGCGCGGTTTCATGTGGGTCGGCACCCAGTCCAACGGCCTGTACCGCTATGACGGTTACCGCGCCACCCGCTACCGCAGCAAGGCGGGCGATGCGCGCAGCCTGCCGCACAATCGGGTGGCGGCCTTGTATGAAGATGGCCAGGGCCGGCTGTGGGCCGGCACCCAGGATGGGCTGGCGCGCTTCAATCCCGAAAGCAATGATTTCACTACCTTCCTGCCGCCCAAGGCCGCCAACAATGGCCGCATCATCAAGGCTATCGTGCCGGATGGCAAGCAGGGCATGTGGCTGGCGACCTGGGGCGGCTTGCAGCATTTCACGCCGGCGACGGGCCAGTTCGTCCAGTACGTGCACGACCCGGCCCGCCCCGGCAGCCTGGCCGGCAATGACTTGAACGCGCTGGCGGTGGATGCGCAAGGCGGCGTCTGGGCCGGCACCTGGCCGGGCGGGCTCGATTACCTGGCGCCCGGCGCCAGCGAGTTCGAGCATCGGCGCGTGGACAAGGGCCGGGACCCGAATGCGCGCACCAACATCGTGCGCGCCCTGCAGTTCGACCGCCACGGCATGCTGTGGATCGGCACCGAGGCCGGCGTGCTGCGCTGGGACACCCGCAAGCCCTGGGACAGCCGCGAAAGCGTGCCCTCGCCCGACAGCCGCGTCACCAGCTTTTACGTCGACCGCGACGGCATCTTGTGGGCCACCACCCTGTCGGCCGGGCTGCTGCGCTGGGATGCTGCGGCGCAGCGCTTCGACCAGTACAGCCATGACAGCGACGACGCCTACTCCCTGCCCGGCGACAACCTGCGCGCCATGATGCAAGACCGCGGCGGCGTGCTGTGGATCGCTTCCTTCACCGATGGCATTGCCCTGGTCAACCTGGGCAGCCGCGGCTTCACCCGCTACCTGCCTTACCGCCTCGATGGACGCCATGGCCGCGCCAACAATGCCTTGCTGAGCCTGGAGGACGGGCCGCAGGGCACGGTCTGGGTCGGCGGCAACCTGGGCATGGCCCTGTTCGACCCGATGCGCGGCGCCGTGCTGCGACGCTACCAGGCCGAGGACCGGCCAGGCTCCCTCAGCAACAATATCGTGTACAGCCTGTACCAGCAGCCGCAGGGCCCGCTGTGGGTGGGCACCGCCAACGGCTTGAACCGGCTGGACCCGCGCACCGGCACCTTTCAGGTGGTGCGCTTCGGCAACACGGCCAGCGATTTCATCAACGCCATCGCCCCCGGCCGGGATGGCGTGCTGTGGCTGGGCACAGGCAACAGCCTGGTGCGCTACGATACGCTGCGCCGGCGTTCGACCCTGTACGTCCACGATCCGCAGGATCCGCACAGCCGCAGCGTGGACGGCACCAGCGTGGTGCTGGAAGACCGCAAGGGGCGGGTGTGGATGGGGTCGGAATTCAATGGCGGCGGCCTCGACCTGCTGGACCCGGCCAGCGGCAAGTTCCGCCATCTGCGCGCCGGCGGCCCCGAGGGCATGGTCGGCGACAACGTCACCGCCCTGCACGAGGATGCCGATGGGCGGCTGTGGATCGGCACTTCGCATGGCATGCTGCAGCTGGAGGAAGGCGCGGAGGGCGCCCTGCGCCTGCGCTCGCACGCTGCCGCCATCCAGCAGCACAAAGCCCTGGCCATCCAGTCCGACGCCAACGGCAAGATCTGGATCAGTACGCTGGCCGGCCTGTACCGCTTCAATCCCAGCAATGGCTCGGCCCAGCTGTTTACCGTGGCCGACGGCATGACCGGCGGTTTCACCACCAATGCCTCGGCGCCCGGCGCCCAGGGCCGCCTGTATTTCGGCGGCGTGCACGGCATGACGGGCGTCGACCCGGAGCGGGTGCGCAGCGCCTCGGTGCCGCCGCAAGTGGCCATCACCGACGTCAAACTGTTCAACCATTCACTGAGCGAAGGCCGCTTCCGCGACCAGGCCCGGCTGGAAGGGCCCCTGACCGCCCCGACCGGCCTGGTGCTGTCCTCGCAAGCGACCGCGTTCACGCTCGAATTTGCCGCCCTGCATTACACCGAACCGTCGCAAAACCGTTATGCCTACCAACTGGAAGGCTTCGACCCCGACTGGCAGGAAACCGATGCCGAGCGCCGCGTGGCCACCTACACCAACCTCGACCCGGGCCACTATGTGTTCCGCGTGCGCGCCGCCAACCACCATGGCAGCTGGAGCGAACAAGCCGCCACGCTGGACGTGACCATCACACCGCCCTTCTGGCAAACCACCTGGTTCCGCGTCGGCACCGCTGTGCTGGTGGTGGGCGGGCTGTGGAGCCTGTACCATTGGCGCATCCGCCGCCTGACGCGCCACCAGGCCGAGCTCGAGCACCTGGTGACGGCCCGTACCGCCGAGCTGGAAGCCTCCAACCGCAAGCTCGAAGCGCTCAGCATGACCGACGGCTTGACCGGCGTCAGCAACCGGCGCGGCTTCGACCTGGCGCTGCAAGCCGAATGGCGGCGCGCCCTGCGCACCGGCCAGCCGCTGGCGCTGTCGATGCTGGATGTGGACTACTTCAAGAAATACAATGACCGTTATGGCCACCTGGCCGGCGACGCCACGCTGCGCACGGTGGCCGGGCTGATCACCGAGCACGGCCGGCGCAGTTCGGACCTGGTGGCGCGCTATGGCGGCGAAGAATTTGCCTTGCTGTCGGTGGCCACGTCCGGCGCCGACGCGATCGGCGTGGCCCAGGTCGTGTGCAACGAGCTGGAGCGGCTGAACTTGCCGCACGAAGCTTCGCCGTTCGGCCACGTGACGATCAGCATTGGCGTGGCGGTGCTGGTGCCGACCGAGCACAGCCGCCCTGAACAATTGGTCCGCATGGCCGACGAAGCGCTGTACCGCGCCAAACAGCGCGGCCGCAACCAGGCCCTGCTGGCGCTGGATGAATAACGATGAGCAATACCGCCCCACCCGACGACCCCATGCCGCAGCCCCCGGCCGAGCCCGGCCCGGACGACTGTTGCCACAGCGGCTGCACCTGGTGCGTGCTCGACCTCTACTACGAAGACTTGGAGCGCTACCGCGCCGCCCTCGCCGCCTGGCAAGCCCGCCATCGCTCTTGAAATGAAAGTCGGGGTCAGCTCTGGCTTCTCAAGGAGTTTTGCGCTTCGCGCAGTGCGCGAATGTCCGGTTGCCAGAGCTGACCCCGACTTTCAATTGTGAGTGAGCGTACGGAAGCGGCCGGCCGGCCCCGCTAGCATCGGGGCATGGAACAGCAGAGCCAATCATGGCTGGACAAGCTCGGGCCCGGCCTGGTGGCGGGGGCCGCCGATGACGATCCCAGCGGCATCGCCACCTATTCGCAGGCCGGGGCGCAATTCGGCTTCGGCATGCTGTGGCTCGGGCTGTTCACCTATCCGCTGATGGTGGGCATCCAGGAAACCAGCGCGCGCATCGGCCGCACCAGCGGGCGCGGGCTGGCGGCGAACATGCGCCGCTGTTATCCGGCCTGGCTGCTGTACACCGTGGTCAGCCTGCTGCTGTTCGCCAATACCGTCAATATCGCGGCCGACCTGGCCGCCATGGGCGATGCGCTGCGCCTGGTGGCGGGCGGCCCGGCGCAATGGTATGCGTTGGGCTTCGGCGTGCTGTCGGTGCTGCTGCAAGTGTTCATCCCCTACCACCGCTACGCGCGCCTGCTCAAGTGGCTGACCCTGGCGCTGCTGGCCTATGCGGCGACGGCGCTGGTGATCGACGTGCCGTGGCGCGAAGTCGTCGTGCGCACCTTTTCGCCACATATCGAATGGACAGCCGAATACCTGACCACCATGGTGGCGGTGTTCGGCACCACCATCAGCCCTTATCTGTTTTTCTGGCAGGCTTCGCAGGAAGTCGAGGAGTTGCAGGCCGACCCGCAGGCCGAACCGCTGAAGCGCGCGCCACGCCAGGTGCGGCCGCAACTGCGCCGCATCAAGCTCGATACGGCCATCGGCATGGGGTTCTCGAACCTGGTGGCGTGGTCGATCATGCTGACCACGGCGGTCACGCTGCATGCGCATGGCATCTTCGAGGTCGGGTCGTCGGCGCAGGCGGCGGCGGCGCTGCGGCCGATCGCGGGCGAGCTGGCGTTCGCGCTGTTCGCGCTGGGCATCATCGGCACCGGCTTGCTGGCCATCCCCGTGCTGGCGGGATCGGCGGCCTATGCCATGGCGGGCGCCTTCAACTGGCGCAGCGGCCTGGAACTGGAACCGCTGGCCGCGCGCAAGTTCTACGGCATCATCGCGGCCGCCACGCTGGCCGGCGTCGGCATCGGCTTCCTGCCGCTGGACCCGATGCGGGCGCTGTACTGGAGCGCGGTGATCAACGGCGTGGTGGCGGTGCCGGTGATGGTGGTGACCATGCTGCTGTCGACCCGGCGCGGGGTGATGGGCGAAGTGACCCTGTCGCGCCGCCTGCGCATCCTCGGCTGGTCGTGCACGGTGGTGATGGCGCTGTCGGTGCTGGCCATGTTCGCCAGCATGGTAAGCTAGCGCGCATGGATAAACGACATTTCCTGCTGGCCTTCGCGGCCACCCTGGCCGCCCCCGCCCTGCCCGTGCTCGCCGCGGAGCCGGAGCGCGAGCCGCGCGCCTTCCCGCCGAACACCAGGCGCGGCAAGATGACGCCCGGATGGGCGCCGGACATCACCCTCGACGGCAAGCCGCGCCAGCTGTCGCCGGCCGCGCGCATCTTCAGCGAGGAGAACCTGACCGTGGTGCCGGGCTCCCTGCGCGAGAAGGACATCATCGTCAACTACACGGAAGACATGAACGGCAATATCGACCGGGTATGGATCCTCACGCGCGCCGAAGCGCGGCTGCCGGCGCCCAACGCGCGTTGACGTATGCGGCGGCGCCTGCTTGCCTTGGCCCTGATGCTGACGGCAGCACTGCCCGCCGGCGCCGGGCCGACGCCGGTCAATGCCTATAACAGCTACCGCGGCGCGCCCTACGATGAGGGAAAACGCGGCGGCCTGGCCCATGAGCTGGTGCGCTACGTGAACCGCAGGCTGGAGGGCCGCTACACGCTGCAACTGGTGACGGTGCAGCGGCGCGAGCTGAACCAGCTGATGGAAGCGCCGGGCGGATTCGAGGGCGTGGCGCTGTTCCTGTCGCCGATCTTCATCGGCGACGTGCCGCGCAAGCGCTTCCACTGGAGCCCGCCCTTCCTGGAAGACAGCAATGCCATCATTTCGCGCATTGACAATCCGGTGCGCTATGACGGGCCGGCGTCGCTGGCGGGCTTGCGTTTCGCCGGCATCTACGGCAACCGCTACGTCGGCATCGACGAATACGTGGGCAAGGGCATCCGGCGCATCAACGCCCCCGATGCGATGAGCAACCTGCGCAAGCTGGTGGCGGGTCAGGCGGATTTCACGGTGATGCCGCTCAGCTCATTCCGCTACCTGCGGCGGCAGATGGACCGGGAGAAGCTGCCGGTGGGGCAGCTGCATGTGGGGGACAAACCGTTCCACCGGTTCGGGCGCCACTTCGTGATGGCGCGCAACGCGGGGGAACTGGCGGAGGAACTGGACAGGATTGCGGCGGCCATGCCTTGCGACCGCGCGTGGCGCCGCATCGCGCTGCGCTATCACTTCACGGTGCCGGCGGCATGCCGTTGAGGCGGCCGGGGCCGGATCAGGACCCGCCCAGGCCGTCCAGGAAGTTTTGTAACTCACGCGTGTAGCCGGCGTCCGCCCCCAGCTGCAGGTTGATGTCGCGGTGGCTCTTCGCCTGCTCCAGGACCTCGGCGCGGGCGCCGCCGGCCCGCAGGCGCTGCGCGAAATCGTGGGCCTGGCGGCAAGCGCGTTCGCGCTGGGTGGAGCACACCAGCAGCATGGGCCGCGCCCCCGGCTGCAGGGCGTGCGCCGGCGATACCGTGCGCCAGAAGGCCGGGTCGCTGCCGAACGCCTCGTCGTACAGGCGCATGTGGCGCGAGGCCATGATGTCGGGCACGTCGAGCGCCCCGCTGTCGAGGGCCACGGTGCCAAGCCAACTGCTGCCCGGCGCCAGCGCGGGATTGGCCGCCAGCAGCGCCACCAGGTGGGCGCCGGCCGAATGGCCCATCAGGATGGTGCGCCGCGCGTCGCCGCCCCAGCCGGCCGCCTTGGCCTGCACCGCGGCGAGCGCTTGCGCCACGTCCTTGGCCTGCGCCAGCGGATCGGCGTCGGGCAGCATGCGGTAATTGACCGAGACGAACAGGTAGCCGCGCCCGGTGAAGTATGGCGCCTTGTTCTCCACCACTGCTTTTTCCGCCTTGTCGCCGGTGCGCCAGCCGCCGCCATGCACCATGAAGATGATTGGCGCGCCCGGCGCTGCCGGTGCGGGCAGGTAGACGTCGAAGCGCTGGCGCGGGTCGCTGCCGTAGGGAATATCGCGCTGGATGTTGCCGGGGATGCCGGCGTCGCGCGCCTGGCGCTCCCGCAGCCGCTCGCGCAGGGGGCCGGCGCCGGCGTCCAGGATGGGGAAGATGGTGGCGGCGCCCAGTGCAATGGCCAGGACGCCCGTCAGGTACCGGTGCCGCATGCTACCTCCTCGAAGCGAGGCAGCGCGGGCCGCCTCAGATGTAATAGATTGCTGCTGCCAGGCCGATGATAAGGCCAAACTTGGTGATCTTGTATACCGTCTTGTTCCACGCCTTGAAGGCGCGGCGGTATTTGCCGGCGTAGAAGGATACGCGGAACAGCTTGGACACCAGGCCGACCTGGTCGCCCTGCTCGTTGGGCGAGGCGGCGGCGGTCATCATGGTGCGGCCGAGGAAGCGGTTGACCGCCTGCGCCCAGCGGTAACGCATCGGGCGCTCGACGTCGCAGAACAGGATGATGCGGTCGCTCTCGCTGCCGTTGATGGCCCAGTGGATGTAGGTTTCGTCGAAGATCACGCCCTGGCCGTCGCGCCAGCTATGGCGTTCGCCATCGACGTCGATGAAGCAGCGGTCGTCGTTCGGCGTGGCCAGGCCCAGGTGGTAGCGCAGCGAGCCGGCGAACGGGTCGCGGTGGGGATTGAGCTTGCCGCCCGGCGGCAGCTCGGCGAACATGGCCGCCTTCACGGACGGGATGCCTTGCAGCAGGGCGAAGGTTTGCGGGCACAGTTCCTGGGCCGACGGGTGGCTGGCGTTGTACCACTTCAGGTAGAAGCGCTTCCAGCCATTTTTGAAGAAGGAGTTGAAGCCGGCATCGTCATTCTTTTCCGACGCCTTGATCTTTTGCAGGCGCAGCAGGTTTTCCGCTTCGGCGCGGATCACTTGCCAGTTCTCTTGCAGCGGCTTGAGTTCCTGGAAGGTGTCGACCGGCAGGTAGGGCGTGGACGGCACGCGCGAGAACCAGTGCATGAAAATATTGATCGGGGCCATGAACGACGAATGGTCGAACAGCTGGCGGCCGATCGGCAGGCGTACCTTGCCACGGAAGTGGATGTGCAGCACGGACAGGATGTAAAAACCGACAACAGCCCATTTCATTGCGAATACCTCGCGGAGATCCAAACCCGCGATTTTACCGCAGTCCGCGATGTGAGTATTTGTGAACTTTTCAACAATGCAAGCATGCTATCGTGGCGCGCATGACTTGCATCGTTTGCTACTCCCCACTCAAGGCTGGCCTGTCGGCCTGGCACCATACCTGCCCTGCCTGCGCCTATGAAAGCGCAGAGCTGGCCGTCGCCATCAACCATGGCGCGGAACGCGCGGAGCTCGATGAAGACGTGCGCGAAGTGTCGCTCAAGGCGCTGCGCCAGGAGAACTTTCGCACCGTGGTCGCACTCACGCGCCAGTTCGCGGCACCCCGTGCACGCAGCTTGCTCGATGTTGGCAGCGCCCACGGCTGGTTCCTCGAAACGGCAGCCGGCGCCTTCGACGCGGTAGGCATCGAACCCGACGAAGCGGTGGCCACCCGCGCCAGCGCCCGCGGCCTGCCGACGCGGATCGGCTATTTCCCGCACGCGCTGGATGACGGCGAGCGCTTCGATATCATCGTGTTCAACGACGTGATCGAACATGTCCCGGACATCCGCACGGCCCTGCGCGACTGCTACCAGCGGCTCACGCCAGATGGCACACTGGTGCTCAACCTGCCGAGCAGCCGGGGTATGTTTTACCGCCTGTCCAAGCTGTTCGCGCGCGTCGGGCTGCACGGCCCCTTCAGCCGCTTGTGGCAGAAAGGCATGCCATCACCGCACGTGCACTATTTCAACGCGGCCAACCTGACCCGGCTGGTTGAACGCGAGGGCTTTGCGCTGCGCCACTGCAGCGAGCTGGCGGCGGCCCGGAAAGAGGGGCTGTGGCAGCGCCTGACTTTCTTCGGCAACGCCTCCCGAGCCAAGGCGGCCTTGCAGTACGCCGGCATCCGCTGGGGATTGCTGCCGCTGATGGGGCTATTCCCGAGCGATATCATCGTCTGCATCTTCCGCAAGCGCTAGGCGCTAAGCGCTGCGCCACAACGCCAGCGTTTCCTGCGCCAACAGGTCCGGCTGCTCCTCGGGCCAGAACAATTTGCTGCCGGCGAGGCGGCGCACGCCTTTGCCGTTGCCGAAGGCTTGCTCCAGGTAGTCGGCGCCGCGCGGCAGGAAGATGTCGTCGGCCATGCCCCACAGCACGCGCACCGGCGCCGTGCTGGCTTTCAGCGCGGGGCCGATGCCGTGCAGCGCATTGCGCTCGAGCGCGACGATATAGCCGTGCAGGCGCTGCGGGTGGTCGACCAGCGGGCGCAGGTAGGCTTCGAACACGGCGTCGGCCAGCGCGGCGGGGTTGGCGTAGCACAGGCCGCCCAGCCCTTCGGCGGAACGCGCCTTGTCCTTGTCGGCCAGCCACGGCGCCAGCCATTCCTGGGCGAACCTGCCCTGCTTTGCCAGGTCGATCACCGGCAGCATGGCGGGCGGCGGGCAATCGATCTCGGTGTCGCAGTTGGCCAGCAGCAGGCTGCGCACCCGCTCCGGATGCAGCACCAGGAACAATTGCGCCACCGCGCCGCCGCTATCGCTGGCCACCACGTCAACCTTGTCCACACCGAGCTTGTCCAGCAATTCGGCCAGCATGGCGACCTGCCCTTCCGGATCGAGCCGGGCGCCCCAGGCCGGCTCGCTGTGGCCAAGGCCGAGGAAGTCGGGCGCGATACAGCGCCGATGCGGTGCCAGGCGCGCCACGGCGCCGCGCCACTGGAAGCTGTTCAGCGGCAGGCCATGCAGGAACAACGCCGCGCGCGGACCCTTGCCCCGCTCCACCACCGCCACGCGCCCCATGCTGGTCGCCACCAGGCGCCGCGCCGCCCGCCATTGCCGCGCATCGCGCGCCGCCTGTGCCCGCACCGCCGCGTTGCCCGCCGCCACCTGCGCTCCCGCCGTGCCGCCAGCGCGGGCCGCCCCACCTGCGCCGGCCGCCCCACCCGCGCCGGCCGCGCCGCTGGCAGCCGCTCCGCCGAGTTGTGCGGCGCTGGCCACCCGCGCGCCCACCGTCCCGACAGCGAGCGCAACGCCAGCCATTCCCAACCTCATAAAGTCCCGACGCATCATGCTGATCTCCTTACAGACAGGTTTTCAATGACCTGCATGATGGATGCGGACTGGTTGTAAAGCCATGACCTCTGAGGTCATGGAACCGCGTCGCAAAAGCTTGCTACCATGACGCCATGAACGCACACCCACCCCCACTCGCCCACGTCGGCGTGCTGCTGCGCGAGTGGCGCGCCGCCCGCCGCCTGAGCCAGATGGACCTGGCGCTGGACGCCGGCCTGTCGACGCGCCATTTGAGCTGCATCGAAACCGGCAAGGCCCAGCCCAGCCGCGACATCCTGGCGCGCCTGGCCGACACGCTGGAAATGACCCTGCGCGACCGCAACGCGCTGCTGGTGGCCGCCGGCTACGCCGCGCGTTACACGGAGTCCGCGCTGGCCAATCCCGAACTGGCGCCGATGCGGCGGGCCATCGACGCCATGCTGAAGCAGCAGGAACCCTACCCTGCCTTCCTGATGAACCGCCACTGGGATATCGTGATGGCCAACGACGCGGCGATCCGCATGAACCGCTGGCTGCTGGGCGGGCGCGACAGCCCGCACCGCAATATGCTGCGCCACGTTTTCGACCCGCGGGATGTGCGCGCCGTGCTGGGCAACTGGGAAGAAATCGCCGGCCACCTGCTGGCGCACCTGCACAAGCTGGTCGCCACCGCGCCCAACGACGCCAAGGCCCGCGCGCTGCTGGAAGAAGTATTGACCTACCCGGGCGTGCCGGCCCAATGGCGCCAGCGCGATGTGCGCGCCGCGCCGGCGCCGCTGCTGCAGACGGTGTTCGAGCGCGACGGCCAGCGCGTGGCCTTCTTCTCCACCGTCACCACCTTCGGCACGCCGCGCGACGTGACGCTGGAGGAGCTCCACATCGAATCATGCTTCCCGGCCGATGACGCCAGCGCGGCGTTTTGCCGCGCGCTGGCCGGCTAGCGCCAGCAGGCCGGCCCCGAATAGCAGCGGTGCAGCCGGTTCTGGAATGGTGCCGGTGCTGGCATCAAAGTATCCCTCCCACTGCTCGAACTCCAGCAAGTTGCTATCGCCAGAATCCAACAGCTGCAGCACGTCCCATTGCGTGGCCAAGTAATACTTTGTGAACTGGCCTTCACTCCAGATGCGCTTGGTGAACTCAAGATCGACAAAGCTGTCGGGCGCCAAGCCCTCACCCCCGTACCAGAACTGGTAGTTGGTGTTTAAGCTCGATTGGTAGGTTCCGCTTTGATCCGTGTAGATCTCTGTATTGCCTTGTATGAAAGTGATGGTGCCGTGATATCTACCATCGGCCCGCACTTCAAGGTCGACCATGAGGGATTCAAATAATGGTGTGTCCTGTTTGAAGCGGGTTTTGAATTCATTGACGAACGGCGAGTCCATCCCCGAAAAATCGGCATCGTAATAGCACCAGGAAACTTGTTCGCCTGCCATAGGGATTACGCGGCAACTGTTCTTGAAGGGCTGCTGCACCAGGTTGGACGCCAGGGTCCCGCCAAACGGGACTGCGGGACGGCCGTCGTTGGACGTTGTCCAGGTCCCGTGCCAGTTATTGGTGGATTGGATGTGCGTCAGAATCCCCGCCTGCGCGGGGATCGAGCATACGACTGCCAACAAAGTGGCGAGCACGCGCAACAGAGCATTCGAAAGCATATTTGATCACGGAAAATTTAAAGTAACAAATATGCAATCAGCTTGCAGACTTTGCAAATAAATCCGACTGTCTGCTCAACCAGTATGGCGATTACGACACACTTGGACGGCTGCCGCAGCGGTCTGCGGGGTCAGGCGAACGGGGTTTCGGGGACGCCTTGCGCACCGGGGCGCAGCAGCAGGACGGCGCCGGGCCAGTCGCCGGCGGCGTTGCCGGGGTCGATGGAGGTGACCAGCAGGGTGGACAGGTCCGGACCGCCGAAGCTGCACATCGACGGCTTGGCGAACGGCAGGGCGATCTCGCGGTCCAGCATGCCGGCCGGGGTGTAGCGCTGCAGCAGGCCGCCGTCGTTGGCGCAGCTCCAGTAGCAGCCGTCCGCATCGACGGCGGCGCCGTCGGGACGGCCTTGCTGCGCGCCGAGGTCGAGGAACACGCGCCGGTTGTGCGGCGTGCCGCTGGCGGTGTCGTAATCGAAGGCCCACACCGTGCGCCGCTGCGGGTGCGAATCGGACAGGTACATCACGTCGCCGCGCGGCGAAAAGGCGGTGCCGTTCTGCGTCAGCAGGCCCGACACGAAAGGCGCCGACAGGCCGCCGTCGGCGGTATAGCGGTACAGATGCCCGAGCGCGCGCGCGGCCGCCATGTCCATGAACATGGTGCCGGCCCAGAAGCGGCCTTGCCGGTCGCAGCGGCCGTCGTTGAAGCGCATGCCGGCGCCCAGTTCCGCGGCAGGCGGCGCCGCCAGGCGTTCGGCCGCCACGCTGCCGTCATCGTTCAGCACCAGGTTGAAGATGCCGGTTTCCATGCCGGCAATCAGGCCGCCGCGCGCCGCCGGCGACACGCAGGCCACCATCTCCGGCGCCTGCCAGCTGCGGGTGGCGCCGCTGGCGTGATGCAGGCGCCAGATGCGGCGGGCCGGGATGTCGACCCAATACCAGGCGCCTTCGCCGGCGTGCCAGGTGGGGCTTTCACCCACCGTGCAATGAACACCGCTGACTTTCTCCATTACAGGTCCGTGATTTCCTTATGGGCCGGGACCAGCGCCTTCATGATGCACCAGGCGGCCAGGTAAGCCAGCGCGCAGAAGGTGAACATGATCATGTAGCCGGTCTGGATCTGGCCCAGCGCATTGTAGTGGTCGAACAGCTTGCCGGCCGCCTTGGTGATCAGGACGCCGCCCAGGCCGCCGGCCATGCCGCCGATACCGACCACGGAACCGACACTGTGTTTCGGGAACATGTCGGAGACGGTGGTAAACAGGTTGGCCGACCAGGCCTGGTGGGCCGAGGCGCCAATGCCGATCAGGATCACCGGCACCCAGATGCCGAGGTAGCCAAGCGGCTGCGCCAGCAGCACGGCCAGCGGGAAGAAGGCGATGGTCAGCATGGCGCGCATGCGGCCATGGTAGACGCTGGCGCCGCGGTTGATGAAGTAAGCCGGGAACCAGCCGCCGCCGATCGAGCCGATCATGGTCATCGAGTACAGCACGGCCAGCGGCACCACCATCTCGCTGGCGCTGACGCCGTATTGCGCGGCCAGGAACTTGGGCAGCCAGAACAGGAAGAACCACCACACGCCGTCGGTCAGGAACTTGCCGAGGGTGAAGGCCCAGGTCTGGCGGTAGCCCAGCAGCTTGAACCAGGATGCCTTGTGCGGCGCGTCGGCCGGCGCGGCGGCTGGCGCCGGCGCTGCCGCCGTATCGCTGTTGATGTAGGCCAGCTCGGCGCGCGACAGGCGCTTCTGGCGGGCCGGCGTATCGTAGAACACCAGCCAGAAGCCCATCCACACGAAGCCGACCGCGCCGATGATGATGAAGGCCGCCTGCCAGCCCCACAGTTCGGCGATCACCGGCACCGTGATCGGGGCCAGGATGGCGCCGATATTGGCGCCGGAATTGAAGATGCCGGTGGCGAAGGAGCGTTCCTTTTTCGGGAAGTATTCCGCGGTAGCCTTGATGGCGGCCGGGAAGTTGCCCGCCTCGCCCAGCGCCAGCACGGCGCGGCCGAACATGAAGCCGGCCACCGAAACCGGTACGGCGGCAATGCCGACGGCGGCCAGCATATTGCTGAACGTGCTGCCGATCGCCACCGAGTACGCGTGCAGGATGGCGCCGACCGACCATACCACGATCGCCAGCACGAAAGCGCTGCGCGTGCCCATCTTGTCGATCACGCGGCCGGCGAACAGCATCGAAATCGCGTACACGAACTGGAACACGGCGGTGATGTTGGCGTAGTCGGTATTCGACCAGCCGAACTCCTTCGACAGCGCGGGCGCCAGCAGCGACAGCACCTGGCGGTCGAGGTAGTTGATGGTGGTGGCGAAGAACAGCAGGCCACAGATGGTCCAGCGGTATTTGCCGATGGCGGCGGCCGGTTCGGCGGCGATGCCGACGGCTTGCGGGTTGTGCTGATTCATAGGTTCTTATCGTCGAAAAGCGGCCGGTGTCTCCCCCGGCCGTACTTCACAGTCAAACTGCCGTGCGCAGCTCCCCGTCCACCATGCGCGCCAGGCGCAGTGGATTATCGTCCTGCAATGCCGCCGGCAGCAAGGCCGCCGGCACGTTCTGGTAGCTGACCGGGCGCAGGAAGCGCTCGATCGCGGTGGCGCCGACGGACGTGGTGCGGGTGTCCGAGGTGGCCGGGAACGGGCCGCCGTGAACCATCGCGTGGCAGACTTCCACGCCGGTCGGGAAGCCGTTGAACAGCACGCGGCCGGCCTTGCGCTCCAGCGTCGGCAGCAACTGGCCGGCCAGCGCGTAATCGTCGGCCGTGCAATGCACGGTGGCGGTCAGCTGGCCTTCCAGGCTGGCGGCCAGGCGCAGCACTTCTGCTTCGTCGCGGCAGGCGATCAGCAGCGAGGCCGGGCCGAACACTTCTTCCTGCAGCGCATGGCTGGCGATGAAGGTGCCGGCATCGACGCGGAACAGCGCGGCTTGCGCGGCGCAGCCGGCGCCTTCCTGCCGGCCCATGGCGAGCACTGTCACGCCGGGCACGTCGGACAGGCGGCCCACGCCGGATTCGTAGGCGCTATGGATGCCGGCGGTCAGCATGGTGCCCGCGCCCTTGGGCTGCAGCGCCGCGGCGGCTGCGGCGGCGAAGCGGTCGAAGTCCGCGCCGGCCACGCCGATCACCAGGCCGGGGTTGGTGCAGAACTGGCCCACGCCCATGGTCAGCGATTCGACGAAGGCTGCGCCCAGTGCCTCGGCATTGGCGGCCAGCACGGCCGGCAGCATGAATACCGGATTGATGGAGCTCATCTCCGCATAGACGGGAATCGGTTCGTGGCGCGCGGCGGCGGTGCGCATCAGCGCCGTGCCGCCCTGGCGCGAACCGGTGAAGCCGACCGCCTTGATCGACGGATGGGCGACCAGGGCCTGGCCGACCACGCGGCCATCGCCGTGGAGCATGGAGAACACGCCTTCCGGCATGCCGCAATCGGCGGCGGCTTTCTGCACGGCGCGCGCCACCAGTTCCGAGGTGCCGGGGTGGGCGGCGTGCGCCTTGACCACCACCGGGCAGCCGGCGGCCAGGGCGGAAGCGGTGTCGCCGCCGGCGACCGAGAAGGCGAGCGGGAAGTTGGAGGCGCCGAACACGGCCACCGGGCCGATGGCGATCTTGCGCAGGCGCAGGTCGGGCCGCGGCGGGGTGCGCTGCGGCAGCGCGGAATCGAGCGTGGCGTGCTGCCAATGGCCGTCGCGCACCACCTTGGCGAACAGGCGCAGCTGGTTGACGGTGCGGCCGCGCTCACCTTCCAGGCGGGCTTGCGGCAGGCCGGTTTCGGCCATGGCGCGCTCGGTCAGGGTGGCGCCCAGCGCATCGATGTTGGCGGCCACCGCTTCGAGGAAGGCGGCGCGCGCCGGCGGCGTGGTGGCGCGGTAAGCGTCGAAGGCTTGCTCGGCCAAGGCGCAGGCGCGCTCCACGTCCGCCAGTTCGGCCTGGCCGAACGCCGGCTGCAGGTTCTGTTTGGTGGCCGGGTTGAAGGCCAGCTGGGTGCCGGCGGCGCCGCGCACCAGCTGCCGGCCGATGATCATTTCACCGGTGACCTGCATCATTGCGCACCCTGCTTCTGGATCAGCTTGAGCAGCATTGCGTCCTCTTCCGCGGTCAGGTCGGTCAGCGGGGCGCGCACCGGGCCGCCGGAATGGCCGACCAGGCGGGCGCCGGCCTTGACGATGGACACCGCGTAGCCGGGCTTGCGGTTGCGGATGTCCAGGTAGGGCAGGAAGAATTCATCGAGCATGCGGTTGGTTTCGGCGGTGTTGCCGGCGGCGGTCGCGTGGTAGAAGTCCATCGCCAGCTTCGGCATGAAGTTGAACACGGCGGAGGAGTAGACCGGGGTGCCGAGCGCCTTGTAGGCGCCGGCGTACACTTCGGCGGTCGGCAGGCCGCCCAGGTAGGAGAAGCGGTCGCCCATCTTGCGCCAGATTTGCACCATCAGTTCGATGTCGCCCACGCCATCCTTGAAGCCGATCAGGTTCGGGCAGCGCTCGGCCAGGATGGCCAGCGAGTTGGCCGACAGGCGGCAGTTGGCGCGGTTGTAGACGATGACGCCGATCTTGACCGCGGCGCAGACCTGGGCCACGTGCTCGATCAAGCCGTCCTGGCTCGCTTCGGTCAGGTAGTGCGGCAGCAGCAGCAAGCCGTCGGCGCCCAGGCGCTCGGCTTCCTGCGCCAGCGCGATGGCCTGGCGGGTCGGGCCGCCGGTACCGGCCAGCAGCGGCACCTTGCCGCGGCACGATTCCACCGCGACCTTGATGACCTGGGAATACTCGGGCGCGGTCAGCGAGAAGAACTCGCCGGTGCCGCCGGCGGCGAACAGCGCGCTGGCGCCGTAGGGCGCCAGCCAGTCCAGGCGCTCGGCATAGGTCTTGGCGTTGAAGTTGCCGGCGGCGTCAAAGTCGGTGATCGGGAAGGACAGCAGGCCGGACGACATGACTTGTTTGAGTTCTTGCGGGGACAGCGACATGGGAGACTCCTAAGTGTTGTGGATTGGCTGAAGCTCAGTTGTAAGTCATCGTACAACCTAGTTCCAATGAACGCAAGTGAAAATTTGTGTTGCGGAGCGGAGTTGCGGAAACCGGCACACCAGGTGTCTGACCCTCAGGGTCAGACACCGTCCTACCGGTTTCAGGCCGCGTTCTCGAACCGCTGCTGCGCCTGCAGCAGCCGTTCGCGCGAATTGGACAAGTGGGTGCGCATGGCGGCGCGCGCCGCTTCCGGGTCTTGCCGCTGGATGGCGCGGAAAATGTCCTCATGCTCGCGGTGCACGCGCTCGAGGTAGTCGGCCGGCCGGTCCTGCGCCAGCCCCGCGGTATTGACGCGGGCGCGCGGAATGATGGCCTGCCCCAGCTGGCCGAGGATATCGATGAAATAGCGGTTGCCGGTGGCCTTGGCAATGGCCAGGTGGAAGCGGCGGTCGGCCTCCACCGACGCGCGGCCCTGCACCATGGCTTGCCGCATATCGTCCAGCGCCTGCGCCAGTTCGGCCACCTGCTCCTCGCTGCGGCGGCTGGCGGCCAGGCCGGCCGTTTCGGTTTCCATGCTGATGCGCAGTTCGAGGATGGCCAGCACGTCGCGCACCGTGACGATGCTTTCGGCGTCGATCCCCAGCCCGCTGCTGCGCGGTTTGTCCAGCACGAAGGTGCCGATGCCGTGGCGGGTTTGCACCAGCCCGGCCGCCTGCAGGTGCGAGATCGCTTCGCGCACCACGGTGCGGCTGACGCCGTGCTGCTCCATGATGGCCGACTCGGTCGGCAACTTGTCGCCGGGTTTCAGCACGCCGCTGCCGATACTGGCGCTGATCTGTTCGACCACGCCCTGGGCCAGGGTGTGTCGCTTGCGGGGGAGGATAGTCATGCGGCCATTATACACCGGGAAAAGATGTCAGACATCCTATCAGAGACATCTTGCCGGGGGTTTTCTTGCGAAATTGGCCAGACCAAATTAAAATCGGGCGACCGATACCTAGAGAGAAGGCCCTGGCCGCATGATTAAAAAGACCGTTGCAACGGAGCCCCATCCCGCAGCCGAACAACGGCTGTACCGCGTGGTGGCCGCCAAGATCCAGGACCTGATCCGCGAAGAGCATATCAAGCCGGGCACCCGCCTGCCGGCCGAGCGCGACCTGGCCGCCAAACTGAGCGTGAGCCGCGCGTCGCTGCGCGAAGCCTTGATTGCGCTGGAACTGTCCGGCGTGGTGGAAGTGCGCGGCGGTTCGGGCGTCTACGTCAGCGAACAGGCCAGCGCCCCGTCCGACCTGGCCGAAGGCGGCCCCGGTCCCTTCGAAGTGCTGGCGGCGCGGCGCCTGATCGAATCGGAAGTGGCGGCGATCGCGGCCAAGATGGCGACCGATTCCGCCATCGACGCCATCCTGCGCGCCGCGGCGGAAATGGAACAGCACCACGCCGACCGCGCCACCAACGAACAAGCCGACCGCAACTTCCACCTGGCGATCGCGCGCGCCACCGGCAATACGGCGCTGGTGGGCGTGGTCGAGACCCTGTGGAACCAGCGCGGCAGCATGTGGCACAAGCTCAAGGAGCACTTCCAGACGGAAGAATTGCGCAAGAATACGCTGGACGACCACCGCAATATCGTGTCGGCCATTGCCGCGCACGATGCGGCCGGCGCGCGCCAAGCCATGCGCGCCCACCTGGAACGCGTCACCAAGACCTTCTCGCGCGGCTAAGCGCGGCAGCCACACCACGCGGCCTGACCACTTGCAAATGTGGTCAGGCCAAAATAGAATGAGACGAACTTCAGGGGAGTCTCATGCTGCGTCACATCGTTCTTCCGCTGGCCATCGCGGCCGCCCTGCCCGCCGCCGCGCACGCGGCCGAACGCATCATCCTGGTCGGCGATTCGACCGTCGCCAGCGGCGGCGGTTATGGCGACTACCTGTGCCGGCGCCAGCGGCCCGACACCGTCTGCCTCAACCTCGCCAAGAATGGCCGCAGCTCGGGCTCCTACCGCGCCGAGGGCCGCTGGGACGCGGTGCTGGCGCATCTGCGCGACAGCGCAGGCTTCGGCAAGACTTATGTGCTGGTGCAGTTCGGCCATAACGACCAGCCGGGCAAACCCGGGCGCTCGACCGACCTGGTGCACGAGTATCCGGCCAACCTGGCGCGCTATGTGGCGGACGTGAAGGCGGCAGGCGGCGTGCCGGTGCTGGTGACTTCCCTCACCCGCCGCAGCTTCCGCAATGGCTACGTATGGAATGACCTGGCGCCGTGGGCGGCGGCAGTGCGCGAAACCGCGCAGCGCGAAGGCGCGGCCGTGCTGGACTTGAACGCGCTGTCGCTGGCGGCCGTACAGGCCATGGGCCCGGCCGCAGCGGACACGCTGGCCCAGCCTAAAGGGGCCGGTTTCGACTACACCCACCTGGGGCCCAAGGGTGGCCGGTTCTTCGGCGACATGGCGGCGCGTGAGCTGGTGCGGCAGTTCCCCGCCCTCGGGCCGCTGACCGATCCCGCCGACACATCGTGCCAGGCTGCACGCGAGCATGCGCCGGCCGATGGCTGGGCCGGCATGGCCGGCGGCACGCAGGGAGGTGCTTCCGCCGCCGCCTCGGCGGTGCATACGGTCGGCACGCGCGGAGAACTGCTGGCGGCGCTCGCCGCACGGCCCGCGGCCGCTGCGCCCGGCGAGGCGCGCATCGTCCAGGTGCGCGGCACGATCGACATGGCCGACGGCGCCAAGCCTGGCGTCGTGCGGCTGCCATCGCGCACCACCTTGATCGGGCTTGGGGAAGATGCCGGTTTCGTCAACGCGAGCATCGTGGTCGCCAATGCCAGCCAGGTCATCATCCGCAACCTGTCGATCAGCAATCCCTGCGATCCCGAGCCGAAATGGGATCCGCAGGATGGCGCCAACGGCAACTGGAATTCGCAATACGACGGCATTAGCGTGACCGGCTCGCACCACGTCTGGATCGACCATAACAGCTTCACCGATGCGCCACGCACCGATGGCCAATCGCCAAAGGAAAACGGCATGCCGAAACAGTGCCACGATGGCGCGCTCGATATCACGTCCGCCTCCGATTTCGTGACCGTGTCGAATAATCACTTCGCCCTGCATGAGAAGAACACGCTGGTCGGCGGCAGCGACCACGCCAGTGGCGACGAGGGCCATTTGCGCGTGACGTTCTCCAACAATTTCTTCGAATACGTGACGGCGCGCGCGCCGCGCGTGCGCTTCGGGCAGGTCCACCTGTTCAACAATTATCACAAGGGTTCGCGCAAGCATGCCGAGTACGCGCATGAATACAGCGTCGGCATCGCCAGGCAGGCGCGCGTGATCATCGACGCCAATGCATACGATATCGAGGACGCGCGCGGCTGCGGCGACGTGCTGCGCAACCCCGGCAAGTCCGACCCCGGCGCGGTGCGCGACCAGGGCTCGACCTTGAACGGCAAGCCGATGGCCGAATGCGGCTTCCCGGCCGATGTCGGCTGGAGCGTGCCGTACGCCTTCACCGCCCTTCCCGCTTCCGACGTACAGGCGAACATCATGAGCAACGCCGGCGCCGGCCGCTTGCGCCAACTGCGGCCGCTTTCGCGCTGAGTTTGTCCGGCGCTCAACCAGCCAGGTCTTCAGGCGCTACGATGCGCTCGGCCTTGCGCTTGGCGGTTCGCATTGCGTGCGCATTCGCTGCATAACGCAAACGAAGCGCCTGCGTCCAATCGGTGTCGCCGGGAAGCTGCACAAAGACCACTTTCCATGCGTTGCCCACATTACCCAGACTCGCCGTCACAAACTGGTTTGGCGAAAGGCTTTCCGCGCCATAAATCAGCTCGCCGCACACCACTTGGGCGTAATGTGCCCCTGCGCAACTGGAAATGCGCAAACGTGTTCCATCCGGCAGGAACACCGTTTTCCAAAAATAACCCGCGGGTGTGGCCGGAATGTGCCGACGTTGCAGCCATTCACGAATGGCCCGGTCGGCCAGGTCCGCAGGATCGATATCGGGCGCGTGCTCAGCCTGGTAATCCAGCAGCGCGCGCATGGTGGGGAGGCTTATCGCCAGCGATGCTCGAAGGTCCATACTGAAATCTCCTGAAAAATATTCCCTTTTGAGCCGCTGGAGAACAAAAGGTTCAAATTTCAGTAGTTTTCAGTAGTTTTTTCAGTAGGTTTCAGTAGTGCTCTGCGAAGGAGTTGAGAAGAACACCTCGAACCAGCGCCATGCTCCCGTTGTCAAGGCGTAATGCGCAGGTAATCGATATCGGCGTACGCGCCGCTGGCGCCAGTGGCGAACAGGGCGATTTGGGCGCCGACCCAGCGGCCCATGGCGGCGGTGAACGGTGTGCCGACGGGGTGGAAGTTGGCGCCATCGGCACTGAACGAGAAGCTGGTTTGCCCAGCGGCGCCGACCGCCATGCGCAAGTGCACGGGCTGTCCTGCCTGGGGCAAGGACAGCGCTGCCGTCGTCTGCTCCTGGCACTTATCATTGCCCGCTTCGCAGCGCACATAAACCAGCCGCGTTTCGTCCCGCTCACGGCGCAGGCCGAGCCAGGCGTAGGTTTGGCCATACATTGCAAGGCCTGCAGCATCGCCACCGGCGACCGCATGCAGCTCGAGCTTCGCTGTCGCGGTAAACACTGGCGCTGGCGGCTTTTGCGTCAGCACCGCCGGCAAGGAGCGCAATGGCGCGGCGCCCGCATGATCCGCCTTGCCGGCGCCCGGCGCAGGCTGGGCGTGCAGGCGCAGGTGGCCCGGGCGCGCGCTGAGCGAGTACCAGTCCTGCGCAGGATTCGCCACCCATTGCCATTGCGGCGCAAGCTGCCTGCCGCCGAACTCGTCGCCCACGGCGGGCCACGCTGGCCCGGCAGCGGCGGGGGCGCCGCCGCCCATCGGCTTCGCATGCTCGGGCACCGGCCGCCCCACGCCAGGCTTGGCGGACGGTTCGCCGATGACCGGCCACCCATCCTCCTGCCACCGCATAGGCTGCAAATGCACCACGCGGCCGTAAGCGCGCTTGTCCTGGAAGTGGTAGAACCAGTCGCTGCCGTCGGTCGCGGTGACCCACGCACCCTGGTGCGGCCCGTTGGTGGTGGAGGCGCCCTGCTCCATCACGATGCGCGCCTCATATGGCCCATCGACATTCCGCGAGCGGAACACCGACTGCCAACCGGTCTCCACGCCGCCGGCCGGCGCAAACACGTAGTACCAGCCATTGCGTTTGTAGAACTTCGGTCCCTCGAGCGTCTTGTAGCCCGGCAGCGTGTTGCCGTCGATGACCACCCGGCTGACGTCGTCCAGCATGCGGCTGCCGTCCGGCGCCATCGGGCGCAGGCTCAGGACATTATTGAAGCCGGCGCGCGACTTCGCCCAGCCGTGCAGCAGCCATGCCTTGCCATCGTCGTCCCACAGCGGGGTGGGATCGATCAGGCCTTTGCCGGCCATCAGCAGGCGCGGCTTGCTCCACGGGCCGGCAAAGTGTTTGGCCGTGATCACGTAAATCCCGAAATCCGGATCGGGATAAAAAATCCAGAACTTGCCGTCGTGGTAGCGCAGGCAAGGCGCCCAGACGCCCTTGCCGTGCTGCGGCGTGGCGAACGCGCTTTCCGGCACCAGCCGTGACAGCGCGTGGCCAACCAGGCGCCAATTCACCATGTCGTCGGACTCCAGCAGCGGCAATCCAGGGACGTTGGTGAAGCTGGAGGAGGTCATGTAATAGCGCTTGCCGACGCGGATCGCGTCGGGGTCGGAGTAGTCGGCGTGCAGCACCGGATTGCGGTAGCGGCCATCGCCCAGGTCTGCCGCCCATGGCGCGCGCGGTGCGGGTGCCACGCCCAGCGTGCGTTGCAGGAAGCCTTCCATGGCATCAACCGTGGGCGCCAGCCATGGGTCGAACAGCCAGAACGAGTGCGGCGTGCCGGGCAGGTTCACATGCTCGCTGGCGACGCCATGCTGGCGCAAGCGCTCGGCCAGCTGTTCGCGGCCGACGCTGAAGCGCGCCTGCCCGCTCGTGACGAACAGCACCGGCGGGCTGCCGGCGCCGGCATGGGTCAGCGGCGAAGCTTCGCGCCATTGCGCCATGCGCTCGCCGTAGCGCCCACCCAGCCATGCGCCGGCCGCTGAGGGGTTCTTGGCGGGATCGTCCTCATGCTGGCGCGCTTCGGCGGAGGTGAAGTCGGACAGGCCGTCGATGTTGACCACCGCCTGCACCGCGCTCGAATCGGGCGGCGCCACGCCAGCCGCATCGGGATCGAATGCCGCCTGGCCGTTGGTCATGCCGACCAGCGCCGCAATCTGGCCGCCGGCAGAGCCGCCTGCGATGGCAATGCGCTGCTGGTCGATGCCATAACGTGGCGCGGCCGTGCGCAGCCAGCGCACTGCCTGCTTGATGTCATGGACCGCCGCCGGATACGGCGCCGTGCCGGACAGGCGGTAGTCGACCGTGGCAGCCGCATATCCGCGCGCCGCAAGACGTGCCGCCAGGGGCGCCAGATTTTCCCGGCTGCCGCTGCGCCAGCCGCCGCCATGTACCAGGACGACCAGCGGCGCCAGGCGCGGATGCGCCGGCTTGGCGGCAGTGGTGGCAGTGGAAGCCGCGGCCCCGTCGGCGGCGCCGGCAGCGCCAATATTCGGTCCCGGCAGATATAGGTCAAGCTGCAGCACGCGCCCGGCGCGCTGGACATAGCCCAAGCCGCGCAACACGCGCACCGGGGCCGGCGCGTCGGCGCCGGCTATGGCGATGTGCGGATACTGGCCGGCCAGCTTGGCCAGGGTCGTTTCGGCGGTGTACGGCTGGTCGGCGCCGTCGGTGCCCGGTTGCGCGGCAGCTAGCGGCGCCAGAGCGCCCTGCGCGGCCAGCGCCGCCCCAGCCAGTGCGCGGGCCAACTTGCTCATGCCATCTCCTCCACGGAAAACGTGACAGTGCGCCACAAGTCCTGCCCCGGCGCCAGCACGGTCAACCCATTGGCAGCGGCGCCGCCCGGCAGGTTGTGCGCATTGATCGGATGGTCGACCGGCTCGAAGCAGAAGAAGTCCTTGCCCTGCGGGGCGTACAGGATGAAATAGCCCATGTCGGCGGCAATGCGCAGGCGCAGCTTGCGCGACGGCCACTCGATCTCGGCGCGGCCGTCCCAGCCGGTGAAGGCGTTGTCGATGCCTGCGGCGGGCAGCGGGCGCGCGCCGGCGGAAAAGTCCCATGCCGCGGGCGGCGGCGCGCTATGTTCGGCGGGCAGTTTGTCGGCGCCGGACAGCCAGACGCCGCCGGCCGCCGCGCGCAGGCGGGCGTCCTCGGGATGCGGCAACCAGGGATGCAGGCCCAGGCCGAAAGGCAGCGCGTGGCTGCCGTGGTTGGTGACCTTGAGCGTCACGCACAGCGTGTGCGGCGTGAGCGCGTAAGCCATGTGGGCGGTGAAGGCGAATGGGGTGCCATCGCGGCGGTCCAGCGACAGCACGGCGCTGCCGTCTTCCTGCGCTTCGACCTGCCACGGCATGCGCCAGCCGTCGCCATGGATCGGACACGGCTCGCCCTCGCGCGTTGGCGCGGGCGTGATGCGGCGGCCGCCGAATTCAAAACCGTCCGGCGCCAGGCGGTTGGACCAGGGGACGAGGGGGAAGCAGGCCAGTTGGCCCGGCAGTGGCCGCGCCACGCCATCGGGCGCCGGGCGCAGCACGGGCAGCACGTCCACCGTCGACGCGGTCCCCGCGCGGCCGGTGCCGCCCTGCCAATCGAGGCGCGCCAGGCCGCCGCCGGCAGCCGGCAGCACCACCGCGCGCAGGCTGCCGCGACGCAGCTCGATCATTTGAACATCGGGCCGTCGAGCAGGAACTTGCCGCCCTGGTAGATGGTGGTGACGTCATCCTTGGCCGGGAATTCGGACGTATCGGGGAACAGGTGCGCGAACTGCGCCGACGAGTCTTGCGGGCGGTAGCCCAGGTGCGCCGCATAGCGGTTGTCCCACCACACCGAATCGTTGTCCGACATGCCGAACACGATGGTGTGCCCGACGCGCGGCGCGAACAGCGAGCAGCGCAGCAATTCGGTCAGGTCGTCATAGGACAGGTAGGTCGACATCATGCGCTTGTTGGCCGGCTGCGGGAAGCTCGAACCGATGCGGATGCACACCGTCTCGATGCCGAAGCGGTCGTAGTAATAGCGCGACATCTGCTCGCCGAACACTTTCGAGATGCCGTACATGCTGTCCGGCCGGGTCGGCATGTTCGCGTCCAGCATGTCGGTGGTCTTGTAGTAGCCGATCGCGTGGTTCGAGCTGGCGAACATCAGGCGCTTGACGCCGTGCTTGTAGGCCGCCTCGTACAGGTTGGCCACGCCCAGGATATTGGCCTGCATGATGGCTTCGAACGGCGCCTCGGTCGAGATGCCGCCGAAGTGCAGCACGGCGTCCACGCCCTCCAGCAGCTGCATCACGGCGGCCTTGTCGGACAGGTCGCACCGCACCAGTTCCTCGCCCGGGCGGGCCTCGCCCATGTCGGCGATATCGCTCAGGCGCACCACCTGCGCCCAGGGCTTGATACGGTCGCGCAGCACCTTGCCCAGGCCGCCGGCGGCCCCGGTCATCAGGATGCGTTTGAAGGGTTTTGCAGTGTGCGTCATCTCGCTTTACTCCGTGATCAGGTAACCGGCGCCGGGTTGAACAGCGCCAGCGCATTGTGGATCTTCCAGTGTTCGGCCCAGGTCTTTTTGCCGCTGGCCACGTCCAGCATCAGGCGGAACAGTTCCCAGCCGATGTCCTCGATCGACGCTTCGCCGCTGGCGATGCGCCCGGCATTGACGTCCATCAGGTCGTGCCAGCGCTGCGCCAGGTCGTTGCGGGTGGCGACCTTGATCACCGGTACCGCCGCCAGGCCGTACGGCGTGCCGCGGCCGGTGGTGAACACGTGGATGTTCATGCCCGCCGCCATCTGCAGCGTGCCGCAAATGAAGTCGCTGGCCGGGGTGGCGGCGTAGATCAAGCCCTTCTGCGTCAGCTTGTCGCCCGGCGACAGCACGCCATGGATCGCGCCCGAACCGGACTTGACGATCGAACCCATGGCCTTTTCCACGATGTTCGACAGGCCGCCCTTCTTGTTGCCGGGCGTGGTGTTGGCGCTGCGGTCGACGCCGCCGCGCTTGAGGTAATCGTCGTACCACTGCATTTCGCGGATCATGGCTTGCGCCACCTCCGGCGTCTGCGCGCGCGAGGTCAACTGGTCGATGCCGTCGCGCACCTCGGTCACTTCCGAGAACATCACGGTGGCGCCGGCGCGCACCAGCAAGTCGGTGGCAAAGCCCACCGCCGGGTTGGCCGTCACGCCCGAAAAGGCATCGCTGCCGCCGCACTGCACGCCCACCACCAGTTCGGACGCCGGCACCGTTTCGCGCCGGCGCGCATCGAGCACTTTCAGGTGATGCTCGGCGGTGCGCATGATCGAATCGATCATGGACTGGAAGCCCACGTGCTGCGCATCCTGCAGGCACACCACGTCCGGCGCGCCGGCCGCGCTGTTGGCGTTGGCCGAGGCGATCGGGATGCTGCCGGCCGGGAACAGCCGCGTCGGCGGCAGCTTTTCGCAGCCCAGGCTGACCACCATCACCTGGTTGCCGAAGTTCGGGTTCTGGCTGATGTTGCGCAGGGTGCGGATCGGCACGTCGGCGCCCGGCGCATCGATCGCCACGCCGCAGCCGTAAATGTGCTCGAGGGCCACCACGTCGTCCACGTTCGGGTAGCGCGGCAGCAATTCCTCCTTGATGCGCTTGACCGCGTGCTCGACCACGCCCGCCACGCACTGCACGGTGGTGGTCACGGCCAGGATGTTGCGGGTGCCGACCGAGCCGTCGGCATTGCGGTAACCCTCGAAGGTGTAGCCTTCCAGCGGCGGCAGCGGGGCCGGGGTGCGGGTGCCGATCGGCAGGCCGTCCAGCGCACGCGCGCCCGGCATGCGCAGCACCTGCTCCGACACCCAGGCGCCGCGCCGGATGGCCCGGTTGGCGTAACCGATCGTCACGTTGTAACGGGTCACCGGGTCCCCTTCGGCCAGGTCGGCCAGCGCCACCTTATGCCCCTGTGGCACGCCTTCGACCAGCAGCAGGCCGTCCGGGAAGACCGCCCCGGCCGGCAAGCCGCCGTCATTGACCACGATGGCGACATTGTCCGCCTCGTGCATCTTGATGTAGCGTGCGCCTGTAACAGTCATGTTTTTTCCTTTTGGTGATTCCTTGCCCTTCGTTTTCAGTATGCCACACATGATTCGAGATTGGCTAGTCCACCTTGCATATTTGGTCTGACCAAATTAGAATGGCCTGACCAGATGACGCACTTTCACCACACTTAGAATCGCGCACGCGGAGACCCATGAAGCCCACATCGTCCTTGCTGGCGGCCGCCCTGGCCTGCCTGTTTGCCCTCAGCCCGGCCCACGCGGAAGGCCCTTACCGCAATCCCGACAACAAGAACCCGAACGATGCCGGCGAAGGCACGTATCCGGTGCCGTACCAGATGCCGAGCGTGGCCGGGATCACCGCCACGCTGCACAAAGTGCGCGGCTACATGGACCGTGTGACGCCCACCCGCATCGTCAGCAAGAAAACCGGCGCCGCCATCACCGACCTGAAGACGCCGGTGGCCGACGCCATCTTCGAACCGTCCAAGGGCGACTTCGGCATCCAGGTGTACGAGATGGGCGTGGTGCATTCCGGCTTGCTGAAGGCGGCCGAAGCCACCGGCGACCGCGGCTTCACCGCCATGACCGAGCGCCATTTCAAGTTCTTCAAGGAGGTCAAGCCTTACTTCGCGGCGCAGGAAAAGCAGTTCAAGCTGGAGCGCGGCAACAGCTTCTCGCGCTTCCTCGACCCGCGCTCGCTGGACGATTCCGGTTCCATGTGCGCGGCCCTGATGCGCGCGCGCGCCGCCAGGGTCGGCCCCGACCTGGCCGACATGATCGCCACCTGCAGCGACTGGGTCGCCCACCAGCAATTCCGCCTGCAGGACGGCACCCTGGCGCGCAAGCGCCCGCAGGCCGCATCGCTGTGGGCCGACGACCTGTACATGAGCGTGCCGGCGCTGGCCGAACTGGGGCGCATGAGCGGCCAGCGCGCGCACTTCGACGACGCGGTGAACAATGTGCTGAACATGGCCGGCTACCTGTTCAACCCGCAGGCCAGGCTGTACACCCACGGCTGGCATGCCGGCATGGCCGATGCGCCGAACTTCTACTGGGCGCGCGCCAACGGCTGGTCGGTGCTGGCCATGTCCGACCTGCTGGACGTGCTGCCGACAGACCATCCCGGCTACCCGAAAGTGCTGGCGCAACTGCGCCTGGCGCTGCACGGCATCGCCGAACGCCAGTCCGGCAGCGGCCTGTGGCACCAGATGCTCGACCGTAACGACTCCTACCTGGAAACCTCGGCCTCCGCCATCTTCACCTACGTGATCGCGCACGCCGTCAACCAGGGCTGGCTCTCGCCGGCCCCCTACGGCTCCATCGCGCAAGCCGGCTGGGCCGGCCTGCAGACCCGCATCACCGAGCAGGGCGAAGTGGAAGGCACTTGCGTCGGCACCACCCTGGCCGGCGACCAGGTGTACTACTACAACCGCCCCACCAGCAAGCACGCCCTGCACGGCTATGGCCCGGTGCTGCTGGCCGGCGCCGAGATGATCAAGCTGGTCACCAATCCCAAGCTCGACATCCAGTACCGCGTGCGCACCTACCATTACGTGCCCAAAGGCGGCGCCACCGACTACCGCGAACACCACTGAGGAGCCGCCATGACCACCACCCGCCTGCTGGCCGCCCTGGCGGCCGCCCTGCCCGCGCTGGCCTTGCCCTGCGCGGGCGCCGCCGAACGCCTGGCCATCACGCTGCAGCACGACCTCGACATCGCGCGCCCGTCCGAGACGGTGACCGTGCCCTGGTCGGAGGTGAACAAGGCGCTGCCGCACGCCCTGGTGCAAAAGATCGCCGTGCGCGACGCCGCCGGCCGCGTGGTGCCGCACCAGGTCACCAACGTCGCGCCGCAGGCCAAGGACCCGCAGAACATCGGCATCGCCTATGGCGAACTGATTTTCCAGCACAGCTTCAAGGCCGGCGAAAAGAGCGCCACCTACACCGTGGAAAAGATCGACAGCGTGGCGCCGGTCTTCACCGCGCAAACCTTTGCCCGCTACGTGCCCGAGCGGCTGGACGATTTCGGCTGGGAGAACGACAAGCTGGCCCACCGCACCTACGGCCCCGCGCTGGCGGCGCCGGCACCGCCCGGCGTGACGAAGGAAGTGCTGGTGACCTCCGGCCTGGACCTGTGGTTCAAGCGCGTGCCCTACCCGGTCGTCGACCGCTGGTACAACAAGGGCCACGACCACTACCACCATGACGAAGGCGAAGGCATGGACATGTACAACGTCGGCCGCTCGCGCGGCGCCGGCGGCACCGGCGTGTGGGATGGCGCCAGGCTGTACGTCTCGACCAACTACGCCGGCTGGAAAGTACTGGCCAACGGGCCGGTGCGCACGGTGTTCGAATTGCGCTACGCCGCCTGGGACGCGGCCGGCCTGCCGGTCACCGAGGTCAAGCGCTTCACCGTCGACGCCGGCCAGCAGCTCGACATGATCGAATCGACCTTCAGCTATGCCGGCGAGCAGCCGCTGACCATCGCCGTGGGCCTGAACAAGAACCCGGCCGACAAGGGCCAGGCCCCGCAGATCGCCACCAGGCGCGACGGCAAGGTGCTGCTGCAGTGGGTCGAGCAAGCCAGCAATGGCGCCTTCGGCACGGCGGTGATCGTGCCGGCCGCGCAAGGCTTCGCCGAGGATGCGCTGAACGAATTGATCCTGGCACCTGCCACCGCCGGCAAGCCGCTGCGCTACTACGCGGGCGGCGCCTGGAGCCGCGCCGGCGAGATCACCACGCGCACGCAGTGGGAACAATACGTCGCCAACGCCGCCGCCCGCGCCGCCAACCCGGTGCGCACCGTGCTGAAGGCGGTCCCATGACGCGCCGCGGCCAAGCAAGCCAGCGCCCCGCCGCCGGGGGCGCGCCAATCGAGCCGGGGCCCGGCCGTCGCCAACGGCGCGCGTTGCTGCGCGGAGCCATCGCCGGCGGCGTCTGGCTGGCAGCGCAGCCGGCGATGGCACGCGTGGCGGCCGCCGTCGCGGCAGGCGCAGCGGGCGGCGTGGACCGTGCCGCGGGCAGCGCGGCTGGTGCGGCGGGCGTGGCTGGTGCGGCGGGCGGCGCGCAGCGTACGGCCGGCGGCGCCGGCAGGACGGACCCGTGGCAGCGGGCGCGCCAGATCGCGGCGCGCTTTGCCACGCCGCTGGCCTTCCGCCAGCAGGATTTCCCGGTGACGAAGTTCGGCGCCAAGCCGTGCGAACTGGTGGACGTGCAAGGCCAGGTCGCATCGCTCCAAACGGGCACGCTCAAGACCCCGGCCCAGGGCAGCCACGACTGCTACCCTGCCATCACCGCCGCCATCGCCGCCGCCCACCAGGCCGGCGGCGGCCGCGTGCTGATCCCGCAGGGGAACTGGTACATCAAGGGCCCGCTGGTGCTGCGCTCGAACGTCCACGTCCACCTGCAACAAGGCGCGCGCCTGATGTTCAGCGCCAATCCCGACGATTACGCCAGGTACGGCGACGTCGATTGCGGCAGGAACGGCAAGCTGGTACGCAGCCGCTGGCAAGGCAACGATTGCCTGAATTTTTCGCCGCTGGTCTACGCCCATGGCCAGCAGAACATCGCCCTCACCGGCGAAGACTGGACGTCCATCCTGGACGGCCAGGGCGGCGTGCCCTTCGAGAACAAGCCCGACGAGTGCTGGTGGGACTGGAAAGGCCGCGGCAAGCCCGCGCGCGCACGCACCGAAGTCGCCCCCAACCCGAACAACCTCGCCCTGGCCCGGCGCGCGCCGGCACTGGGCGCGCAGGAGCGCACCTTGATCGAAGGCCCCGGCACCCGCTGGCAAAGCGACTCGCGCTACCTGCCGGCGCTGTCGGAGGCCGGCATCCCCGCCAACGAGCGCGTGTTCGGCCACGGCCACTTCCTGCGCCCCTGCATGGTCGAACTGATCGAATGCGAGAACGTGCTGCTGCAGGGCTACCACATCACCGGCGCGCCGTTCTGGGTGCACCACCCGGTCGCCAGCCGCAACGTCCACGTCAAGGGCGTGAACATGGAAAGCCTGGGCCCGAACAGCGATGGCTTCGATCCCGAGGCTTGCGACGGCGTGCTGGTGGAGCAATGCACCTTCAACAATGGCGACGACTGCATCGCCATCAAGTCCGGCAAGAACCGGGATACCCGCTACGGCCCCACCCGCAACATCCTGATCCGCCACTGCGTGATGAACAGCGGCCATGGCGGCGTCACCCTGGGCAGCGAAATGGCCGGCGGCATCGAGCACATTTACGCCGAGCGCATCGAATTCCGCAACGTGCACTGGGCCAGCGACGCGCTCAACACGGCCATCCGCCTGAAGACCAATATGAACCGCGGCGGCTTCCTGCGCCACCTGTACGTGCGCGATTGCAGCCTGCCCAACGGCGTGCAGACCAGCCCCGGTTTCTACAAGCCGCTGCCCGGCACCAGCAAGCCGGCCGGCCAGGTCGCCTCGAGCGCCGGCGCCGTGATCACCGTCGATTGCGATTACGCCCCGGCCGACGATGCCGTGCGCACGCGGCCGCCGCAAGTATCGGACATCGAGATTGCCGGCCTCACGGTCGGCAACGTCGCCATCGGCGGCGGCCGGTACTCCTGCTACCAGGCCATGGTCCTGCTGGGGCCCGTGGCCAGCAGCTACAACGGGGCCGCCGGCGCCGCCATCGCGCCCATTGCGCGCGTCACCATCCGCGACTGCGATTTCGGCAACCCGCGCCATGCCGGGCAACCGTGGCTGCTGCACAACGTCCGCGGCCTGGTGCTCGACAACGTCACCATCGGCGGCAAGCGCTACAGCGGGGAGTTTGCCGCCGACGCCTGATCAATTACAAACCTCAGCTGGAATAAATATAAAAGGAGATAACATGAAGTTGACGGATCAAGCAGAAGCCTTGCGCAAGTGCGCGCTGCGCCTGGTCGGCACGTACTCGGTCGCCGCGCTGGCGACTGGCCTGGCCCACGCCCAGGGCGCCGCCCCTGCACCGGCCGCTGCGGCCGAAGAGCCGCAGATGAAGGTGGTGGTGACCGGCCTGCGCGCCGCGCTGGAATCGGCCTTGAACAAGAAGCGCGAAGACAATGGCATCGTCGACGTGATCAAGGCCGAGGACATGGGCAAGTTCCCCGACACCAACCTGGCCGAATCGCTGCAGCGCGTACCGGGCGTGGTGATCGACCGCGACGCCGGCGAAGGGCGCAGCATCACCGTGCGCGGCCTGGGCCAGGACTTCACGCGCGTGCGCATCAACGGCCTGGAAGCGCTGGCCACCACCGGCGGCACCGACAGTTCCGGCGGCACCAACCGTTCGCGCGGCTTCGACTTCAACGTGTTCGCGTCCGAACTGTTCTCTTCCCTGACCGTGCGCAAGAGCTCCTCGGCCGACGTCGACGAAGGCTCGCTGGGCGCCACCGTGGACCTGCAAACCATGCGTCCCTTCGACCTGAAGGGCTTCAACGCCATGATCACGGCCAAGGGCAAGTACAACGACCTGTCGGAGAAGACCGACCCGCGCGTGGCCTTCCTGCTGTCCGACACCTTCGCCGACCGCAAGGTGGGCGTGCTGCTGTCCGGCGCCTTCTCCAAGCGCCAGCTGCTGGAGGAAGGCTTCTCCACCGTGCGCTGGGACAACGGCCCCTCCAGCGGCGGCTGGTGCGCGCCGCAGGGCGTGGCCGCCAACCCGTCCAACTCCAGCGCCACCACCTGCGGCCCGGCCGCGCAAGGCGTGCCGCGCCTGCCGGCATCGGCGGCGGCGACCGAAGCGTACAACCTGGCCAGCAATGCCGCCAACTTCCATCCGCGCCTGCCGCGCTATGGCCGCCTGACCCACGACCAGGACCGCATCGGCCTGACCGGTTCGGTGCAGTGGCGCCCGATGCAGGGATCGCTGCTGACCTTCGACATGCTGTACGCCAAGCTCGACGCAACGCGCCAGGAAGACTTCCTGGAAGCGATTTCGTTCAGCCGCTCCGCCAGCCAGGGCGGCAAGCCGCAAACCTCGGTGGTGGCAGCGCAGTACGCGCCCAACGGCAACCTGCTGTACGGACAATTCAACGGCGTCGACATGCGCGCCGAATCGCGCTTCGACGAACTGTCCACCACCTTCACCCAGCCGACCCTGAGCCTGGAGCAGCGCCTGACCGATACCCTGCAACTGCAGGCACGCGTCGGCCGCGCCACCTCGAAGTTCCGCAACCCGGTGCAGACCACCACCACGCTCGACGCGCTGAACGTGAACGGCTACACCATCGACTTCCGCCAGGACGACCGCCATCCGCTGGTCACGCTGCCGTTCGACCCGGCTTCGGCCAGCAGCGGCCTGGGCATCATCGGCGTGCCGCAGGCGGCCAGCGGCAGCCAGCCGAACACGGTGCCCAACACCACCACCAGCGAAATCCGTATCCGCCCGCAAGGCGCCACCAACCGCAACGACACCGCGAGCGTGGACCTGGCCTGGGAAGCGTCCGATGCGCTGACCATCAAGGGCGGCGTCAACCGCAAGAAGTACGCCTTCGATTCCTATGAGTCGCGCCGCGTCAACCAGAACGACACCATCTTCGCGCCGCCGGCCGGCGCCGGCAACCTGACCACCATGGTGAGCGGCTTCGGCAAGGGCCAGGACCTGCCGGCCGGCACCTACACCAGCTGGATCATCCCGGACCTGAACGCCATCGCCAAGGCCTACGACATCTACTGCAACTGCCTCAAGAGCGGCCCGGCCGGCGGCCCGGGCGACTTCACCCTGTCCTCCATCACCAACGGCAATGCGCGCGGCAACAACCGCGCGGTCGGCGAGGATGACAAGGGCCTGTACCTGATGGGCGAATTCAAGACCGAGCTGGGCGGCATTCCCGTGCGCGGCAACGTCGGCGCGCGCTACGTGAAGACCGAATTGTCGGCCACCGGCTACCTGGCCACCGGCGGCGGCACCCCGGTCACGGTGGAGAACAAGTATTCCGACACCCTGCCGTCGTTCAACCTGGCCGCCAACCTGGCACCGGACTTCATCGCCCGCTTCGGCGCCGCGAAAGTCATGACCCGGCCGCAGCTGAACAACCTGTCGCCCGGCGGCACCATCGCCACCACCGGCACGCTGACGGTCAACACCGGCAACCCGCTGCTCAAGCCCTTCCGCGCCAAGACTTTCGACACCAGCTTCGAATACTACTTCGGCAAGAACGCCTTCCTGGGCCTGGGCCTGTTCCAGAAGAACATCGACACCTACATCCAGTCGCTGCGCACCAACATGCCGTTCCGCGACACCGGCTTGCCGCTGTCGCTGCTGCCGGCCAACTTCACCGGCGAGGAAGTGTTCCAGGTCACCGCCCCGATCAACACCGACGGCGGCAAGCTCAAAGGCTTCGAGATCAACTACCAGCAGCCGTTCACCTTCCTGCCGTCCTGGGGCCGCGACTTCGGCGCGCTGCTGAACTACACGCACGTGAAGTCGAAGATCGAATACGTGGTCTCGCCCACCAGCAGCACGCGCATCACCGACGACTTGCTGAACCTGTCGCCGCGCGCGTGGAACGCCACCCTGTACTACGACAACGGCAAGCTGAGCGCGCGCATCTCGGCCTCCTCCCGCGCCGCCTTCGTGACCCGCGTGCCGGGCCAGAACAACAACGACGTGGAAGGCAAGAACAAGTCGCTCAACGTGGACTTCTCGCTGTCCTACAAGGTCAACGACAAGCTGGAAATCACGCTGGAAGGCGTGAACCTGAGCAACGAGGAAAACGACCAGTTCGTCAGCCGCGCGCGCGACAGTGTGGTGGTCAACAACGTGACCGGCCGCGAATTCCTGGCCGGCCTGCGCTACAAGTTCTGATGGGTTTTTAAGGCGTCTCTCCGCCTCTTCCTCAGCCCCGCCCCGTGCGGGGCCTTTTTTTGTTTCTTTGCAAAAATTGTCCACCCTGGGGTCAGGAACCCAAGTGGACAAAAATGTACACGTGGGTTCCTGACCCCAGGGTGGACAATTTCGTCAATGGAGGTTGACAACCGCGGGCACGTCAACTATCGTTGACGCATGGCGAACCTGCAGACTTTACCTTCCCCCGACGATCCCGCCGAGGCATTGGCGGCTGTCGTGGCCTTGCGTTTGATGGCCGACCGGCTCGAACGCAGCGCCGTCGATGCCGCGCTCGAGCAAGGCTGGAGCTGGGCGCAAATTGCGCAAGCGCTCGGCGTGTCGAAACAGGCGGCACATAAGCGGCTGGCCCGGTCCAACGATCAATAGGAGCTTTCTCATGTTCAGCAGCATCAAACGCCGCCTGCACGATATGGCGACCATCAAATCCCTTTGCACGGCGGCCGAGCGGCATGCGAACGCGGAGGGCTTGAGGCAGCCGGGCGCCGAGCATTTCGTGCTGGCGGCGCTGGAACTGCCGGAGGACAGCGCGGCAGCCGTCTTCCGCCGCCTGCAGGCCGATCCGGCGCAGTTCCGCGCGGCCGTGGAAACGCAATACCGGCAGGCGCTGGCCGGCGTCGGCATCGGTATGGACGCAAGCGGCGCGCCGGGCAGCAATCCTTTGCCGGCCGCGGCGCCCGTCGCGCCGGGCGACGGCGTCTACCACGCCGGCGCGTCGGGCCAGGACCTGATGCGGGAGCTGGCGGCGCTGGATAAATCCGGCCGCCCCCTGCTCGGCGCGCACGTGCTGTTGGCGGCTAGCACGGCACGGCACGGCGTGGCGCCGCGCGCGCTGCGTGCCATGGGCATCGCGCCTGCCGCGCTGGCCGACGCGGCGCAGGCGGAGATCCAGGACCATGGCTGACGGCGCGCCGCTGCGGCGTTACGACGCCATCGTTGTGGGCAGCGGCCCGGGCGGGGCCAGCGTCGCCCAGACCCTGGCGCGGCAGGGGCAGCGCGTGCTGGTGCTGGAACAGGGCAGCGCCGCCCCGTTGCGCGGGACGCTGGCGCAGATGGCCGGCATCGGCGCCATTCCCGGCAAGGGTGCCTTCTTCCACCGCGACGCTTCGCTGCTGGTGCGCGGCCTGACGGCGGGCGGCACGTCGACCCTGAATTTCGCCACCGCCGCCGCGCCGCCGCTGGAGCGCTTTGCGGCGCTGGGCATCGAGCTGGCGCCGGCGCTGGCGGAGTGCCGCGCGGAGTTGCCGGTCGGCCCCTTGCCGGACGAGCTGCTGGGCCCCATGGCCCGCCGCATCATGCAGGGCGCCCTGGCCGCCGGCCTGCCCTGGCATAAGCTGGACAAGATGATCCGCCCCGCCATCTGCCGCAGCGGCTGCTGGCGTTGCGTGTACGGCTGCCCTTACGGCGCGAAATGGACGGCGCGCGACCTGCTGGACGAAGCGCGCCTGCGCGGCGCCCATCTCCTCGACCAGGCGCGCGCGACGCGCGTGCTGCTGGAGCAGGGGCGCGCCATCGGCGTCGAGTACGAACGCGCCGGCGCCCTGCACAGCGTGCGCGCCGGCGCGGTGGTGCTGGCCGGCGGCGGCATCGGCAGCCCGCGCCTGCTGCATGCTTCGGGCCTGGCGCCGCGCAGCCTGCCCTTCTTCAGCGACCCGGTGGTGGCGGTGATGGGTACGGTGTACGGTCTCGCCACCGCCGACGGCAGCGACGCCGGCGCCGAAGTGCCGATGGCGGCCGGCATGGCGCTGGAGGAGGAAGGCTTGTCCTTCGCCGACCTGACCCTGCCCAAGCCGATGTACCAGGCCTTCGCCCTGCAGGTCGGCCGGGTCGACCGCCTGTTCGCCCACCGCCGCACGCTCAGCATCATGGTCAAGATCCGCGACCTGGCCGGCGGCGGCATCGGGCCGCGCTGGGTCGACAAGACGCTGCAGCCGGAGGACCGGGCACGCTTCCGGCGCGGCACGGCGCTGGCGCGGCGCATCCTGGCCGAAGCGGGCGCGCGCCACGTGTTCCAGAGCTGGCATTTCGCCGCCCATCCCGGCGGCGCGCTGGCGCTCGGCGGCGCCGGGCCGGCCGCCGTCGACCGCGACTTGCGCGGCGGCGCGGCCGGCCTGTACGTGTGCGACGCCTCGGTACTGCCGGCCCCCTGGGGCTTGCCGCCGACCCTTACCCTGCTTGCACTCGGCAAGCGGCTGGGGCGCCGACTACAGGATGTTCTGTAGTCAGAATACTTCAATTTTATCGCGATTTTTGCTGCGTTTACGCCACAGAGCAAGCGTGCGCGTAGTCAAACTACTCCATACTGGCCGCTCCAAAACCTAAAAAAGGAACGACTATGGAGACCCAGCGCAACACCTTGATCGCCGCCATCCTGGCCGCCTGCACCCTGCACGCGCAGGCCGCGCCCGACACCGCGGTCGGCAACCGCCAAGGCTTCAACACGGACGTGATCTACCAGATCGTGACCGACCGCCTGGCCGACGGCAACGCCGCCAACAACCCCACCGGCAGCGCTTTCAGCGCCGGCTGCGCGCAGAAAAAGCTGTTCTGCGGCGGCGACTGGAAAGGCATCCAGAACAAGATCGAGGATGGCTACCTGACCGGCATGGGCATCACCGCCATCTGGATTTCGCAGCCGGTGGAAAACATCACCGCGGTGCTGAACTACTCCGGCACCAACAGCACCGCCTACCACGGTTACTGGGCGCGCGACTTCAAGCGCCCCAACCTGGCCTTCGGCACGCTGGCCGATTTCACCAATATGGTCAACGCGGCGCACGCCCGCAACATCAAGGTGGTGATCGACTTCGCCCCCAACCACACCTCGCCGGCTTCGCAAAGCGATGCCAGCTTCGGCGAGAACGGCAGGCTGTACGACAACGGCGCCCTGCTGGCGGGTTACAGCTCGGACCCGAACGGCTACTTCCACCATCACGGCGGCACCGACTTCTCCACGCTGGAAAGCGGCATCTACCGCAACCTGTTCGACCTGGCCGACATCAACCATAACAGCGCCGCCATGGATGCCTACATGAAGGCCGCCATCAAGGTGTGGCTGGACCTGGGCATCGACGGCATCCGCATGGATGCGGTCAAGCACATGCCGTTCGGCTGGCAAAAGAACCTGATGGCCTACATCCACGGCTACAAGCCGGTGTTCACCTTCGGCGAATGGTTCCTGGGCGAGAACGAAGTCGACCCGGCCAACCATTACTTCGCCAACCGCAGCGGCATGAGCCTGCTGGACTTCCAGTTCGCGCAGAAGGTGCGGCAAGTGTTCAAGGATGGCAGCGCGAACATGACCTCGCTCAACCAGATGGTGGGCGATACCGCCAGCCAGTACGACCACGTGGGCGACCAGGTGACCTTCATCGACAACCACGACATGCCGCGCTTCCAGGTGGCCGGCGCCAGCGGCCGCAAGCTGGAACAGGCACTGGCCTTCACCCTCACGTCGCGCGGCGTGCCAGCCATCTACTACGGCACCGAGCAATACATGCAGGGCACCGGCGACCCGGACAACCGCGCCATGATGACGTCCTTCTCCACCACCACCGCCGCCTACAGGCTGGTGGCGCGCCTGGCGCCGCTGCGCAAGTCGAACCCTGCCATCGCCTACGGCACCACGCAGCAGCGCTGGGTCAACAACGATGTGCTGATCTTCGAGCGCAACTTCGGCAACAACGTGGCGGTGGTGGCCATCAACCGCAACCTCAGCACCGGCACGCCGATCAGCGGCTTCATCGCCGGCCTGCCGGCGGGCAGCTATACCGACGTGCTGAACGGCCTGGGCTTCAACGGCAACAACATCACCGTCGCCGCCAACGGTGCGGTCAGCAACTTCACGCTGGCACCGGGCGCCATCGCAGTCTGGCAGTACACGGCGGCGGCAACCGCGCCCAAGCTGGGCCACGTGGGGCCGAACATGTCCATGCCGGGCAAGACCGTCACCATCGACGGCCGCGGTTTCGGCGCCACCAAGGGCACGGTGAAGTTCGGCAGCACGGTGGTCAGCGGCGCCAATATCCTGTCCTGGGAAGACACCCAGATCAAGGTCCTGGTGCCCAGCGTGGCGGCCGGCATGAGCAGCGTGAGCATCGTCACGGCGGGCGCCGTGAGCAGCGACACCTGGGGCAATTTCGAGATCCTGAGCGGCCCGCAGGTGACGGTGCGCTTCGTGGTCGGCAACGCCACCACGGTGCCGGGCGAGAATGTCTACCTGACCGGCGACAAGTTCGAACTGACCAACTGGAGCGCCACCGCGCCGCTTGGCCCGCTGTTCAACCAGGTGGTGTACGCCTACCCGAACTGGTACACCGACGTCAGCGTGCCCGCCGGCACCGCGATCAGCTACAAGTTCCTCAAGAAGAGCGCCAACCCCACCGTGTGGGAAGGCGGCAACAACCACACCTTCACCACCCCGGCCAGCGGCACGGCCACGGTGAACGTGAACTGGCAGCCATAACTCAAGGCTGCCAGCGCAGGACCGAGCGCTGCGTTGCGAGGTAGAGCGTGCCCTTGCCGTCCACGGCAAGGGCACGCAATTTGCCGACTTCGCTGAACAGGTCATTTGCCAGCGTGGTGACGTCGCCGTTGGCCGACAGCTTGCGCAGCAGGCCATCGTCGAGGAAGTACAGGTGGTTGCCGGCGTCTGCCACCGCGTGCGTGATGTACCGGAAGCGCGCCAGCAGGGCGGCGCCATCGTTGCTGCCCTTGCGTTCGCGGTTGCCGGCCGCCAGCCACTGGTAGCCGTCGGCGCCGACGCGCGTCATGTAATGGCCATGCAGCATGAACACCTCGTCGCTGGGCGCCACCAGCACGTCACCGCAGCCATCCGTCCCCTTCAGCACCGTCTTGCGGGCCACGCCGCGCGGGCGGATGCGCCACAGCACATTGTCGGCGCAATACCAGGCCTGGCCGGAAGCATCGGCCGCCATGCGGTGCCGGCCCAGGCCCGGCAGGATGAACGGTTCGACGTCCTGTGCCACATAGGCCCAGATACGGCGCAACGCCGGCAGCAAGCCGGTCTGCTCGGGCGCCATGCCTGGCGGGCCGCTGACCAGCGAAATCATGCCTTCCGCGCTGACGCCGGCCAGCGCGCCATTGGCGGTCACGAACACGCCGGTGCTGGAACGGGCCGCCAGCACGCCGTGCAGGTCGACCTGGGCTGGCGTGCGCGTATCGCGCAGCTTGTGGAAACCGCCTTCCTGCAGCAGGGTGCGGACCTCGCCTTCCTTGCCGATGCGGCGCAGCTGGTCGCCATCGAGCACGTACAGTGCGCCGTCGCGGCCGACGGCCAGCTCGGTGATGTCGCTGAAACGGGCTTGCAACGCCGGGCCGTCGCGGTTCAGCGACGCGGCGTATTGCAGGGCCAGTGGCCGGGCCTTGCCGCTGGCATCCCAGCTGGCGCCCGCTTGCGGCCCGGCCAGCAGCAGGTGCAGGCTGCCGCGCCGGTCGACGGCGACGCCTGACAGGTCGCCCGTCACGTCGCCGGCGCCCAGCAGCGGCACGATCATGCCGTTGCGCTCGATGCGGTAGATGGTGCCCGCGGCCGGCACCGTGGCCAGCAGGCGGCCTTGCCCATCGGTGGCCAACTGCCCGGCGGGCATGTCGCCCTTGGGCGGCAGCACGGGCATGCTCGGGGCCAGGTAGCGGCGCAGGCATTTTCCGCGCCGGCACGCGGGGTCCGCGCCTGCCGGCATCGTGGCAGCGCGCTCGTCCCCAATGTCCGCCTCGCCTGCAGGGCCGCTGCCGGCCACCGTCGACGCGGCGCCGGACAGCAAGCCGCGCACGGCAGCGCCGACACTGCCTTTCCCCGCATCCGGCCCGGTGGGTGCGCCCACATCGGCAGCAGCCCGCGACCGGGCTTGCATCCCGGCTTGCAGGTCGGCCTGCGGCACGCCCCGCGCTGCGGCCTGGACGTCCAATGCCTGCCAGCTGCCATCGGCGCCGATGCGCAGCGCCGTCGCCGCATCATGCACCACCGCTGCGCCGCGCGCATCGACCGCCACGCCCTGGGGCTGCAGCGGCAAGCGCTGCGCCACGGTGCCGACCACGCCGTCGGGCGCAATCCTGCGCAAGGCACTGTTGCCGGCATCGGCCACCAGCAAGCCGCCCGACGCGTCGAGCGCCAGCCCCGCCGGCTGCCTGAATTGTGCCGCGACGCCCCTGCCATCCTGCCGGCCCGCCGTACCGGCCTGCCCCGCCACCGTCCTGACCTCGCGGGCCGGCGTGACCGCCTTGACCACATGGTTGCCGGCATCGGCAACATAGACCGTGCCGTCGCCGGCGACCGCCAGTCCGGCCGGCGCGATGAAGCGGCCGGGCAGTGCATCCAGCCTGCCGTCGGGCCGCATCGCCCGCACCACCGCGCCATCGGTGAAGTAGACCGTGCCATCGCCCCCCACGGCAATGCCGCGCGGCGCATCCAGCGGCGCGGCATGCAGGGCAACGGGCGCTCCCGCCACCACTTCCCAGCTGGCGGCACGGGCGGTATGGGACAGCAGGATTGCCGCCGCGGCGGCGCACAGGCGTTTCTTATTCATCCAGCGGACGGGCGGTGGGAAGGCGCAACAGGTAAACCGTCACGCCGCAGGCGACCAGGAGCAACAAGATGCGCAGCGGGACGAAGGGTACTTTGTACATGGAATAAATCATCGATGGCCACATCATCGCCAGCGCCAATACCTTGCCGCGCAAGGGGATGCCGCGCCCATCTTCATAATCGCGCAGGTAGCGCCCGAAGCGCCCGTGGTTGCGCAGCCAGTTGTGCAGCTTGTCCGAACTGCGTGCAAAGCAGGCCGAGGCCAGCAACAGGAAAGGCGTGGTCGGCAGCAGCGGCAGGAATACGCCCAGCACCGCAAGGGCCAGGAACAGGCAGCCGAACGTGACCAGCAAAGGTTTCAACATGGCGCTAGTGTAACAGCCCATACCCGCGCCTGTGCCCCGCCATCGAAACCGGACCGCTGGCCGTTGGCGCCAGCGCCGAACATCAGGTCACGATCACCCGTGAGTGGGCGTGCTGCACCTCGCGGTGATCGGCCGCGTCGCACGTGCCGAAGCTGGCCATGGGGTAGGCGCAGAACAGGGGGAACGATTCGCGCTGGCACAGCTGCGTCCACATATGCTCCAGGCGCATGGTGGCGCGGTACAAGCCGTCCTCCCACAGCAGGGCGACCATTTCGCCGAAGGCACGCACCGACGGGCGCGTTTCGCGCGCCTTGGCCAGCAGTTCCCCCACCATCGCCTGGAAACGCGCTTCCGCCGGCCAGCCGTCGAACATGAAGCGCGCCAGGCAGGCACGCGCGTCGCGCACGATGTACTGCCCGCGCGAGCTTGCGGCCGCGACGTTGACACCGTTGCGTTCTATGCGTTCGGCGAGCGCCGCCCGGTGTTCGGGCGTGGCGATGACGATGATGGCATCGTTCTGGCGGAAGCCTGCCATGACGAACGCTTCCAGCATGTCGAGGAAGGATTCTTCACTTTCATACATTTGCACACTGTGGTCGCAGCGTGAAGTGTGCTGCCAGAATTCCTCGATCGCTGCCTGCTGCGTTACCTGCATCGCCTTCACTCCTTAAAAAGATGAGCAAGGGTAGCAGATTGGAATGGACAAAAGATGCACGCATTGTCACGTGTGCAGGTGGACCGCCAGCCAGAGGGCGCCGTCCGATACCTGAAGCACCGTGTGCGGGGTGCGCGACGGCAGGAACAGGTAATCCCCCGCCCGCAACGGCAGCTCGCGCCCCGCCACATCCAGCCGCGCCTCCCCCTGCAGCAGCACCACCCATTCGTCCTGCTCCTGCACATACTCCTGCGACGCGATCCTGGACGTGCTGACGATGCGCTCGATCACCAGGCCCCGGTGCGACAGCAAGGTGTCAAAGCGCTCGCCCGTCGCCGGCGGCAGTGCATCCTCGTACAGATTTCCCATTTCCATTTCCCTGTCCGGTACGCGCCATCATGGCCGGCGTAGCATACACCTTGCCCTGCGCATCGATCAGCATAGCCTCTTTCAGGCCAAGGCGCTGCGCCATGGCGCACCAGCCCTCTGGGCCGACCACGAACAAGGGTTTGGAATTGCCGTCCGAACGCAGGCCGGCATCGGGGCCGCCGGAGGTGATGATGGTGACCGACGCCACCAGGTCGACCGTCTGCCCGGTGCGGCCATCGATGATGTGGGCGTGCCGTTTGCCATCCTTCATGAAATAGCGTTCATAGTCGCCGCTGGTGCCGATCGCCTCGTTGTCATGCAAGGCGACGCGCGCCACCGCCTGCGGGCCCCGCGGATCGCGGATGCCGACGGTCCACGGCCGCGCCCCCGGCCGGCCGATGGCGATCATATTGCCGCCCACGTTCACCAGCGCCGCCTTGACGCGCGCCTGGCGCAGGATGTGGGCGGCGCGGTCCAGCGCGTACCCCTTGGCATAACCGCCCAGGTCCAGCATCACGCTGCGGTTGCTGCTGGTGATGCGCGTGCCGTCGAAGTGCAGGTCGGCCATGCGCGGCCTGGCCCGCACCAGCTGCGCGATCTGCGCCGGCGGCGGCCCGCCCGCCGTGATGTCGTTTTTCTGGAAACCCCACAGCCGGACCAGGCGTCCGATCGCGGGGTTGAAGGTGTCGCCCGAGCGCGCCGACAGCGCCGCCGCGGAACGCAGCAGGAATACCATCTCCTGGTCGGCCTCGAACGGCTGGCCGCGCGCAATGGCATCGTTGAGCGCCGTCAGCTGGCTAGGCTGCCAGGCGTGGTACTTGTGGTGCAGGCGGTCGAATTCGCGCAGCACGGCCGCCGCCTGCGCCCGCGCGGCCGCCTCGGAAGGCCCGTAGATGCTGACTTCCACCTGCGTCCCGAACACATGGCCCTGGACGCGGTGCACCGCGTCCTTGCTACCGCACGCCGCCAGGACCGGCAGCAGCGCGGCGCAGGCCAACAGCCGCCGGCGCCGCATGGTCAGGTCTTGATCATGAAGTCGATGGCGGCCTTCACCTCATCGTCCTTCAAGCCCGGGTTGCCGCCCTTGGGCGGCATCATCTTGAAGCCGTTCAAGCCGTGCGCATACAGCATTTCCTTGCCCTGCTTGACGCGCGGCGCCCAGGCGGCCTTGTCGCCCGCCTTGGGGGCCCCCAGCACGCCGGCGGCGTGGCAGGACGCGCAGTTGGCGGCATAAACCTTCTCGCCGTTCACGCCACCTTTCGCAGCAGGCGCGGCGGCCATGGCGGCCGGCGCCAGGATGGCGGCGGCGATGGCGATACTGAACTTAGTGGATGCTTTCATGCTTGTCTTCCTCTTGGTTGGTGGGTGAAACCTTGTCTGCGGCCGCTTGGAGCTGGCCGTAAGCGAGCACACGGCCGCCTTCGCGCGCGGCGAAGGATTGCGCATCTTCCTGGCGGGCGAAAGTGGCGACGGTCGACCCCATCGCGCCCTGCGCGCGGCTGCCCGTCACATAGAACGCATGGCGCGCGTCGATCCAATGGCCGCGCGGCTTATGCCAGTCGGCCTTGCCCATGTCCTGCACGTACGCGGCGCCGATGCGATGCCGGCCATCCCCGCTGGACAGGACTTCGAGCAGTTCGCCCAGGCTGCAGAAATAGTCGATATGGCCGCCTTTGAACACGATCTGCGCTTTCGGCCCGGGATAGTCGTGCAGGCTCATGCCGTCCAGTGCGCAGACGGCATCGTCGGGCGGATCGGCCGCGGCCAGCGGTTGCCCGGCCTCGCCGCAGGCGGCCAGCATCAGCAGCGCCGCCAGGGCGGCTGTGCGCGTCCATGTCATTTGAACCTCCATGCGGCAATGGCGAAGGGAATGGCGATCCAGGCCAGCATGACGCCGGCCAGCAAGGCCGGATCGGTCATGTGCTCCGGCATCACCGTGGCCAGGCCGTACAAACCCTGCACCTGGTCGGAACTGAAGATGTTCAGCAGGCGGAACACGTCGGCCGGATTCAGCATCAGCAAGGCGCCGAACATGCTGCTGTCCAGCGCGCCCTGCGACAGCACCAGCACGCCCATCAGCACCATATCGAACACCAGCACGAACAGGAACCACAGGCCGATGGCCAGGCCGCTGGCGCGGATGCGGTTGTGCGCCAGGACGGACAGGCAGAGCGACAGGCTGAGGAAGGCCAGTCCGAGCAGGATGGCGCTGCCGGCGAAGCCGAAGAAATGCAGGGTGTCGCGCACGTCGAGCTGGTCGGACAGCGCCAGCAGTGCGCTGCCGAAGCCCAGCGCGGTGGCGGCGGACAGCGCGCCGGCCAGCCCGGCAAACTTGCCCAGCAACAGTTCAAAGCGCGTGATCGGCAGCGACAACAGCAATTCCAGCGAGCCGCGTTCGCGCTCGCCGACGATCGCATCGTAGCCGAGCAGCAGGGCGATCAAGGGCACCAGGTAAGTGACCAGGCTGGACAGGCTGACGATGGTCACGTCGATGCCGCGATAGCCGACGCTGCCCTGCTGCGCCATGCCGAACCAGGCAATCGCCAGCGCGAACAAGGCGAACACCAGCGCCACCGCCAGCACCCAGCGGTTGCGCAAGCGGTCGCGGAATTCGCGTACGGCGATGGTGCGCGCCGCCGACCAGTCAAGCCGCGCGCGCATGGCGGCCTCCCATATCGAAAAACAGGTCTTCCAGCGAAGGTTCGTGGATCGCCAGGTCGTCGATGGCGTCGCCCAACGCCGACACCAGCTGCAGCATCTGCATTTTCTGCCGAGCATGGCATGGCACCCGGATGCAATCGCGTTCGACTTGGACCTGGTGCCCGCGCAAGGCGGCGACGATGCGGCCGGTGCCGCCGGCCCGCGCCACCAGCCGGATCTCGGCCGGCATCGCGGCGCCGCTACGCAGCTGCGCCAGCGTGCCCTGGGCCGCGATCCGCCCGCCACTCAGGATGACCAGTTCGTCCACGCGTTCCTGGATCTCGGCCAGGATGTGGGAAGTGATGACGATGGTCGCGCCTTCGCCGCGCAGCTGGTGCAGGATGCGGTAGAAGTCGTGGATGCCGTCGGGATCGAGGCCGTTGGTCGGTTCGTCCAGGAACACCAGGTCCGGCGCGCCCAGCAGCAGTTGCGCAAACCCCAGCCGCTGGCGCATGCCCTTGGAATAGGTGGCGACGCGCCGGCCGGCCGCGGCGGACAGCCCGACGCGCTCCAGCACGTTGCCGCAGGCGCTGCGCGCGACCTTTTTCAGGTCGGCGAACAGGTGCATCAATTCCATCCCGCTCAAGTTGTCGTAGGCGACGAAACTCTCCGGCAGGTAGCCGACACGGCGCCGCACGTCGCGGAACGCAGCGTCGCCGGTCCGCACGCCGCAGATGCGGACTTCGCCGGCCGTTGGTTCGAGCAGCCCGAGCATCATCTTGAACAGGGTGCTCTTGCCTGCGCCGTTATGCCCGATCAGGCCCACCATGCGGCCGCGTCCAACCGACAGGTCGACGCCGTCGACCGCCTGCACGGCCCCAAAGCGCTTGCCCACGGCGCGCAACTCAATCAGCTTGTCGTCCATGCCATTTCCTCCATTCGGTATTCCAGGGCCGCATGCGCGCATGCCGGTCCACCACGCTCGGCGCCCGCAGCAGCGGGAATTGCCGCGAGACGAAGCGCAGCGTCTGTACGGCGGGACTGCTCAAGAGAAGCTTGAGCAGCGGGTATTGCCAGTGCAGGCGGTCGACCACGTCGTTGGCCTGGTACAGCACGTCGCCGTTGCCGTCGTTGTCCTGGTCCCAGCCGCTGTAATTGCTCCAGTAGTTGCCCTGGCTGCGCCCCCACTCGACATCCCTGGCGGCGACGAACCTGACCTGCTCGGCGTTGTGGATAAAGTCGTTGCCATCCACCGCGTTATTGCTCGAACCCGCCGTCAGGTGGACCCCGGTGCGGTTGCCGATCACCAGGTTGCCGCGCAAGGTGTTGAATTCCGCGTCGTAGACGAAGAAACCGCGCCCGTTGCCGGCCACGATATTGTTCTCGATCAGCGAATCCTGGATGGTGCGCAGCATGATGCCGTGGTCCTCATTGCCCCAGGCGACGTTGTTGCGCACCGTGAGGTTGCGCACTTCCATCAGCGCCAGGCCGCCGCGGCTCTGGCGCACGGTGTTGCCTTCCCAGGTGCTGTCATGGGTGTTCATGTAATGCGTGCCATAGCGCACGTGGTGCACCTCGTTGTCGCGGAAGGTGGCGCGGCGCGAATAGTCGACGTAGATGCCGTCGCGCACGTAGCTGATGGTGTTGCCGATGACCTGGGTGTCGTCGGCGTTGTAGACCTGGATGCCGTTGCCGCGCATTTGCGACATCAGGTCGCGCCGTCCGGTCACCAGGTTGCCCTGCAGGACGGCATCGCGCGTCCGCTCCAGCCAGATGCCGAACAGGTTGGTCACCAGGTCGCAACCGGCGATCACGATGCGGTCGGAACCCGGCATGACGTAGATGCCGGCGTTCTGCGCGCCAAGATCGATGCCGCTGTCGCGTACGATCAGGCCGCGGATCGACACGTCCGGCGACTGGACGCGGATCACGTCGCCCACGTAGCCGGCCGCGATGGTCGGCTTGCCGACGCCTTCCAGGTGCACCGGCTTGTCGATGACGATGCGTTCGCGGTAGGTGCCGCCCAGCACGCGCACCGTGCCCCCGGGCCGCACCAGGCGGATGGCGGCGGCGATCGATTCGCCCGGGCGCACCAGCGCCACAGCGGCGCCACCCGCCGGCAGCTCCGCGGCGCGCGCGGCCAGCGCGGGGGCCGCGCAGGCCAGCACAGTGGCGAACGTTCCGGCCATGACGGCCGGGCAAACCCTGAACACACTCATGGCCTTACCCTGCCTTCCTTTTCAATTCGCTGCGCACGGCCTCGAGCGGGATGAAGTAGCCGCGCTCGTTGATCGGCGTCAGCGGCTGGCCGGCTTTCTCTCTCGACTTGCGCTCCTTGGCTAGCGGCGGGCAAGCGTGGTCGTCGTAGTACATCACCATGCAGTCCAGGCAAAGCAGGCATTCCTTCTGGTCGATGCGGCCTTGCGCGTCGATCGCATGCGAGCCGCAACCCTTGGCGCAGGCGGTGCAGGTCACGCACTCCTGCTTGCGCTTCAGTCCGAACAGGCGGAAGAAGCTCGGCACCGCGAGCCCCGCGCCCAGCGGGCAAATGTATTTGCAGTAAGGGCGCTCGCTCAGGACCGAAATGCCAAGGATCAGCGCCACGAAGGCCGCGAAGGGCCAGCCGCGCTCCAGCACGCCCACCAGGAAAGTGGTCTTGAACGGTTCGATTTCCGCCAGCTGTTCGGCCAGCTCCATCGAAGAGAAGGACACCCCGACCAGCACGGCGAACACGCCGTACTTGACCCATTTCAGCTTGTCGTGCACGCGCTTCGGCAGCAGCCCCTGGAAGCGGCCCAGGCCCAGCAGCGTGCCAAGCTTGTATGCCAGGTGCTGCAGCGAACCGAATGGGCACAGCCAGCCGCAGAACAGCCCGCGTCCCCACAGCACCACGGTCACCACCATGAACCACCAGAAGATGAAGATGAACGGGTCCGACAGGAACAGCTCCCATTTCCACTGGTGGATCAGGGAATGGAACCAGGTCATCACCTGGGTGATGCTTGGCTGCGCTTTCAGGTAGAGGCCAAAAAAGCCGACCGCGACGACCCACAGCGCGGTGCGCGGAATGGTGATTAGCGGCTTGCTCTTGCGGTTCGAGGCGCGCACCAGGCGGTCGCGCTGCGCGTAGAGCATGGCGGTGGTGATCAGCACCAGCACGAACAGGATGATCTCGCCCTTGCGCGCCAGCCAGGCCGCCTGCCAGACCGGCACCGGACGCTCGACCTTCGGGCGGCCGCCCTCCAGGTAGCGCGCCGGCGTCCAGTATTCCTGGTCGAAATGGGCGAAGACTTTGGCGTGCGTCTGCATGTCCAGCTTGTTGGCCAGCAGGCTCAATTGCCACGGCCAGGCCGGATTGAAATTCGGCGAACGCACGATGAAGATCGCCGATTCCTGGTATGCCGGCGCATCGGCCGGTTCCAGATGGTAGAGGTTCAGGTAATCGGTATCGCGGAAGGTGAAGCGGTCGGCATCCTGGCGCACCTGGATGCGGTCGTAGATGCCGCCCCGCACGAAGCCCGAACCCTTGAACGACTCCAGGCCGGTGCCGATGATGAAGATGGCATGCTCGTCCTCCTTCAAGTCCCGCATCAGGCGCTGGTAATTGCGCTCGCCCAGCAGGCTGATGCCGATGGAAGGCACGTTCAGGTAACCGAAATGCAAATCCATATAGGGCTTGCCGCTCGAGGGCAGGCCGACATCCGCGCTTTCCACGCGCAGGTGCCCGACCGCCCCCTCCTTGACGAGGGCGGCCCAATCCAGACGTTCGCGCAGCGGCGTGAAATGGGCGCGCGGTTTGACCATCCCCTTGAAGATGCCCACCTGCTTGCCGATCTCATACGCGCTTTGCGCAATGGTCTGGTTCTCGGCTATGGCCGTGACGGTGGCCCCGCTGATCGCATCAAGATCACCACCATCACGTCCAAGGCCGAGTTCCAGCTTGGCGTCGCCGGGCTTGCCGAAGTACTGCCTGACGAACTTCGTCAGGACCGTCTCGGGAATGCCCGCCAACAAAATCGGTTCGGAGTGCTTCAGGATACGCACCCCGGTTATCAATCCTTTGGTGTCCATGCCGATCAGCGTGACGACCGGCTTACCGGAGTAGGCCGGAATGTCCACCACGTCGGTGGACAGGAACACATAGCCCACCACCTCCTGTTTTCCCCGCGCCAGCGCGTAACCTTCAACATAGGCCGGCGCGCCTTTGCGCCTGGAGAACGCCGTCGCGGCAGGCAGCACCTCGCCGCATGGCGCTTCGGCACACAAGTCGGGGCCCCCCATCAACGCCGGCGACAGCACCGTGTCATACATCGAGGTGGCCGAAGCAGGCGCCGCACATGCGAGCAGCGCCCACCAGAGCAGGGAAATCAGGCGGAACAGCATGGATACACCACCCTCGCGGGCTTAAGCCTCCACCAGGAAGCGGCTGCGCATTTCCAGGTGCAGCGCGTGGCAGAAGTGCGTGCAGTACAGCCAGAATGCGCCGGCATGGTCGGCCTTGAAGGTGACCGACTTGGTCTCCTGCGGGTTGACGATGAAGTTGACGTTATAGGTCGGGATCGCGCAACCGTGGGTCAGGTCTTCCACCTTGTCGTGGTTGGTCAGCGTGATGGTCACCTCATCGCCCTTCTTCACCTTGATGATCGGCAGGCTGAAGGCCGGTGCCTGCGACATCAGGCGCACGTGCACCTTGTTGCCGTTGCGCGTGATGCCCGCGTTGTCCGCCGTCACCTTGTTCGGGAAGTCGTCCATGTTGTAGATCTGGCGCGTCTTCACCAGGTCGCGGCGCACGATGATCGCATCATGCGGCTCCGGATAAGCCGTGTGGTCGGACACGATCGTCATCTTGTCGCCGGTGATGTCGATCAGCTGTTCGGTCTCGCTGTGCAGCGGGCCGACGGGAAGGAAGCGGTCCTTCGAGAACTTGTTGCCCGAGTTGAAGTATTTGCCGTCCGCTTCCTTGGTCTCGCCCATCGAAGCGTAGCCGTGGCCCGGCTGGTAATGCACGTCCA